>JAYOLW010000013.1:0-942 GCA_038120515.1 Rickettsiales bacterium | reverse complement strand
CACTAGCATTATATTTTGTTGGTTTTTCAATAAAAGGAAAAATCATACCTTTGGTAGTAGCAAGATCTATAATTTCATTATCAGATAAAACTGTCATTTTTAATTCAAAAAAATTTATTCAGATGACAGTTTAATTAAGGAAATTCTTATAATTGTCTAGTTCGAATATTTTTAATAAATTCTTAAATTCAATTTCTATTACTAATCTCACCATTTATGATTGACTTTTAACGACTAGAGTGAGAATTAGGCATAATAATTTTTTAGAATATTAAATGATAAGAAAAGACACTGCATTTTTAACTTTCACTGCTTTATTTTTTACAAGCTTAGCAATATCAATTACTTTATTTTTCTCTGCCAATATTACCTTATTTAACATTTCTGCTGAAAACAACTGGTTTGCGTCTGCTCCTAAATTTTTATTAGATTCCAATAATTACCATGTTTCAGTTCCTCTTGGTATTTTTATTTACAGTATTTCATATTTAGTAATTGATATTATCGCTGAATTTTTTGGTAAAACAAAAACAATGAAAACAGTATTTATTGCATTTTTTATTAATATTTTTGCTTTTTTAACTCTAATAATAATAAATACATTATTAGATCCTAATGCACATTTTGATCAGTTTTTTAATTTATACCATCCAACTTTTTTAAGCTTTATTTTTACATTTCTTTTTGCTCAAACATTAAATGTAAATCTATATCACTTTTTAATGAAGAAAACTAGAGGCAAACATTTATGGCTCAGAAATAATATATCCTCTATCTCCTCGATTATTTTTGAAAGCTTTGTTTTTGTTACAATCCTTTATTTTACTAACAAGATTGTTGGTAATTATGAATCTTATAGTTCAACACTATATTTAATTTTTAACCTAATTGTCATTAGATCTATTTTAGCAATTTTAGATACACCTATTTTATATTTAATTG
>JAYOLW010000012.1:0-47494 GCA_038120515.1 Rickettsiales bacterium | reverse complement strand
TAGTAATCGCAGATCAGAATGCTGCGGTGAATACGTTCCCGGGCCTTGTACACACTGCCCGTCAAGCCATGGGAGTTGGCTTTACCCGAAGCCAGTGGGCTAACCTTTTAGGAGGCAGCTGTCCACGGTAAGGCCAGCGACTGGGGTTAAGTCGTAACAAGGTAGCTGTAGGGGAACCTGCGGCTGGATTACCTCCTGAATTGATTGGTGGTTATTAATCCTTCGAGTTTAATAATCCATTCGATCAAACAACAAATATTAGAGCTTTACTGTCCTTGTTTCTTACTAATTTTATTCTTTTTACTTTCTTTTTTTCCTTATTTACTATTATTTCTTAATTATTGTTTTAATGATTTTGTAATTTTGTTGTGGTTAGGAAATTCACAAAAATGTTTTTAAATATCTTAATATTATATTTGCTTATATGTGTTGTAATGTTTCTAATGCAAAGAAAATTACAATATTTTCCTTTTGGTTCAGTTCAAAATCCTAGTGATATTGGATTAAATGGTTTTAGTGAAGTATATATCGGTACTGATGATAATGAAAAACTGAGAGCATGGTTCTACAAAAATGAAAATTCAGATAATGTAATTATTTATTTTCATGGTAATGCAGCAAATCTTGAAAATAGAAAAAACAAATATCAGGCATTTGCTGAAGATTCTAATTATTCACTTCTAGCAATTACATATAGAGGTTATCCTGGAAGTTCTGGATCACCATCTGAGCAGGGGTTTTATCTTGATGGTCAAGCTGCTGTTGATTTTATATATGCTCAGGGTTTTAAGGATAAAAATATAATTTTATATGGTGAATCTATTGGTTCTGGAGTAGCAACTGAGATGGCAACCAAGCTTAATGCAAAAGCCTTAATTCTTGAATCACCTTTTACCTCAGTTGAGATGGTAGCCAAAAAAACATATTGGTTTTTACCTGTTTCTTTAATGCTAAAAGATAAATTTGATAATAAGGAAAAATTGCAAACATTGGATTTACCTATTTTAATTATTCATGGCAAGAAGGACAGGGTTGTGCCAGTATCGCATGGAATTGATCTTGCTGAAAGTTATTCTGGTCCAAAAAAATTAGTTTTAACCGAAAATGATGGTCATATGACCTTTAGCGGTGAATTTCTAATTGAGAATATCAATAGTTTTGTTGAAAATTAACAGTTAGCTTTTGTCTTAAAATTGATTGTCACACTTTGTAAAAGTTATGAAAAAATCATTAGATATAAAAAAACATATTTTTGATTTAGAAAATGCTTTGTTGACGCAAAAAGTTAGAAAAAGTGAAGATAAATTAAATCAATTGATCTCAGATAATTTTGTAGAATTTGGTCAATCATGAAAAACATAATTTTAGAAACTAAAAGACTTAAAATATCAATTCCAACAATAGATAGCCTTGATAATTGGTGCAAGCTACAATCTGACAAGGATGTGATGAGATATATAGGAGATGGTAAAGTTAGAAATGCTACTTCAACAAAGGAAAATCTAGAATTTACTATAAATCACTATAAAGAGCATAGTTTTTCTCAGTTTGATATTTTCTTAAAAGAGGATGGTAAATTTATTGGAAAAGCTGGTTTAAATTATCTGCCGGGGGATAAAAATAATGATATTGAAGTTGGGTATTTGCTTCATAAAAAATACTGGGGGAAAGGCTATGCAACAGAACTTGCTAGAGCTTTTATTAAATGGGGATTTGATAATTTTCATTTTAGCAGAATAGTTGCTTGTTGTGAGACAGAAAATACTGCTTCAAGCAATGTAATGAAGAAATGCAAAATGAAATATAAAGGTAAATATCTCTATAATGGCAAGAATGAATGCGATATTTACCAAATTAATAATATTATCATCAAAACAGATAATTTCTATCTACGACCTTTTCATGAAATAGATGATTATAGGTTATGTTATGATTTGTGGCATGATAAAGATGTAATCAAACCAATGGGAATCAATCCAGATGATCCGAAGGAAGATATTAAGAAGAAATTACTTAGATATAAATCCCTCATGGATAAATATGGATTTACTAATTTTGCTGTATTTAAAAAAGATAATGATGAATTTATAGGTTCATGTGGTTTTAGTATATTTCATGATCCAGATGGCGATCATAATCCATTAGAAAAAAATAAAAATGGCTATGAGGTAGAATTAGGGTATCTGTTTTATAAAAAATATTGGGGCAAGGGTTATGCAACTGAACTTACAAAATTTTGCATAGACTTTATTTTTAACAACTATTCAAAGATAAATAGAATTGTAGCAGTAACATATCCAGCGAATATCGCATCGCAAAAAGTTTTAGAAAAAATAGGTTTTGAATTTGTCAGTGATGTTAATAGCAAAGAATATGGTAAGGAGAAATTTTTTCTTTTAACAAAAACTTCAGACGTAAAAATTAGAAAATATCAAGAAAGTGACGCTGGTGACTTAGCTAAGATTTATTACAATACAATTCACCAAATTTGTAAGTCAGATTATAATGAAGAGCAATTGAATGCTTGGGCGCCGAAATCTTCTTTAGAAACAGAAGGCTGGATAAAAAAATGGCAAAAATTACCGCCATTCGTTGCAATTATTAAAGACAAGATAGTAGGTTTTGCAGAATTTGAAGATAATGGTCATATTGATTGCTTTTATGTTCATCATCAATTTCAAAATAGAAATATTGGATCAAAGCTACTGGAAGAAATAGAAAAAATCGCCAAACAGAAAAATTTATCAAAGATTTATGCTGAAGTCAGCATAACTGCTAAACCTTTCTTTGAAAAAATGGGCTTTAAAATATCAAAAGCACAAACAGTTTTATTAAGAGGGGTAAAGTTAGATAATTTTGTAATGGAGAAACAGATTTATCGGGACAATGAAAATTTTGGGCTTCCGGCAGAATATCAACAAATACCTGAGTATTTTGATAAGCATAATATCTTTGATGATACCGATATTAAAAATAAGGCAATAGAAAAATTACTCAAAGAACAAAACGCTAAAAATATCCTAGATATGACTTGCGGTACTGGCTCTCAAGTTTTTTATCTTAACGAACATGGATATAAAGTAACGGGATCAGATTTTAGCCCAGAGCTACTAAATATAGCTAGAAAGAAAGCAAAGGAACAAAATTTAGATATTGAGTTTATTGATGGGGATGTTCGTTCTTTAAAAACTGGTTCTTTTGACGCAGTTATCACAATGTTTAATGCCATAGGTCACTTAAACAAAGAAGATTTTGCTAAAGCAATTAAAAATATTGGCGAAAATCTATCAAAAAATGGAATTTATATTTTTGATATTTTTAACCTAAATGCTATGAGTAACGAGGCTGTTGAGGATTTAAGAATGGATCAGAAATTTGAAGTTGATGGCGATAAAATACATCAAATCCAATATTCAAAATTAGATAGAAAAAATGCCATCCTTACCTCTTATGACAATTACAAAATCAAAGATAAATTAGGAAAAACAAAAGAGATTAATAACTCTTTTAGCCTGCAAATTTATACATCAAAAGAATTAAAAAAAATCCTAGAAGAAAATGGATTCAGAATCATTAGTCTTCATGATATTTATGGTGAGGAATTTATAGAAGATAAAAGCTTAAATATAATGGTTGTAGCTCAAAAAAAATCTTTATAATTCCATCGAGCCACCTTGGCTTTTACCATTAGTTTTATCACTTCTCATTCTTTCGACAAACGAACTTGGCTTTTCCTTCTCTGAAAGCCCTAATTTTTCAACAAAAGATTTTGGCTCTGTTTTGTCCTCAGCCATTTTACTTGCCAGCTCGGATTGTTCCTTTTGAAATGCTTCAAGTTTCTGATGCGCTTTTATCAGACCAAAATCAGCAGCTCTTTGATACATATCCCGAGCCCCCTCAAGATCACCTTTGTCTTTTAACATCTCGGCATAATCTATTTGAGAATTAGGATTGGGGATTGGTGCGGTTGCTGCTATTGTTGTCCATTTTTCGTTTAAATCATGAAGTCTAGGATGGTTGCATTTTTCTGCCCAAGTAACGACAGATCCCATTGATCTAACATTTCCTAACTCTGCTGATTCTTCAAATTTTTCCATTGCCAGAGCAATATTTTTTTTCATATTATCTGGCATAGGAAGATCGATATCTTGGTAATATTTTTTTGGCTCTACCTCTGGCCTCATTTCTTCTTCTGTTGCTAATTCTAGATGTTGCATATAGGCTCTTACTCCGTAACTACTTGCAACAGATGATAATGCTGGAGCTGTATTTTCCTCACCATGTTGCCTAATTATTTCATTTGAATATTGGGTAGTTTTTGCTTTGAGCGTTTCTAAAGATAAGTCTCCTCCTAAAAATTCTCTTGTCTCTTGGTCAATTTTTTCTCTAGGATCTGTTTCTCTTTTTAAAGTGCCATCACTATTTGTTCTTTCATTATCAAATTCATCAATAGCAGATAATATTTTAAACATACAAGTAAGAACATATCCTTTAGCATCAACTCTTTCATGTTCCTTGGGGCTTTCTAATAAGTTTTGAAAATATTTAATCTCTTTTCCTATATTTGCCCAATCTTTACTGCCATTTATGTAGCTAGTAAATTCTACTGTAGTGGGGTCAAGACCTTTATTATATGGTTCATGAAGTGGTGATGTTTCTCTTACTGATGCTATCTCAGCTTTTAATGTATTTAAACGCGGATCTGTTGCATTTGGAGGAAAGTGATCTCTTACTTCTGCTATGAAAGATAAAGGATTACCATATTCGCCTAGTGAGTCACCATCATTTAATAAACCACTACTATTTCTTATAGCAAGAAAATCATCATTAGTAATTGCTACATCAATAGACACAATCTCACCATTCGGCAAAGATATTTGAGGAGGTTTTTCTTCTCCTATGCCAAAGTTGGATAAAGAGCCCTGTGTTCCAAAAAGTTGAGGTTGGTTGCTATTTCTAAGAACTCTATCTGTTAAATAACAACAAAATCCTCTATTAGCGCCGTCTTTTTCCATTAATTCTAACATTTCTCTCTGCCTTTCTACAACCCTATCATTGCCTAATTTATCTTGCCACGTAGATGCTAATTCTTGCCCGGTAATATCATAATGTTTTGCTTTTATTCTCGGTGTTATATTTGTATCTAAATGTTGTATGCATAAAAATGCAGAGGTTTCTACAGCTAAAGCATCTTCTTGCGATAGCCCCATTTTTGTTAATTTCTCCTTAGATGGCCATCCATGCTGATCGGTATATGATTTTAGAGTTTTGTAATTTGCCTCTACCATTGATGTGTATTGTGCAAAATGCTCTTCTGTAGGACTCTGTCCATTTGTATCTGGAAAAAAATCAGTTACTCTAGTTGCCACGATAGCAAGTAAAGCTTCTTTTATTTGATTAGAAGTTGTTATCTTTTTAAAAGATTCAAACATAAGTGAATTTAAGATAAATTGTATTAAATTATATCATATTTTAAAGACAAAATCAAATTCGACTTACTTTTTATACGTAATATCTAAAGCTTGGTTTGGTATTTTCATCTCGGAGCAAAGCTAATATTCTAAAGAAATAATTGCTCACACTGGCAATCTTAAAACTACAGAATAGTGATGTTAATTTTTTAAGTTAGATTTTATCTGTTTTAGGTAGAATTGCCTAATCTCTGAAAATTGTTTTAGGATTTTGTTTTGATTTTTTATCTGCATATCTTGTTGTTCTGGTTTATTTAACAAGTTTGATAATTTATCCTTAAGTTCGTTCTCGTTTTCAACGATGATTATCGCATTTTTTGCCTCAAATTCCTTAATTAAATCACCAAAATTTTGATTATATTTGCCAATGATTACTAGGCTTTGATGTTGAATAGGTTCTAATATGTTATGACCACCAATATTCACAAGTGAACCGCCAATAAATGAAATAGGGCATAATTTAAAGAATAAACCCATCTCGCCAATAGTGTCAGCAAGATAAATTTCAGTTGCTTCAGTAATTACTTCATTTTTTGATCTTACGCTAAAATTTAATTTATTATTTTTAATAATTTCTATGATTTTATCTCTCCGATTTGGATGTCTTGGAGCTATGATTGTAAGTATTTCAGGGTAAGTTTGCTTAAGCGCTTTATGGCATGCTAAAATTAATTCTTCTTCATTATCATGTGTGCTGCCAGCAAGAAAAATAATTCTATTTTGAGTTTGATTTAACAGCTCTTCATATGCTTTTGCTTTGTAAGGTAGGGCATCACTTCCTAGTTTTAAGTTGTTGATATTGCAGAGTTTTGTGTGGCTTGATATAGGTTTGTAAAAATCGTATGTGAATTGGTCCTGAGGGATAATAATATCGATATATTTGATGAAAAATTTAAAAAAACTTTGTTGTAGTTTTATTTTAAAATTACTTTTTGGTGTTATTCTGGCACTACCAAGAATAACTGGTATATTTTGTTTTTTTGACTCATGTAAAAGATTAGGCCAAATTTCTGATTCGACAAAAAAGGCCAGATTTGGTTTAAAATGATTAAGAAATTTTCTTACATATTTTTTCCTATCAATGGGTACAAATTGATGGATAGTATTTAAAGGTTTACGGCTCTCGATAATCTTTGCTGATGTTAAAGTTCCTGATGTTATTAAAATATTATATTCATTTGCAAGGTCTTCAACAAGGTTAATTATTGATATTGATTCTCCAACTGAAGCTGCATGAAACCATATTAAATCACCTTTAGGACGTTTGGTTTTATATTCACCAATTCTCTCATTAAAGCGCTCAATATTCTCTTTTCCGATTTTTTTGCGATGATTGAGGTAAAGCCAAATTACTGGCCAGAAAATCATCATTATGAAATTATAAATAATAATCATAAACTAGCCTTGATCGATTTTTTCATGACCATAATTCTGATCAAGCTCCCAAGTTATATTATTTAATTCATCCTCAATAATTTTATTTAAAGCTTTTTTGTCATCACCTTTTTGTGGTTTGTATACTGCGCCATATTTATAGGTTATGTTGTTGAAAATTGTCGGTAACATGAACCTATCCCAACTATTCATAAATTTGGCCATTTTGCATGAATAGGTCACAGGGATAATATATGCTCCAGTTTTTTCAGCTATAGCGACGATCTCTGAGTTAATACGCATTCTTGGTCCTCTTGGTCCGTCAGGTGCGATTGATAAAATTGTATTTTCATTTGCAAGAGTTTTTAAAATTTGCCTTAGAGCCGTTGAGCATTTTTTAGAAGATGATCCCCTTATAGAATCTTATTTAAAAATTTTAACGACTCCAGCTACAATATCACCATCAGAATGAGAAGAGGTTAATGAATGGACATTCATATTGTGAGATTTGATAAATTGCGTAAGTAATAAGAGTCTGCTATGCCAAAATATAAAAATATATTTGCCTTTTTTTGCAAGAGCTTCTTCAACTTCTTTAGAAGGCTTAGTTTTTTTAGAGCTGGTATATAAAATAAGCAGGATATAAAGATTTATTATCAAAATTATTAGTCGCTTGATAAAACTGTTATAAAGTATTTTTCGTCCTAATTTCATTTGGTAAAATTTTGATAGTATTAATATAGTTTGGTTGAAGTAAAAGCAATAACTTAAAAATTTTCAAAATACTGGAAACGGAATTATTACTTGTTTTTATCACATTCTCTGAGATAATTAAGTGCTTAATTTTTACGATTTGATATGTCGACTAATGAAGCTTTAGTAAGCGTTGTAATGGGTAGCAGGTCTGATTGGCCAACTATGAAAAATGCAATTGAAATTTTGCAACAATTATCAATTCCATATGAAGCAAAAGTTATATCTGCTCATAGAACTCCAGATAGGCTTTATGAATATGCAAATACCGCAAAAGATAAATCAATAAAAGTTATAATTGCTGGTGCTGGTGGCGCTGCTCATCTTCCTGGCATGATAGCTTCAATGACGCATTTGCCGGTTCTTGGGGTTCCTGTAAAAAGTAAGGCCTTAAATGGTCAAGATAGCTTGCTCTCGATTGTGCAAATGCCAGGGGGAGTTCCAGTTGCAACATTTGCAATTGGTGATGCAGGTGCTAAAAATGCTGCAATTTTTGCTGCATCAATTTTAGCTTCAGAGAATATTCGTGTCAGAGATAATTTAATTAAATTTCGAAAAGATCAAACAAACTCAGTTCCATTGTTTCCAGAGGATTAAAATGGTTGATTTTAAAAATAGGGTCATAGGAATATTAGGCGGTGGTCAACTTGCGCAAATGACAATTAATGCTGCACATAATCTAGGTTTTAAAGTTCATGTTTTTTCTGACAGTGAAGATGCTATAGCTTTTCATAATGCTGATTTTAAAACTTGTGCTGAATATGGAGATATTAAAGCAATTGATGCTTTTGCAACTTCTGTTGATATTGTTACTTATGAATTTGAAAATATTCCTAGTGAGACAGTTAAGTATTTAGAAACAAATCATCAATTAAGTCCTAATGCAAATTGTCTAGCAGTTTGCCAAAAACGTAATTTAGAAAAAACTTTTGTAAATAATCTAGGTATCAAAACTGCAAATTTTGCAATAGTTGAAACTTGTGATGAGGTTGAAGCTTTTTTTAATAAAAATGGTCCTGCGATTCTAAAAACTAATAGTTTGGGCTATGATGGTAAAGGTCAGTATATTATTAAAAATAAATATGATCTTGCAGCAATCAATGATCTAGATTTCGATGAAACTGATTACATCATCGAGCAAAAAGTTGATTTTAGTTATGAAATCTCTGTTTTGATTGCACGTAATGCATCAGGTGAAATATCGATCTTGCCTATCACTAGAAATATTCATAAAAACGGTATTTTAAATCGTACATTTTACCCAGCTGGAATTTCAGATCTAGTTCAGTCAGATGCTGCCAAGATAGCTCAAAAAATTGCCAATGCCTTTGATTATGTTGGTATTCTTGCTATTGAAATGTTTGTTATGCTGAATGGTGATATTTTAGTTAATGAAATGGCGCCAAGACCTCATAATACTGGTCACTGGACAATTGATGCTTGTGATTTTAGTCAGTTTGATATGTTTGTTAAAGCTATTACTAATCAGCCTTTACCTGCTGTTAATGCAAAATTTAATGCTGAAATGGTTAATCTTATTGGTAACGATATTAATATGATTGATGAACTAGCTAAAGATAAAAATATTTTTGTTCATAATTATGGCAAGAATGTTGTGAAAGAGGGCAGGAAAATGGGGCATTACACTATCTTACAATCCGCATGAGGCTTTAAATGAATTTTTCGTCAATATTATTAACTTTAAAATCTGGATTTCCTTATTTTTTTTCACATTTTTTACTTACTATAGCAATATTATGTCTTGGAATTGTTATTTATAATTTAGTAACTAAGCATGATGAAGTTGCTCTTATTAAAGAGGGTAATGTAGCGTCAGCTATATCTTTTTCTGGTGCTTGGATTGGTATTGCATTGCCACTAGCGTTTTGTATGGCTTCAAGCTATGGGTTTTATGATATAATTGTATGGGGTGCAGTTGCTGTTTTAGTGCAAATATTGGCTTTTGTGGTATTAGATAAATTTTTAAAGAATTTATCTGATAGAATTGAAAACGGAGAAGTCGCATCGGCAATATTGGTTTTTGCAGTTAAAATTTCTATAGCAATAATTAATTCAGCTGCAATATCAGGTTAGTATGGGCTCTGCTGGTTTCAGATTATTTAAGGATTTATTCTTAATTTTTATTGTAATCATTATTTCAAAATATTTTAATCCAGGAAAAGAGAGGGATCGATCCTATCGAGATGGTCTTGAAGATGTTACGCAAATAGATGATTCAATTGATAAAAGGAGTTACCGGAAAAAATCTTACAATGATAATTATTACGGTGTAGTTGATTTTGGTATTATTAGAAGTAAGCGTAATACCCTTGCTCAAGGGAGTGCTAATTATATAGGCGATAATGTGTATTTAACTGCGAGACATGTTGTTGATGGTTGTGATTTATCTGATGTATATCATTACCCAAATAGTGATTTGTCGTTATTTCGAAAACCATCAAATGTTAATAATGAGCTTGCGTTAAATATATCGAGTAAAAATAAGTTTGATCAGGGGTATATTTTGGGTTTTCCTTCTGGTCAATCAGCAATTGCGAAAATAAAGTATCTTGGTTTTGCTGATCAAAAAATTAGAGGTGATTATCAGGTGAATTCAAAAGTTGATGTTTGGGCATTTTATGATTTGTCAGTTAGGCTTAAAAGCCTTGCCGGGATGAGCGGAGGCGCTGTTTTGGATGAGCAAGGAGATTTAATAGGCGTGTTATCTGGAGAAATAGTTCGTAGGGGAAGGGTTTTAACTACAACAATTGATAATACAAGAAATGGTTTATCAGAAAATAATCTTAAGATAAAATTACAGCAGTTAGATAAAGATAAAACAATTGATCCAAAAGAAGCTTATGATTACATAAAGCAAGGAATTGTTGTTAAAATTACCTGTAAGAATGAGTAATAGAAATCGTAAATTATTTAGATTCTGAGTTTTTCTGAACTTTTAAAATAGTCTTTTTAAGTTTTAACGAAGTTGGGCTTAGTTTTGAGTTACCAGTATTTAATAAATAATCATCAAGACCACCATTAATTTCAACTGTTCTGATAGCTTTAGGTGAAACTTTAAGCTGAATTTTGCCAAGATATTTAGATATAAAGCTTACATTTTGAATGTTTGGTAGAAAAGTTCTTCTAGTTTTTCGATTAGAGTGAGAAACGTTGTTACCAAATTGTAATTTTTTTTCTGTAATCTGACAAGAATTAGACATAATTATAAATAAAAAAGAGTAAGTATAATATGGATAAGTTCTAAATTGTCAATAAGAAAACATTATTAGATGAGCTGATTAAAATGTTGGTTTTGTAAAGTAAACATTGTTGCCATATAGTAACTTATTTGTTATAACATATATGCTAAATCATGGAGAAATGATAATATATGTGCCCTTTCTTAAAAGGGCATTTTTTTTATCCGTTATGTGAACCATCGCAGTATGGTGGGTTTTTGGTTTCTTTACAATTGCATAAAAATACCGATATGTCCTTTTCAATTGAGAATTTTAAAGATTTTTTCTCTGTATCATTAGAGCGATGTGATCCATCACAAAATGGGTTGCTGCTAGAAAAGCCGCAGCTGCACCAAAAGTAATTTTTATCCTTTTCAATATTATGTTTTGTAGGAGTTTTCATAAAAAAAGCCATGTTAGATTATTCTAACATGGCTATAAAAATATTTTTTTTTGTCAATGGTTTAGAAGGTTAGAAACCGCCCATTCCACCCATACCAGGCATTCCACCCATGCCAGGTAAATTTGAAGAACCAGAGTTGTTGTCATTGTCTGCTGGTTTTTCAGCTACTAATGCTTCGGTTGTGATTAATAGGGACGCAACTGAAGCAGCATCTTGAATTGCAGCTCTTACAACTTTAGCAGGATCAATAATACCTTTTTTAATTAAATCACCATACTCGTCATTTTGAGCGTCATAACCAAAATTTGCGCTTTTGTTTTCAAGGATTTTGTTGGCAACAACAGAACCATCAACACCTGCATTGTTTGCAATTTGTCTTGTAGGAGCTTGAAGTGCTTTTTTAACAATAGCGATACCAGCATTTTGGTCGTCATTTAATGTTTTAAGCTTAGCTAAAGCTTGAGAAGCTTTAAGTAAAGTTGTACCACCACCAGCAACAACACCTTCTTCTAGGGCTGCAATTACTGCATGTTTAGCGTCTTCAACTCTATCTTTTCTTTCCTTAACTTCAACTTCAGTTGCACCACCAACTTTTAGTATTGCAACACCACCAGAAAGTTTTGCTAATCTTTCTTGAAGCTTTTCTTTGTCATAATCAGAAGTTGTTTCAGCAATTTGAGCTTTGATTTGTTTACATCTAGTTTGAATGTCTTTTTCATTACCTGCACCATTTACGATTGTAGTTTCGTCTTTAGTGATGATAACTTTTTTAGCACTAGCTAGTTGATCAATAGTTGTAGTTTCAAGTTTTAAGCCAACTTCTTCTGAAACTACTTGTCCTTTGGTAAGAATTGCAATGTCTTCTAAGATTGCTTTTCTTCTATCACCAAATCCAGGGCTTTTTACAGCGCAAACTTTAAGACCGCCTCTTAGTTTGTTTACAACTAATGCAGCCAGAGCTTCTCCTTCAACATCTTCAGCAATGATAAGAAGAGGTTTGCCGCTTTGAACAACTGATTCTAAAAGAGGAACGATTTCTTGTAAATTAGAAATTTTCTTATCAACGATAAGAATTAAAGGATTTTCTAATTCGCAAATCATTTTTTCTGAATTAGTTACAAAATAAGGAGAAAGGAACCCTCTATCAAAATTCATGCCTTCAACTACATCAACTTCAAAGCCAATGTTTTTAGCTTCTTCAACAGTAATTGGGCTGTCTTTACCAACTTTGTTAATAGCGTCAGCAAGTTTTTCACCAATTTCTGCATCACCATTAGCAGATATTGTTGCTACTTGAACAATCTCTTCTTTTGATGAAACTTTTTTAGCGTTTTTCTCAATAGTTTTTACAACTGTTTCAACTGCTAGTTCAATACCTCTTTTTACATCCATAGGGTTCATACCAGCTGCTACAGCTTTAGCGCCTTCTTTTACTAGAGCTTGGGCAAGAACAGTTGCTGTTGTTGTTCCATCACCTGCAATGTCGTTTGTTTTGGTTGCAACTTCTTTGATAAGTTGTGCGCCAATGTTTTGAAATGGATCAGAAAGCTCTATTTCTTTAGCAACAGAAACACCGTCTTTAGTTATTTTTGCAGGGCCAAAAGATTGTGGAAGGATAACGTTTCTTCCTTTCGGACCAAGGGTTACTTTTACAACATTTGCAAGAGCGTCAACTCCTTCTAGGATTGATGATCTAGCATCGTTGTCATATTGGATTATTTTTGCCATTTTTGTTTATTTATTTAGTTATTAATTACAGCTAAGATATCTGATTCTTTCATGATGATTAATTTTTCACCTTGATATTCGATTTCGGTACCAGACCATTTAGCAAATATTACTTTATTACCTTTTTTTAGAGAAGGTTTTACAACTGTTCCGTCAGGATTTATTTGGCCTGAACCAACAGCTAAAACTTCACCTTCAGAAGGTTTTTCTTTAGAAGAATCTGGAATGAAGATTCCACCTGCAGTTTTTTCAACTGCTTCTATTCTTTTAACAAGAATATTTTCACGAAAAGGGTTTATTGACATATTCAACAAAAAAAATGTTATCTTTTCTATATAGTGCTGGTTAAGGCTATGTCAAGAGGTGTGGTGTTAATTATTTTAAAAATTTTCTAACATCAGTTAATTTGCCTGTGATAGCCGCTGCAGCAGCCATTTCTGGGCTCATTAAATGAGTTCTACTGTCTCTTCCTTGGCGCCCTTCAAAGTTTCTATTAGAGGTTGAGGCGCATCGCTCTTGTGGTTTTAATTTATCGTTATTCATTGCAAGACACATCGAGCACCCAGGTTCGCGCCAATCAAATCCAGATTCAATGAAAATTTTATCTAGTCCCTCTGATTCAGCTTGTTGTTTTACTAGGCCTGATCCAGGAACTATCATAGCATATACTGAATTTGCAACATGTCTATTTTTAACAATTTTAGCAACAGATCTAAGGTCTTCGATTCTAGAGTTTGTGCATGATCCAATAAAAACCTTGTTGATTGTGATGTCTTGCATAGGTGTTCCAGCCTTAAGACCCATATATTCTAGAGATCTTTGCTTGGTTTTTTGTCTAGCTGGATCTTTTTCATCTTGGGGCGAAGGTACATTGTCGGTGATTTGAACAACGTCTTCAGGGCTTGTTCCCCATGTAACTAAAGGGATGATATCAGAGCCATTAATCTCAACTTCTTTATCATATAATGCTCCTTCGTCACTTTTAAATTGTTTCCAGAAATCAACGGCTTTGTCAAATTCTTGACCTTTTGGAACCATGTTTCTGCCTTTAAGGTAGTTAAAAGTGGTTTTGTCAGGAGCTATTAGGCCTGCTCTTGCTCCCGCTTCGATTGACATATTGCATATTGTCATTCTGCCTTCTAAAGATAGATCTTCGATTATATTTCCTGTGTATTCTATGACATAACCAGTTCCTCCAGCGGTGCCAATTTTTTTTATTATTGCTAAGATTATGTCTTTTGCTGTAACTCCAGGGGTTAACTGCCCACTAACATTGATTCTCATGTTTTTTGCTTTTTTGTGAATCAGTGTTTGTGTTGCCAATACATGCTCTACTTCGCTAGTTCCTATGCCAAAAGCTAATGCTCCAAAAGCTCCATGAGTGGCTGTGTGTGAGTCGCCACATACTATTGTCATGCCTGGATGAGTAAATCCTTGTTCTGGGCCAATAACATGAACTATCCCTTGTCTTTTGTCATTAGCCGGAAAGTATGTTATGCCAAAATCTTTGCAATTTTGTTCAAGTGTTTGGATTTGTAATTCTGCAATTTTGTCTTCAATGTAATCGTTACGATCTTTAGAAGTTGGAATGTTATGATCAGCAACTGCTAAAACCGTTTCTGTTCTTCTAACCTTACGATTGTTGTTTTTTAAACCATCAAATGCTTGTGGGCTGGTAACTTCATGAACAAGATGGTGGTCAATATATAGTAGTGCAGTTCCGTCATCACGAAGGTCAACCAAATGCTTATTATAAATTTTGTCATATAGCGTTAAATTTTCTTTGCTCATGATTTTTAATATAAAAGCATTTAGTTGTAGTTTTTACTGATTATTTATCAGAGTCGGTGTTTTTCTTTTCAGCTTTCTTAGAAGGGGTTTTGGTCTGTTTTTCAGCTTCTTTATCTTTTGTTTTTGTAAAGATTTTTTCACGTATTCTTGCTGATTTACCAGACAGTTCTCTAATGTAATAAAGTTTTGCTCTTCTTACAATACCTTCCTTCAAAACTTCAATTGATTCAACTTTGTTGGAGTATAATGGGAAATTTCTTTCAACACCTTCACCGCTTGAAACTTTTCTAACTGTAAAGCTTGAGTGAATACCATTGTTTCGTCTTCCTATACAAAGACCTTGGAAATATTGGGTTCTTTCGTTTTTTCCTTCGCTAATTCTTACGCCTACTTTTAGAGTGTCTCCAGCTTTGAAGTTTGGAATAACTTTTTTGGCTTTTAAGTTTGCTAATTGAGAGTTGTTGAACTTATCTATAAGGTTCATTTCGTTACCATTAAATTATTTTAGTAAATCAGGGCGAACAGCTCTAGTAATTTCGCGAGCATTGTTTAAACGCCATTCTTTAATTTTTGCATGGTTGCCAGACAATAAAACATCATCTACATTCATGCCTTTCCATTCTAAAGGTCTTGTATATTGAGAATATTCAAGCAAATTCTCAAATTCAGTATCAGGCGAAAAGCTTTCTTCTGTTAGTGAGTTTTTATCACCAACAACACCAGGAATTAATCTTGCTGTTGCATCGATAAAATTCATTATAGGAAGGTCTCCACCTGTCATCACAAAGTCACCCATACTAAACTCAAAAACATCATAATAGTCTAGGATTCTTTGGTCAATTCCTTCAAAACGTCCAGAAATCGCCAATATGTTATTATTTTCTTTTACAATTTCAACTAATTTCTTTTGTTTTAGGATTTTACCGCGAGGTGAGGGGTAAATTATTTGTGTTTTTCCCGAAGACTTGCTTAAGATGTTGTCGATCGCTTCGCCGGCAACATCGGCTCTAGTGATCATTCCTGCGCCTCCGCCATATGGAGTGTCGTCAACATGGTTGTTTTTACAAAAATCTGCAAAGGAGTATGTTTCGATAGAAAATAAATTTTTTTCTAGAGCTCTTCCAATTAAGGATGCTTTTAAAGGTCCTGGGTAAATTTCAGGGCAGTATGTTAGTATATTAAACTTTAAACTCATTTTAAATTACTTCTGGTGGTTTGAAGGTTACAAACTTGTCATCAAGGTTGATCTCTAAAAATATGTTTTTGTCAAAGCTAAAAAAATCTGCTTTGCCATTTTTAAATGTTACTTCAATAAGGTCGGAAGCCCCAAAATTTTCAACGCTTGTAATCTGTCCAATTTCAGAATTGTTTTCAGATCTTACTGTCATACCAATTAGTTCATTGTGATAAAAAATGTCTTGTTCTTTTATAGGTTCAATATAGATGAAGATTTCTTTGTTTCTGTAGTTTTCTGCTGTGTCTCTATCAATACAGTCTTTGATTTCTGCGATAGCTATGTTGTTTTTTGAGTTTCTGATCTTGATTTCTATTTTTGTTTTATCTTCAAAAAAACAGTCGTTTTTTTGTATGGATTCGACATCATTATAGCAGTATATTTTGATGTTGCCTTTGATGCCATGTGGAGATGTTATTTTGCCGATAGCAACAAACTTTTTTGAGTCGTTATAGCTATCGGTAAAATTTGACATTTATAGATAATTAAGCTTCGGCTGCTTCAGCGGTTTCGGAAGAGGTCTCTTCAGCTTCTGCATTTTTTGCGTTAGCTTCAGCTTCTGCTTTGGCTTTTGCATCAGCTTCTGCTTTTAATTTGTCTGCTTTGTCCTTCGCAAGTTTTTGTCTTTCTGCATCAGTCTTAGGAAATGCATTTGGAAGGTATTTTTCTACTTGTTTTATGCCATTGTTAAAAAGCAATATTGCTGCTTTTTCAGTTGGGATAGCACCTTGGCTTAACCATTTTTCTGCTTTTTCAGCATCAAATGTAAAACGTTCTTTGTTATCTTTTGCAAGCATTGGATTGTAAGAGCCAATTCTCTCAATAAACTTACCATTTCTTGGAGATCTAGCATCTGTAACAACTAGTTTGTAGAAAGGTTTTTTCTTTGCACCATGTCTTGCAAAACGAATTTTTGTAGCCATATTTAAACTTTAATAATTATCTATACAATAAAAAGAGCTAGCTTATAAAGGTCTTATTGAAAATTTGCAATAAAAATTATCTTTATGGAAAAAGACTTACTAGATGAAATACTTTCTATAGTAAAAAAACAGAAAGAAAAACACAAAGTTGACGATCAAGATCATGAGCCGTTATCTGAGGTTATTTATGGTTTAAAATATGGTGATTTGTCCGAAGAGCAATTGCTTAAATCGAAAGAGAAAGAAGCGGATCTTGAAAATGATCAAGATGTAAATGTCGAAGAGGTTTTATCAGATTTGTTGCCAAAAGAACAAATTGATAAGATAGTCAAAAAATCAGGTCTTTCAGATGCTGATATTTTAAGAGGTATTCAAACTGATCATGTTACAAGCCTTTTAGATACTATTTCAAATTTGTCAGAATCGGATATAAGCTCGCCTGAGCTTGAGCATTGTTTGAATCAATTGCTTATGTTTAAGGAGGTTAAGGTTTTGCATAAGGTGCTTCAGGAAAATAAAAAGTTTCGTGAAGTTATGTCTCACAAATTGAATGCATCTGCTCTTGAGCTCATAAATAATAGTAATGCTGGAAAGTCAATGGGTAGGTAATTATGGTTGTAAGTATTTATGAAAAGTTTTCAAATCTATTAAATTCTGCTGCACCAGACATTTATAATGAGCATGTGCAGCAGCTAGAAAATAATGATTTTGTTTCGATTTTGGAGTTTTTGGTTTCTAATATTAACGATCAAATTATAGGTTCTGATGGTCAAGACATAACAAATATTTCTAATCTATTGAAATGCCGTGGATTTGATAAAGTAAGACCAGATATTGAAAAAATTTCTATTGATTCTGAGAACTTAGAACAAATTCAGTCCTTAATAAAAAAATCTCCGCAAGATTTTGTTGATTCTTTTAATGTTAAGAATGACCGAAATAATGCTTATGCTCTTTTGCTAATAGCCAATTTGGTTGATAACGAAACAATGGATCTGGTATTAACTGAGATTTTAAATCAAAATCTTCAATCATATTTTCTTGATTCAGATTTAGATCAATTCTTCAGTTACACTTTGCAAAATTATCTAGATCGAAAAGCGTTGGGTGTTTCTCATGCTATTGTTTCTGAGGAGATTAGTAAGTCAAGGGAGCGCGTTAGAAGCTCTGAAAGGTCTTTAGTTAAACTATCTCCGCTAGAAGAACTTATGCAAAGAATCAAGGCTAATAAAGTTTCTGAATTAGAATTAAATAATGCTTTAAGTTCAATGCCGGCTTTAACGCTTAAGATTGCCACAAGATTTGATGAGTTTAGTCCTGTAGTTAAAGAAAATTTAGCAAAAAATATTTTACCAAAACTTGAGAATACTCCTATTAACAATTTTTGTCGTGAAATTATCGAAGCTAAAATGCCGCGATTAATCAGTGATGTTTCAACTGATAAATCACAAACTAAGCAAAAAACAAAAGTTTCAAAAGCTGATATGGAGTTAAAATTAAGCAAATTCCTAAAAGATGAGGTTAGTATTGGTAGAATAACCAAGGAAGAGTCAAAAGAAATTGAAATTTCTGTTAAAGATTCTTTTCCTAAATCTACTCCAGATGCCAACAAGCTTAAAGCAGCTGTTGAAAAAGAAATTCAAAAAGAAGATAGTTCTCTAAACAAAATAAAAGTTAGCAGTCATTCTGATGAAAAAGTTTCAGCCCCAGATAAAGCAATTAAAAGCGAAGTTGTTAATATTGGTGCAGCTTTGGCTAAGGAGTAAGGTTAAAATTTTAGATTGTTTTTGATATGGCAAATAAAAAAATTATTACTCGTTTTGCTCCATCTCCTACTGGAATGCTTCATATTGGTGGAGCCAGAACAGCTTTGTTTAATTATCTCTTTGCAAGAGCAAATGGGGGTGAGTTTTTAGTAAGAGTTGAAGATACTGATAAAGAGCGTTCAACAGATGAAGCCGTTAATGTTATCATAGAAGGGTTAAATTGGCTTGGGTTATCTCCAGATCAAGAAGTTGTGTTTCAGTCAAAGCAGGTTAAAAGACATCAAGAAATTGTAAATTATTTATTGAAAACGGGTGGGGCTTATAAGTGTTATGCTAGTAAGGAAGAGCTTGCAGAACTTCGTGAAAATGCAATTAACCAAAATAAACGTTTTAAATATGATAGGAGATGGAGAGATAAAGATGAGTCTGAAGCTCCTAAAGATGTTGAGCCTGTTATTAGAATTAAGGCACCCTTAGAAGGTTATACGGTTTTTAATGATTTGGTGCAAGGTGATATTAAAATACCTAATGATGATCTTGATGATTTTGTGATTCAGCGTTCAGATGGAACACCTACATATATGCTTGCGGTTGTAGTTGATGATCATGATATGAAAATATCTCATGTTATAAGAGGTGATGATCATTTAGCTAATGTTGCTAAGCAAATTGTTATTTTTAATGCTCTTGGTTGGGATGTTCCTAAATTTGCTCATATTCCATTGATTTATGGAGAGGATGGTAAAAAGCTTTCTAAAAGGCATGGAGCAACATCAGTGACAGAGTTTAAAAATATGGAGTATCTTCCGGTTGCTATGAGAAATTATTTGTTAAGATTAGGTTTTTCTCATGGTGATGATGAGATAATTTCTGATTTACAGGCAATAGAATGGTTTAATTTAGAGTCTGTTGGGAAATCGCCGGCGAGATTTGATTATAAAAAACTAGATTCTGTAAATATGCATTATTTTCAGCAGCAAAGTAATGAAGAATTGTTAGATAAGTTAATAGTCTTATTTAATAAGAGTTTATCAGCTATAGAAAAGTCAAGACTAGATGCTTTAATGGGTGAGTTAAAAGCAAGAGCTCATAATTTAACCGAGCTTTCTATATCATCAAAATTTATTTTTGAAGATTTTGATTACAAAAACTTTTTAACAGACAAATCTGAAGAGATCATTATTGCCAACAAAGAAATAATTGAGAATTTAAATAAATTTCTAATTACTATTAATAGTTTTACTCATGAAAATCTTTATAATAATGTAAAAGATTATGCAGAAAAGAATACTCTCAAAATGAAAAATGTTGCAGCAATTATCAGAGTTGCTTTAACAGGCTCACACATATCCCCTAGTATCTTCGAGATAATGGAAGTGTTAGGTAAAAATGAAGTAATAAAAAGGCTTGAAGCTATTAACTCTTAATTTAAGTTTGCTGGTAAGCTATTAAATTCATTAAAATGTAATAATGAGTGGCTTTTAATTTCGTAATTTGAAATTTCTTTGCCATTTGTAATACCTTCTTTTAAACCTTGAGCATATGTATTGTACCAAGGGCCATTTTTAATATGAGTCATTTTTGCTAAATCACTGCCACTGTGATTTGAATATTTGTCAAAAGTTTGGGCAAGAATGAAATGCGTTTCTTTGTCATCATCTGGCACAAAGAAAATTTTCCAGGTTAGTTCATCGCCATCAAGGACAAGTTCGGAGGTAAAGTGATCAACTGGATTGTTTCCGTATTTTTTATATTCGTGATAAATTGAAGTGATTAAAGGACCAAAGCTAAAAGCATGAAATGGTTCATTAATTAAAATTTCATTTCGATCAACTAAAGATCTGCAATGGGCAAAATAAATTATTTTTTGTAATTTAAGAGGGTCTAATTCTATGCAATGAGACTTAGCAAGTTTTATAATTGAATTTGCAATTTTTGCAGGACTATACACGAAATTTTCCTCCTCTTAAAAAATTCTGTTAAAATATAGAATTCTCTTTTAAGATTGTCAAACTCATAAATTAAAATTTATCTGATAAAATTATGCTGAAAGTTAGAATTATACCCTGCTTAGATGTAAAAGATGGAAAAGTTGTAAAGGGTATTAATTTTGTCGATCTTAGAGAGGCTGGTGACCCAGTTGAGCAAGCAAAACTTTACAATCAATTAGGCGCTGACGAATTATGTTTTTTGGATATTGCTGCTACAAAAGAAGCTAAAGATACAATCTGTGATGTTATAGAAAAGGTAGCTGAAGAATGCTTTATTCCGTTAACTGTTGGAGGGGGTATTAAAACTATTGCTGATATTAGAAAAATTTTAAATTCAGGTGCTGACAAGGTTTCGATTAATTCTGCAGCTATTTATAATCCATCTTTTGTAAAAGAAGCAGCATTAGAGTTTGGTTCTCAATGTATAATTGCTGCAATTGATGCTAAGAAAAATTCTAATGGTAAATTTGAGATATTTACTCATGGTGGTTCAAAGTCGACAGGAATAGATGCGATTGAGTGGGCACAAAAAATGGCTGATGATGGTGCAGGAGAATTGCTTGTCACTTCTATGGACCGTGATGGTACAGGAGATGGTTATAATCATGAACTCAACAAAGCCATTACAGATTTAGTATCAGTGCCTGTAATAGCTTCTGGTGGGGTAGGAAAACTTGAGCATTTTAGTGATGGAGTAAAAGAAGGCAATGTTTCTGCATTACTTGCAGCTTCTGTCTTCCATTTTGGTAAATATAAGATAAAAGACGTTAAAAATCATTTAAAGAATAATAATATTCCGGTTAGGTTATGAAAAAAGAGTTTGGAGATAATTTCTTAAAAGAACTTGAGTTGTTAGTTGAGTCAAAATCTCAAGAACATGAAACACTATCTTATACATCAAAATTAGTTAATGGTGGTTTGAATAAAGTTGCGCAGAAAGTAGGTGAAGAAGCAACAGAAGTTGTAGTTGCTGCATTAGTTGAAGATAAAGCCGCTTTAGTCTCAGAATCATGTGATTTGATCTATCATTGGCTATGTCTCCTTAAAGCTAAAAATGTTTCACTTGAAGATATTAGATTAGAAATGTCAGCAAGAAATCACAGTGATTTAGATAAACTTTTACCATAAAATTATGAAGTTTGTTAGTAAGAAAACTATTGCAGATATTGCAGCTTATAAACCTGGTGAGGGTAATATTTTTGATAATGAAGTTATAAAATTGTCGTCTAATGAAAATCCCTTTGGTTGTTCACCTAAAGCTAAAGATGCATTTTTAGATGTTGCAAAATATATAAATAGATATCCGGAAGGCAGTTCTTCCGACCTTCGTCAAGCTATAGCAAATAATCTAGCAATAAACAAAGACCAAATTACTTGCGCAAATGGTTCTGATGAAATATTTAATTTACTTATAGCTGCTTTTACCGAAGCTGGCGATGAAATTATTTATTCTGAGCATGGGTTTTTGATGTATAAATTTTATGCTCTTGTTAATTCTGTAACACCAATTGCTGCAAAAGAGAGCGCTTTAAAAGCAAATATTAATAATATATTAGCAAAGGTAACTAACAAAACAAAATTAGTTTTTATTGCTAATCCAAATAATCCAACAGGAACATTTTTAACTAAAACAGAGCTTGAAGATCTTAGAATAAAATTGCCTGATAATGTTATTTTAGTTGTTGATGGTGCTTATGCCGAATATGTAACTCAAGATGAATATGAAAATGGTTTTGATTTAGTTGCAAAATACTCAAATGTGGTTGCTACAAGAACATTCTCAAAAATATATGGCTTAGCAGGTCTTAGGATTGGTTATTGTTATGCCTCTTATGAAATTACCGAAGTTTTGAATAAAGTTAGAGGGCCTTTTAATGTTAACCTTGCAGCACAACTTGCTGCAACAGCTGCTATTAATGATATAGATTTTTGCATTAAGTCGCGTGAACATAATAATAGATGGCTTAAGATTTTTAAGAAGGAATTCAGTGATATTGGTATAGAATTTATAGATTCTGTTGCAAATTTTTTCTTACTAAAATTAAGCCCCGAAGTAATTGATAATTATGTTGAATTCTTAAATCAATATAAAATTAAAGTAAGAAAAGTTGCAGCTTATGGATTACCAGAATATATAAGGATTTCTGTAGGTACAAATGAAGAAAATAATAAGCTTTTAGAGTTGTCCAAGCAGTTTTGGTTATAAATTATGAAAAGATTATCTGAAATTAGATCAGCCTTTCTTAACTATTTTGAAAGCAATGATCATACAATTGTAAAATCAGCTCCATTGGTTCCAGAAAATGATCCAACCTTGCTATTTGTAAATGCTGGTATGGTACCATTTAAACAATATTTCACTGGAGAGCTAAATCCTACAAGTAGGCGTTTAGTTACATCGCAAAAATGTATTAGAGCTGGTGGTAAACATAATGATCTTGAAAATGTTGGTTATACAGCACGGCATCACACATTTTTTGAGATGCTTGGTAACTTCTCATTTGGCGATTATTTCAAAGAGCAGGCAATTTTTTATGGTTGGAATTTTATAACTAAAGAGCTTGGTATTGATAAGAAGCGTCTTTTGGTTACAGTTTATCATGATGATGATGAAGCCTTTAATTTATGGAAGAGGATCTCTGGTTTGACTGAAGATCGCATCCTAAGAATTAACACTAATGATAATTTTTGGTCGATGGGTGATATTGGCCCATGTGGTCCTTGTTCAGAAATTTTTTATGATCACGGAGAGCATATTCCTGGCAACAAACCTGGGCAAGGTGATGAGGGAGATAGGTTTGTTGAAATTTGGAATTTAGTTTTTATGCAATATCAGATCCTTAAAGGTGGTAAAAGAATTGATTTGCCTAGTCAATGTATTGATACTGGTATGGGACTTGAGCGTGTTGCCTCTATCATGCAGGGTAAGCATAATAATTATGACATTGATTTGTTTCAAGATATTATCAATGAATCAATAAAGATTACAGGCAATAACGATCAAAAAATGATCGCTTCGCATAGAGTTATTTCTGATCATTTGCGATCTAGCTGTTTTTTAATTGCTGATGGAATTCTGTCTTCAAATGAAGGTAGGGGATATATCTTAAGGCGGATTATTAGACGTGCAATTCGTCATGTCAATAAACTTGGTGGTAACAATACGGTTTTTTCAGATCTTGCCCCAATTTTGATTGATCGTATGGGTAAACATTTTGATGAATTAGTCATTGCCAAAGATAGTATCGTTACAGAGCTTAAAGAAGAAGAGCAAAAGTTTTCTGAGACTTTAGATAAAGGAATAAAAATTCTGAATGCTGAAATTGCTGGAGCTAAAGGTAAGAATTTGTCAGGTGAAGTTGCCTTTAAACTTTATGATACATATGGATTCCCGCTAGATTTAACACAGGATATTCTAAGAGAACAAAACTTAACCGTTGATATTGATCAATTTAATGATTTGATGAATGATCAAAAACAAAGAGCTAAGTCCAATTGGAAAGGTTCTGGTGATGCTGGTTCGGAGTCATTATTTCTAGAGTTAACTAAAAAATTAGCTAAAACTGAGTTTGTAGGCTATCATAATGAAGAAATTGAGGCAAAGGTTATAGGAATAATTGAAAATCACAAAATAGTTGAATCCTCGGCTTCAGAGGATGTGTTTTTGATTTTTGATAAAACTGTTTTTTATGCAGAGTCTGGAGGTCAAATAGGTGATAGCGGAACTGCAATAAATGATAATACTGAGATCGAAATAATCGATTGTCAGAAAAAATCTGGTGGTTTTTTTGTGCATCATGCCAAAGTAAAAAGAGGTAATATAAAATTAGGTGATAATTTTACTCTTAAAATTGATGTAAATAAAAGAATCAAAATTAAAGCTAATCATTCAGCAACACATTTATTACATTTTGTTTTAAAACAAAATCTGGGTAACCAGGTAACGCAAAAAGGATCATATGTTAGTGAAGATGTTCTGCGTTTTGATTTCTCTCATAATAAAGCTTTATCAGATGAGCAAATCAAAACAATTGAAGACCAGGTGAATCAAATCGTTTGGGAAAATATAGGAGCTGTTACTGAAGAAATGCCGATAGATGAGGCTAAAGCTCAAGGAGCTGTTGCGCAATTTGGTGAAAAATATGAAGATGTGGTTAGGGTAGTTTCATTTCCAGGTAGTAATGATGATAAATCGATTGAACTTTGTGGTGGAACGCATGTTTATCAAACTGGAGATATTGCGATTTTTAAAATTATTTCAGAAGGTTCCGTGGCATCTGGTATCAGAAGAATTGAAGCCGTAACAAGAGATGAAGCTTATGCGGTTATGCGTAATGCTTATAATGATATCACAGATATTAGCCTTAAGTTTCAAATAGATAGAGATAAGGTTTCAGATAAAATTGAATCTTTAACAAAAGAGAAAAAAGCATTAATTAAATCTGTTAGTAAATATAAAGTTGCTGAATTTAAGTCTATAGCTTTAAAATCAGCCGAGGTTATTAATGGAAGGAATGTTACAATCTTAAAATCATCAGATCTTGATGTACCAGATTGTCGAGATTTAGTGGGTCAAATTGTAAAACAACAACCCTCTATTGTTGTTTTATTTAATCAATCAAGTGATAAAAAGGTAAATATTATTATTTCCAAAGCTGTATCTATAGAAGATTTTAATGCTGGAAGTTTTATTAGAGAAGTTACTCCATTAGTTGATGGTAAAGGCGGTGGCGGTAAAGAAGCTTTCGCACAAGGAGGTGGTAGCAATTCAGATAAAATTGATAATGCGATTCAAACAGTTAAAGAATTGTTAGCAAAGTTATAGAATCTTTTTAATTTCTTGTTCTACTGATTTTGTAACTAATTTAGCAACATCACCTTTGAGTCTCGCTATTTGTTTAACAAATCTAGATGATATAAAGTGAGTATTTTCTGAAGATGGTAAAAATATTGTTTCAATATCTTCTGATAATTTGCTGTTCATACAAGCCATTTGAAATTCATATTCAAAATCAGATACAGCACGAAGGCCTCTAATAATAATATTAGAATTATGTGATTTAGCAAAGTCAACTAACAAACCACTAAATGACTTTACGGTAATTTTATCGCTGTAAAGACCAACATCTTTTAACGATTGTTCGACAATTTCTTTTCTTTTTTCGTGATCAAATAAAGGATTTTTATCACTATTTTGCGCAACGGCAATAATTAGCTCATCAAAAACATTTAATGATCTTCTGATAATGTCTATATGACCAATTGTAATTGGGTCAAATGTTCCAGGGTATATTGCAGTCATAATAAAATTTTAAACATCATTTCTATATAATATTAAAACTTATGTTTAAAGGCTAGGTTTTCTTATTACTTCTTTAGTTGTTTCAAGATACCAGACCTTACAATTACTTGTTGGGCAAGAGTTTCAAAAGGCATTGTTTGCAAAATAATTTTACCAGGTCCTTTTAAAGTTGAGAGAAATAATCCCTCTCTTGCAAATAGAGCGCTTTTTATTCCACCAACTAATTTAAAGGAGAAATCTATTGTTTGTTCAAATGCAACAATTGAGTTGCTATCAACTATTAATGTCTCACCGGCAGCTAAATTTTTTAAATATATAGCACCACTTGCATGAAGAAAGGCCATACCATCTCCTTCAAGTTTTTGCATAATAAAGCCTTCACCACCAAAAAAACCAGTGAGAATTCTTTTCTGAAAATAGATACCAATTGAAATACCTCTTGCTGCGCATAAAAATGAATCTCTTTGGCAAATAAATTTAGAACCATGATTTCTTAAATTGATTGGGATTATTTTACCCATATCTGGTCCAGTGAAGCTAATTGTTTTCTTTTCACTAGATTTGTTGGTAAATAATGTAAGGCATAAAGATTCTCCGGTAATTAATCTTTTTCCTGCAGCTGCAAGACCACCAAATAAGCCAGAATCATATCGACCATCACCAAAAATGGTTGTGAGCTTTATACCTTCTTCCATTGCCAGCATGGTTCCAGCTTCCGCTATTATAGATTCTGCTGGATCAAGTTCGATATTGACATATTGAGAGTCATCACCGTGAATTTTATATTCTATTTCGTCAAATTTCATTTTCCTAATATTTGTCTTTTAAGGTTCTTAGTTTTTTTAGTACTTTGAATGATAGATGGTCAGAATTAAAACCTAAGTTTTTTCTTATTTCCTTATTATGAAGTCTTAAAAATGGATTTGTTTTAAGTTCGTTAGCAATAGTAGTTGGAACTGTTGGTATGTTCTTTAGATATTGTTCTTTAGTTGTTGCATATTTTTCAACTAGATCATGATTATTTGGCTCGAATAATAACGCAAATTCTATGTTTTTTTTTGTATATTCATGTGCAAAATAAATTAATGTTTCTTGATCAAGTTTCCTTAATTTTTCTAAAGAATCGTAAAGCATCTCGTGATTGCCTTCGATTATTCTACCACAACCAGAGGAGAAAATAGTATCACCTGAGAATAACAATTTGAGATTTTCATCATGATAAGAAATATGATTAATTGCATTGCCTAGAGTTGCTAAAATTTTAAAATTAAAAATACCTAATTGTAAAATTTGGCCTTCGGTTAATTCATCTGTGACTGAGTTTATACGATAAACATCTTTTGAGTTTGCAAAAATTTTGCAGTTATATTTTTCTAGTAATTCTTGATTGCCAGTGATGTGATCATAGTGATGATGTGTATTTAAAACATAATCTAATTTAATCTGTTTTTGTTCTAAAAAATTTATAACAACAGACGCATCTCCTGGATCAACGCATAGGGTTAAGTCGTTAACGTGATCTCTGATTATAAAGATGTAATTGTCTGATAATGCAGGAAGTATGTCGATGGTGTAATTAGCCATTTAAATATTTTTTATTTAGGTAATTTAAATAAATTTCTGAATCATATTTTGTCTCAAATAAATCTAGTGCAAGCTCTCCTGAGCTTTTAAGTGAGCCAAACTTATGAACGTTATCACTTAAAAATTCTTGATATTTGTGAATTGATTGTTCGTCTAATTTGAATTTAGGATTTTCTATATCAAATTTTTGTTTTAATTGACTCGCAAAAATTGCTCCAAGACTATAACATGGAAAATATCCGAGGCTACCATCTGTCCAATGAATGTCTTGCAGACAGCCAGTCGCGTGATCTTTATATTTTAAGCCAAAAAATTTATCTAAGTAAAATTCCCAGACATCAGGAAGATCATTTACAGTAATTGCTTTTTCTATAAGTTTCTTTTCAATTTCATATCTCATGATGATATGAAGAGGGTAGGTTACTTCATCGCTATCAACTCGGATATATTTTTTTTCAACATGATTTAAAAAACTATATAGGTTTTTAGCTGTGAAATTTTCGTCATTAATATCAAATTCTTCTGTTAAGATCTTATGAGCAAGCTTTATAAAATCATAAGATGTGGCAACTTGCATTTCGTAAAATAAAGATTGCGATTCATGAATTGACATGCCAAGGCATCCACCAACTGGATCTAAGCTGTATTTTTCTGGCGTGTTTAAATCATATATCGCATGACCAGATTCATGAATGATGCCAAATAAACTAGTTAAAAATTCTGATTCTGAATATCTTGTGGTGATACGGACATCACCTCTGTGACCAGTACAGAAAGGATGACTACTTTCATCAATACGAATATTTTCATCAGTAAGGCCAAGTAATTTTGTAAATCTTTTGACAATAGCTTTTTGTTTTTCGATTGGAAAGTTTTTGTCATTAAATGTGATTTTCTCTGCTTGTTTAGCTATAACCTTATCAATAAGTTCTGGAAGCCTTGTTGCAAGAGTGTTAAAAATGTTTTGAAAATCAGATTCTCTAAGACCAGGTTCATAATAATCTAATAAAGAATCATATTTTGAAATACCAAGATTTTGAGATTTGATTTCGGCTATTTCCTGAATATTATTTAGAACCGGTTTAAAGGCTTCTGCAAATTTTGCGAAATCATTGTCTTTTTTAGCATCACGCCAAATAAACTCACAATTAACGCCATTTTCGGTGAACTCATTATTAAGCTTTTCAGGTATTATAACTTGATGAGATAAATGATGTTTTATGACTTTTAAATTGGCTTTTTGCCATTGATCTAATTTAGACTGATCAAGATCCTCGATAAGTTTTAAATAATCTTTTTGTTTATATTGTTTATGAATTAAATTACTGACTAAAGCAATTTCTTTACTTCTTCTTGTGATACCATTTTTTGGCATCATCACTGCATTATCCCAGTATAAAAGCGAAGTTACGGAACTTAGAATTGTTATGTTTTGGAAGTCTTGAGCTATTTCTTGATATTTGTGATCCATGATAAAAAATTTTTTACTAATCTAATCTAAAAATAGTTAGAAATTTCAAGATAATTTATCAAAAAAAGTTTATTTATCTTGCAACCGGATAATCAAATGGATCTTGATTAGGAACTGATGGAATATATTGGTTATAATATGAATCATTATCAATATAAACATTGTTTGGCACTTGGTTATAATTTGGTGGAGCATAATATTGATAGTTGTTATCATATTCGTAATAAGGGGGTATATATGAATTATTTGAATTTCCTACATAACTTCTTGGGCAGTGGCAGCAAGATGATAAGCACAATACTAAAATCAAAATTATAGTTTTGGTAAGCTGAAATCTTAAATTTTTCATTTTTGTTTAAGATTTGATTTTATTAAATAATTTGTAAAAATTATTTGTTGTTATGTTACAAAATTCCTCATAGTCCTTACCGAGATAATTTGCAAGGAATTCGGCAACATATTTTACATATGCAGGTTCGTTAGTCTTGCCTCTTTTTGGAACCGGAGCTAAATAAGGGCTGTCAGTTTCAATCAGTAGTCTGTCTAAAGGTATCTTTTTAACGGTTTGCCTAAGATCTTCGGCATTTTTGAATGTGACAATTCCTGAAATTGATATATACATACCAAGATCAAGAGATGCTTTTGCAAGTTCGTAGCTTGAAGTAAAGCAATGCATAACTCCAGTAAATTCTTGGTTTTGCATTTGTTCACTTAAAATTTTCTTTGTATCTTCTTCTGCATCTCTGGTATGAATAATAATAGGCAGCTTTGATGTTTGGGCAATATTTATATGTGCTTCAAAACTTTCCTTTTGTTTTTCTCTATCAGAGTTTTCATAATAGTAATCAAGCCCAGTCTCACCAATTGCAACAACTTTATCGTTTTTTACAGCATCATTGATATAATTAATATCTTGCTTTGAAAAAGTTTTAGCGTCATTTGGATGTATACCTACAGAGCAAGATATGTTGGGATGATCTTGAGTAAGTTTTAAAATATCATTAAACTCATTTAATTTTGTACAAACTGTTAAAAAATGTTTTACGCCTGCATCATTAGCATTAACTAAAATATTAGTGATTTGAGTTTGAAGTTCGGGGAAATTGAGATGACAGTGCGAATCTACTAACATTTCTATTGATTATTGTTGATTTAATAGTGTAGGGTTTATCAGTAAAAAAATTTTTTAATAGCAAAATTGTCATGAATAAAGTTCAAGTAACATTTTTAGATGGTTCTTCTAAAGAATTTGATTCTGGTATATCTGCTTTTGATATAGCCAAATCAATAAGTAAATCTTTAGCAAAAGCTTCTTTTGTCGCAAAACTAAATGGTGAATATATTGATTTAAATCAACCTATTAACGACTCAAGTCAATTAGAGCTTGTTACTATTGATTCTGAAGAAGCTCTTGAGTTTCTGCGTCATGATACAGCGCATTTGCTCGCACAGGCTGTTAAAGAACTTTATCCAGAGGTACAGGTTACCATTGGTCCAGCAATTGAAAATGGTTTTTATTATGATTTTGCAAAAGAGAAGCCTTTTGCTGAAGATGATTTAGTTGTCATTGAGAAAAAAATGCATTTTTTGGCCAAACAAAACATCCCTATTATACGTGAGGTATGGGATCGTGATAAGGCGATTGAGTTTTTTAAATCAATTGGTGAAAATTATAAGGCTGAAATCATTTCTGATATACCAAAAGGTGAGCAAATTTCTCTTTATCGTCAAGGTGATTTTGTTGATTTGTGCCGTGGGCCTCATGCAAGATCAACAGGTAGTTGTAAGTATTTTAAGCTTACTAAAGTTTCTGGTGCATATTGGCGTGGTAATAGCAACAATGAAATGCTGCAAAGAATTTATGGAACTGCTTGGGCAACACAAGAGCAATTAGATTTATATTTACATAATTTGGAAGAGGCTGGTAAACGAGACCATAGAAAACTAGGTACTGAGCTTGATTTGTTCCATGTTCAGGAAGAAGCTGCTGGCTCTGTGTTCTGGCATAAGAATGGCGCAATCCTTTATAAGGTAATTGAAAATTTCATTGCTGCAAAACTTGACGAAAATGATTATTTTCAAGTAAAAACCCCATTAATTATTGATAGGGTATTGTGGGAGAAATCTGGTCATTGGGATAAGTTCCGAGAGAATATGTTTACTGTTGAGTCTGAAGATAAAACGTTAGCTATTAAACCAATGAATTGTCCGGCTCATGTTCAGATATTTAATCAAAAAATCAGAAGCTATAGGGATCTTCCGCTTCGTATGGCTGAGTTTGGTTGTTGTCATAGAAATGAATCATCTGGATCGTTACATGGAATAATGCGAGTTAGATCATTCGTTCAAGATGATGCTCATATTTTCTGTACCGAAGATCAGATATTATCAGAAACAAAATCATTTACTGAGTTGGTGCTTGAAGTTTATAAACAATTTGGTTTTGAGAAAGTAAAAATTAAATTTTCTGATAGGCCAGATACTAGAGCTGGGTCTGATGATGTTTGGGATAAGGCTGAAAATTCTCTTAAATCAGCAATTGATCAAATTGGTTTACAATATGAGTTAAATCCTGGTGAAGGAGCTTTCTATGGCCCTAAAATCGAATTTGTTTTAACTGATGTTCTTGGCCGTGATTGGCAATGTGGTACATTGCAAGTTGATTTTGTTCTGCCAGAGAGACTGGATGCTAGCTATATTTCAGAAACTGGTAATCATAAAAGGCCAGTGATGCTTCATCGTGCGATATTAGGTTCTTTTGAAAGATTCATTGGGATATTAATTGAGCAATATGGTGGTGCATTTCCATATTGGCTTGCTCCAGAACAGGTAGCAATTATCAATATCACCAACAAGGTAGATGAATATGCAAATTCAGTCTATGAGCTTTTAAAGGCAAATGGTGTAAGAGTAATTAAGGATCTTACTTCAGATAAAATTAGCTATAAAATTAGGAAGTATTCTAATAGAAAAATTCCTTATTTATTTATTATTGGTGAACAAGAGCAAAAGGATAAAACTGTAAATCTTAGAAGATTTGGTAGCGATTCCCAAGAAACTCTTGCTATTGATGATGTTTTAGCTAATATAAACAAATAATTATTTAAATTTTTTCTTTTTTATGAGCAAATCAAAATTACCACGATCTAACAGAGAGATCACAGCACAAAATGTTAGATTGGTTAGTAATGATGGAGAGATGTTGGGAGTTGTTCCTATTCAAGAAGCGTTATATAAAGCAAGAGAGGTAAATTTAGACTTGGTTGAAATATCTCCAAATGCTGAGCCTCCTGTTTGTAAAATTTTAGATTTCGGTAAATATAAATATGAAATGCAGAAACGCGCTCATGAAGCAAAGAAGAAACAAAAAACTATAGAAATTAAAGAGATTAAAATCAGACCAAATATTTCTGATCATGATTATCAAATTAAACTTCGTAAGATAATTCAATTTTTAGAGAAGGGTGATAAAGTTAAAATATCTATGAGGTTTAGAGGTCGAGAAATTGCTAAACAAGATATAGCTTTATCAATTATGAAAAATATTGTAGTTTCTACTGAAGGAAAAAGTAAAATAGAAACTAATCCAAGGTTAGAATCAAGGCAAATGCTTATGATTCTAGCACCAATAAATTCTTAATTAAATATTTTCTTTTCTAACAATTTTTATATTAAGTGATTCGTTAATATTACCAATATAATTGTTTATTGCTTCAGCTTTAAGTTCATTAATAATGTCTTGTCTTAATTCAGATAAAGGTGGGGCTGGTATTATTTTTTTGCGATCAAGTTTTATCAAATGCCAACCAAAATCTGTTTTGAAGGGTTGAGATACTTCTCCTACTTTAAGATTTGGAATTATATCTTCAAATTCTGATACCATAGTGCCAGTTCTTAAATAGCCTAGGTCTCCACCATTTTTACCTGATGATTTATCTAATGAGTATATTTGTGCAGCATTTTCAAAATAGATATTATCTAAATCATTATAAATATTTTGTGCTTTTGTTTTGCTTGATACTAAAATATGTTTAATCTTATACTCGTATTTAGCATTATTACCATTTAAATATTCATCTTTAATTTTAACATATTCAAGGTTAATTAAATCTTCATTTACCAGTTTTTCAGATATTTCATCTAGATAAAAATCTTTCACTAATTTGTTATAATTTGCATGAATAATTTTTTTTAGTTCTGAATTGTCTTCAGTATGATGTTTTTTAGCATCCTTTAAAATATTGTAATCTATCATATATTCACGAATAATATCTTCTAGTTGATCGTCTGGAATGTTTGAAATGGTATTGTTAAAATTGTTACCAAATATAGAATATAGATATAGTTTTAAATCATCACTATAAATCATTATATTGTTAACTTTTGCAATAGGAGCTCTTGCTGGAGTAGTTTTGGTTATAATAATATATATGGCTAAAATTGTTAGAATTAAAAATGAAAGCAATATATTAAAAATTGTTGTTTCTCTATTATTCATGAGCTTTTACTAATTTGAATTTCTTATATAAACTAATTCTAAATCATTCGATGAGTGATCTTTAGAATATCTATAATTATTTATATCTAACTGTTTCAATAATTCAATATTGTCAATTTTATTTTTTATAATTGCATTTGCCATTGCACCTCTTGCGTGCTTTGCATACATCATAATGGTTTTTAATTTATCATTTATATTATCCTTAAAATTAATTGTGACAAATTTGCAATTTAACAATTTTTTATTTATTACTTTAGAATATTCGTTTGATGCAAGATTAATAATTATATTTTGATTTTGTTTAGCAAGTTCTTGATTAAGCTTTTCTGTTACTTCTTGTTGCCAAAAATCATACAGGTTTTTACCTTTGCTATTTGCTAGCTTTGTCCCCATTTCTAATCTATATGGTTGAACTAAATCAAAAGGTTTTAAAATGCCATAAAAACCCGATAAGATTCGAAGATGCGATTGAGCATAATTTTGTTCTTGATGATTTAAATTATCGAAATCTAGGCCTTGATAAACCTCGCCATCGAAAATTTTCGCTGCTGGATATGAATTTCCAATATTATGATCTGTTTTAAAATCTATATTCCTTTGATAATTTAGCTCAGCAATTTTATCACTAATTTTCATTAGTTTCATAAGGTCAGTTTTTTGCTTCATTCTTAATATTTGATTTAGCTCAATTGATTTTGATAAAAAATCAGGCTGAGAAATAGCGTCTTTACTAAAGTGACAATTAGTATTAAGTTTCTTAGCTGGTGAAATAACTGTAATCATATCAAAAATTGTGAAAAAATATTTAAGTCATGTAAATCTTAATGCGATCGGTAGTAGAGGGCAAGAGAAAATAAAGTTAAGTAAAATTGCTATTATTGGTTTAGGTGGTTTAGGGTCGCCAATAATTCAATATTTAGTTTCATCTGGTATTGGTCGTTTGACTCTGATTGATGATGATATTGTTGAGGAAAGTAATTTAAATCGTCAATTGATATATAATTATTCAGATATTGATAATGCAAAAGTTGATGTTGCTGGAAATTATGCCAAATCTATTAATGCTAATATTATAGTTGAAAAATTATACCAAAGATTAACTGATATAAATATAGATAAGATATTGGATCAATCTGAATTAATTATTGATGCTTCTGATAATTTTAAAACACGTTTTTTGTTAAATAAATATTGTCATAGTAATAAAAAAAGTTTGATATCTGGATCTGCAATTAAAATGCAAGGTTACCTTTCTGTTTACAAATCTGGTGTCGATTCAGAAAAGCCATGCTTTGCTTGTTTTCATGATTTCAATATGATGCCTTCAGAAAGATCCTGCTCTAACCAGGGAGTTCTTGCCCCTTTTGTTGGTGTGATTGGGACAATGATGGCGGTAGAGGCAATAAAAGAAATAGTATGTCCAGAAAACTCAATAGCTGGAAATCTTATATATTATAATTGTCTTAATAATAGATATAAAACAATACAAATTCCAAAAAGAAAAAATTGTAAAATTTGTAATATTTAAAAATTTAGTTTGTTTTGTAGCATCTCAGTAATTGAGTATAAGCCCTTTTCTTTTCCAATACACCATAAACCAGCTTCAATAGCACCAGATGCAAAAATTGAACGATTTTGAGCATGATGCGATAATGTTATATTGTCATTCTGACCAGCGAAAATAACGCTATGGTCTCCAATAACAGATCCACCCCTAAGTGTTGCAAAGCCAATTTCATTTTCTGGTCTAACATGATCTGATAATCCTTCACGTGATTTCTTTGCAAAATGCTCAAAATTAATATTTTTAGCTTCTGCAATAGTTTTTCCTAAAGTTAATGCGGTACCAGAAGGAGAGTCTTTTTTGTTTCTGTGGTGCATTTCTAGGATTTCAGTATCGTAATTTTTAAGAATTTTTGATGCTTGATCTACTAAAATATTAAGAGTGTTTACACCTATGCTCATATTAGATGCCCATAAGGTAACACCAGTTTTTGCAATTTGAGTGAATTCATTGAATTGTGATTCTGAAAAACCTGTTGTTCCTGAGATAAATATTTTGTTATGTTTGCAGGCAGATTTTAAAGCTAGTAGGGATATATCAGGTGCTGAGAAGTCAATTACAAAATCAGATGATTCTGTGAATTTATCAATATCATTTATTGGTAAAATTTTTGTACCAAATATATTGTTTAAAGATTTTATTTTTTTCTTTGATGCATCATTGCGATAAAAAGCAAAACCTATATCTAAATTATTAAAGTTTATAGAAGATTCAATAAGAGCTTTGCCCATTCTGCCTGTAAGTCCTATAACTCCAATTCTCATCAAAAAAGTATAAAATGATTTATAAAAATGAATATCCAACAATTATTGGATTGTTGTCACTTCTGCAAATGTTTTGTTTCTTGATTTCTTGAACGCTACTACGCCTTCAGACAATGCATATAAAGTATGATCTCTTCCCATGCCTACATTGTTCCCAGGATAAAATTTGGTTCCTCTTTGTCTAATGATAATTTGACCTGGTTTAATTGCTTGACCAGCGTAAAGTTTAACACCTAATCTTCTACCTGCCGAATCTCTACCGTTTCTGGAACTACCTCCAGCTTTCTTATGAGCCATGGATAACCTATTTTTTGATTGCTAAAATTTTTAATAATGTACGGTCCTGTCTATGACCATTTTTTCTTCTGTAATTATGTCTTTTTTTCTTTTTGAAAATAATTACTTTTTTATCTTTTATATGCTCTATAACTTCAGCCTCAACAGATGCTCCAGCTACATTAGGTGTTCCAACAAGAGTTTCCTTATCGTTTTCAAAAAACAATACATCTTCAAATTTGATTTTGCTACTAGCTTCATCAGATAACTTATCAGTTAAAATCTTTTGATTCTCTGTAACTTTATATTGTTTTCCTTTTATGTTTAATATTGCGTACATAATTTATGAAAAAAAGAGTTGTAGTTGATAGTGGTAAAATGCCAATCTGTCAACAAATTTTAATTATAAGATTTTAATTCTAAAAGTTTTTCTGTTTTAACTCATCAATGGATTGATCAGTAAAATTTTTATAAAATTTATTATCTTGTTTTTTTAGGATTTCCTCTATCGCTTTGAAAGCGTTGTCAACAATGCTTTGTGTAGATTCTCTTAAAAAATTATCTTTTTCTAATTGTGCTGTATTGTGTAGCAAGTTAGTTCTAATAGTAGTCTCTTTTTCAATATTTTTGCTAGAATCAGATTCTAATTTTGATATCTTGTTTTTGGCATATTCGATAATCTTTTTAGCATCATCAGCCAACTTAGCTTCCTTATTTTTTATTTCAGACAACAATTTGTTTGCTTCTTCTTTAAGTTGTTCTGCTTTGGAAAGGCTGTCTTTGATTTCTTGTATTTTGTTATCTAAACCAGATAAAACGAGATTTTTGATAATTTTGTATATGAAAGCTACAAATAGTAAAAAAGCTATTGCAACCCAAAATGTTTCGTTAAATGATATCATTTTATTGCCTTGGTTATGTTAGATATTTCCTGAGCTTTTATCTCAAGGTTAAAATTATTCTTTAATATATAATCTACTAGATCATTTGTGATGTTAGATGATTCTTTAGATAGCGTCTTTTTATATGTTTCGATATCATTAAGTAATGATTTCTTTTCTTCTTCTAATTTTAAATTAAGCCTATTGAAGGCGTCTTCTTCAAGTTTTTTTATATTTGATAAAGCTTTGTTTATCATTGACTCAGCTTTTGCTTTGGCGTCTTTTAAGGCTTTGTCAGAAGCTTCGTTTGTATTTGAAGCTTCTTCCTTTAGTCTGTTTGCCTCATCAAGTGATAATTTAACAGCGTCATTTCTTCTTGTTTTGATATTAGTAATTCTCGGCAATACAGATTTCGAAAAAATAATGTATAAGAATCCAAAGCTTAAAAATAACCAAAATAATTGTGAAGCAAATGGGTGTGTTAAAAAATCGAGTTGAGGCATTGTTTTATTATGTAAATAATAAGATTAAAATTGTTACTAGTGAGAATAGACCCATTGATTCAGCAAATCCAGCACCAATAAATATATATTTAGATAGTTTTGGTTCAGAGGATGGGTTTCTTGCTATGCTTTCAATTGCGCTAGCAAAGATGTTTCCAAGTCCAAGTGCTGCACCTAAAAATCCAAATGCAGTTAAACCAATACCGATAAATTTTAAAGCTTCTAATTCCATTCTTACCTCAAAAAAGTTAAAAGTTAAAAATTAATAAAAACTTAATGCGCCAAATGAACGGCGTCATTAAGATAAACACATGCAAGCATTGTAAAAATATATGCTTGCAGTATAGCAACAAATATCTCAAACCCAGTTAAAAGAGTTAAAAATAATAGTGGGAACCATCCACCTACAAAACCAAGTGAAATCACGAAGCTTGCAATTACTTTTAGCATAGTGTGGCCAGCTGTCATGTTAGCAGCTAGTCTTATTGAAAGTGAAAATGGTCTGATTAAATATGCAAATAATTCAATAACAATAAGTAGTGGAGCCATCCACAATGGTGCGCCAGAAGGCATAAATATAGATAAGAACTTAAGCCCATGCTTTAAAAATGCTGCAATAACAATAATTACAAAAAGCATAGCAGCTAATGCAAATGTTACAGTAATATGTGATGTTGTGGTAAAGCTGTATGGAAGCATTCCAGCCAGATTAGAAAATAAGACAAAAACAAAAATGCTAAAAATTAAAGGAAAGAATTTTCTGCCTTCTTCACCAGTATTGCTGATAAGCATTGACTCAACAAATTCAAATGTTGATTCCGCTAGTGTTTGAAATCTAGAGGGGATAATAGCGATTTTTCTTGTGGCTGTTAAAAAAACAAGTGATGCAAAAATTGAAACCAATATCATAATTAATGATGAATTGGTTATATGCAAATTATAACCAGCGATGACAATATCAAAAATCGGTTCGATTACAAATTGTTCTAAGGGTGAGTGTCCTTGATTATCAGCCATTTTTTATTTCTCTATATAAATTTAATAAAGATGCAGCGACACCTAATAACAAAAAAATTATTAAGAACAATGGTTTTGTTTGAAAATATTTATCAAAATAATATCCAACAAAACCACCAATAGCAATTCCAGCTATTAATTCCGATGAAATTTTGAAGGCAAATGACATATTAGATGTTGTTTTATCAGCGGTTTTACTTGAAGTTTTTGTGTCTTCTAATTTAGCGGATAATTCTTTAATTTTTTTATCGAAGTTATTTTCTGAATTATTCATTCAATTTAAGTTCATATTATTAAGAACTTTTTAGCCTAAATTGTTTTATGAGCAATAATAAATTTGTATTTTTTAATTAGTGTTATTTGTTGGTGAAAAAAATGCTGTTAATTTGAAATTATTTGTTGCCTTAGCTAAAATAGCATTCTAATAAAAAATAATAATTTGTGTTATTAAGTATTTGAATTTATCTGATATAGAACGCAAGTTAATTCGCCTTTTACTTTCTAAATCAAATGATAAAAGCTCTTTAAAAGCATTGTTTTATCATTTTGAACAATATTCTTATTTGCCTAAATTGGATAATTTTAATTTAATTTCTGAATCTGAATTAGATTTTGTTTTAATGCAGGTTAAAAAAGAATCTGCAGAAATTTTGACAATTCTTTCAAATGAATATCCTTTATTACTAAAACAAATTTTTGATCCACCAGGATTAATTTTTTGTAAAGGAAATATAAATTTGCTGACTAAAGCAAAAATTTCAATAATTGGTGGCAGAAATGCCTGCTATAGTGATTTAAATTTTGTTAAAGAATTGGCTGGTTTTTTATCAAATAATAATTTTGTCGTTGTCTCAGGATTGGCCAATGGTGTTGATACTCATGCTCATATTGGTGCCGGAGCTGAAAATACTATCGCTGTTATAGCCTCAGGTCTAGATATTTGCTATCCCAAACAAAATTATCGTCTATTTGAAGATATTAAATCTAAAGGTCTAGTTTTAAGCGAAAATAATTTTGGTTGTCCGCCTATTGCCAAATTGTTTCCAAGGCGTAATCGAATTATTGTTGGTTTGTCAAATTTGACTATTGCAAGTAATGTTAAAATTAAGTCTGGCTCAATGCTTACATGTAGGCTTGTGATTGAAAACAATAGAGAGCTAATAGTTGTTCCTGGTGCCCCGTTTGACATTAGGCATGTTGGATCGAATAAATTAATTGCTGATGGTGCAATTATCTTTACATCATTTGAAGATTTGGCAGAATTTTTGTGTAATTTATATGATCGTAAACTTAATGATAATAATGATGAGAGTATAAATAAAATTAATGAAAATCTTACAGATAAAAATAAGTTTTTATTAAAATTAATTCCAGCTCAAGGAATAAATATGGAAGAGTTACTGTATGATTCAAAATTGATACAACCAGAATTTTTAGAACTGATTTCAGAGCTTGAGATGTCAGGAAATATTATAATAGATCATAGCCAGAAAGTTTTTGTTAGGTAATTAATTAACTAAATTTAGATAAATGATAAGTTTGGGTTTTGCCAAAATTAGAATTGACAAATTGAAAATGAGAAGCCTTTGTATGACCGTTATTTTAACATAGAAAACAACTCTTGAGTCAATTCAGCATTGGGATTTGATAATATTTTAAAAGATAAGTTTTATGAAATTAGTAATTGTAGAGTCGCCAGCAAAAGCTAAAACAATTGGTAAATATTTAGGCAGTGGCTATAAAGTTTTAGCTTCTTTTGGTCATGTTAGGGATCTCCCATCTAAAAATGGTTCTGTATTGCCAGATCAGAATTTCAAAATGTCATATCAGATTTCGCCAAAATCGAAAAAGATTATGACTGAGATTGCTAAGACTGTAAAAAATTGTGATGAGCTTATTCTAGCAACGGACCCTGATCGTGAAGGGGAATCAATATCTTGGCATATATTAGAAAGTCTTAGAGAAACTAAAAAATTACCTAAAGATATTAAGGTTTCAAGAGTTGCCTTCAATGAAATTACCAAAACCTCAATTAAGGCTGCTATTAGTGCGCCAAGGCAGATTGATGATGCCTTAGTAAGCGCGCAACAAGCTAGAAGAGCTTTAGATTATCTAGTTGGTTTTTCAATATCACCAATTTTGTGGCGTAAGCTTCCAGGGAGTATGTCTGCAGGAAGAGTACAATCAGTTGCTCTTAGAATTTTATGTGAGCGTGAAAAAGAAATCGAAGTTTTTCAAAAGAAAGAATATTGGTCAATTTTATTTAACTTTTCTGGAAGCACTAAAGAAGCATTTGAAGCAAGGTTGGTTGAGTTTAAAGGAGATAAATTAGAGAAATTTAGTTTAGTAAATAAAGATCAAGCTGATGATGTTTTATCGGTTCTTAAAACTAAAAATTACATCCTATCAGATGTAGAATTAACTGATAGACTTAGAAAACCTTTTGCGCCTTTTACAACTTCTACACTTCAGCAAGAAGCTTCACGCAAATTAGGTATGAGTACCAAAGTAACTATGATGGTTGCACAAAAATTATATGAAGGTATTGATATTGGTGGTGACCCTGTTGGTTTGATTACATATATGAGAACTGATGGGATTTATATGGCACAAGAGGCTGTTGATGCTGTTCGTGAATATGTAAAAGATACTTATTCTGAAAAATATTTGCCAAAATCTCCAAGAATTTACAAAAGCAAAGTTAAAAATGCTCAAGAGGCTCATGAGGCAATAAGGCCAACAGTTTTCAAGTTTCCACCTGAAAAAATTAAACAATATTTAGATGATCAGCAATTTAAACTTTATAAGTTAATTTGGGATCGGGCTGTTGCTTCGCAAATGGCTGATGCAATAATGGCAAATGTTAGATTTACAATAAATGCTAATGATAATTCTGCGGTTGCAAGAGCAACAGGAAGCACAGTAAAGTTTGACGGGTTTTTAAAACTTTACCCTGTTAAGTTAGATGAAGCTGGAAATTTATTACCGAACCTTAATAAAGGTGAAAACCTAAATTTAATCGATGTTAATGGTAATCAGCATTTTACTGAGCCGCCTCCTAGATATTCAGAAGCGAGCTTAGTCAAAAAACTTGAAGAACTTGGTATTGGCCGTCCATCAACATATTCATCTATTATTTCGATATTAGTTGATAGAGGTTATGCTAAATTTGATGCCAAAAAATTCGTCCCTGAGATTAAAGGTCGAGTGACTACAGCTTTTTTAGTGTCTTTTTTTGAACAATATTTTGAATATGATTTTACTGCAAAGCTTGAAGAAGATCTTGATGTGATTTCAAATGGCGATTTAGTTTGGACAGATTTTCTTGGTAATTTCTGGAAAGGTTTTGAAAATATTATAGATAAAATTCAGGAAAAAGCTCCACCTGAAATTGCTGATAAACTAACTAATGAACTTAATGTTTTATTATTTGGGGTAGATGGTAAGCCTAATTGTCCAGAATGTAAAAAAGGCAAATTAGTTCTTAAGACAGGAAAATTTGGTGCATATTTATCTTGTAATACTTATCCTGATTGCAAGCATACAAGACCATTAAATAGTAATATATCTGCTGAAGATGCAGTAGCTAATGCTCAAATTGAGCCTTCTGATCTTGGTGTTGATGAAAATGGTAATACAATAGATTTAAAGCAAGGACCTTATGGACCATATATTGCTGTAATGAACAAAAAAACCAATAAACCAAAAAATTATCCAATTCCAAAAAATATTGATAAAGATAATATTGATCGTGAGACGGCCCTCAAAATAATATCACTGCCTAGAACTGTTGGCGTTCATCCAAAAACAAATACTGAGATAAAAGCTTCATATGGTAAATTTGGGCCATATTTGCTTTATGAAAAGACGTTTTATTCATTAAAAGAAGATGATGTTTTTGAAGTAGAGCTTGATAAAGCTATATCCATTATTGATAATTACGGAACGAAAACTTCAAAAGCTCAGGGTAAAGTTATTGGTAATCATCCAGACACTAATGACGAGATTACTCTTAATTCTGGAAGATATGGAGCTTATTTAAAATATGCTAAAAAGAATTATTCAATTGGAAAAGATCTAGATTCTGATAAGATAGATTTAAATAAAGCAATTGAAATAATTAAAAATAGTAAAAAATAAATGAGCCAATCTTTTGAATTGATAATTTTTGATTGTGATGGAACATTAATCACAAGTGAAGTTTTAAATAATACAGCGGTTTCAAAAGCATTAAATCATCTTGGTTTTGTAAAATATAATTTGGATTTATGCTTAAAAACATTTCATGGCAAAAGTTTTAAAGATTTATGTCAAATTGTTGAATTAAATGAAAATACCAAAATAGATAAAAGCTTATTTGGGAATTTAATAAAAAGATTCTCAATCGAGAATATTCCTAAAATAGAGGCCGTACCAAATGCTAAATCTGTTCTTGCAGAAATCAAATTACCAATGGCTGTTGGATCTAATGGTCATAGAGAATTTGTTGTAAAATATCTGCAGCAAGCAGGATTACTCGAGTTTTTTGGTGAAGATAATATATTTACTCACAATCAACAGATAAAACCCAAACCTTATCCTGATATGTTTTTACATGCTGCTATGCTTCATAATGTTGAACCAGCTAAGTCAATGGTGGTAGAGGATTCTCCAACAGGTGTTTTGGCTGCAAAATCAGCTGGTATGTATGCTGTTGGTTTTACCGGTGCGCATTTTGATCAAGAAGTTGCTGAAAATTCTCTTAAAGAAGCTGGTGCTGATATTGTCGTTGATGATTTAGTAGATATTCTAAATTTGTTGAAATAATATATTATTATTGATTTATCTTTGATTACTTTCTTAAAGAAAAATATTTGATCTGACCTGAAAATTGTGGTACGATTGAAACATTATGCCGGAAGGAAAGAAAGTTGGAACAGAAAGAGGTGAGGGTAGAGAAGCTTCGCAGTCTGCAAGAAGCCAAGAGATGGCTGCGGATAAAACTCCAACTGCGACTATTCATAATAGTGACGGCAAGGAAAATGTCTCTCATAGGAATACAGAAGGGGATAAAGGTTTTGTTAAACAAGATAAGTCTGACGTTAAAAGAAAAGTCTTGGGATCAAGAAGTAATAGTGATGAAGGTAAATCTGCGGCTGAGGAAACAACGAGACCCATGCAGAGATCTGCAGCAGCAGAAGATCCTGATCGAATAAAAATAAATTCTGATTCTCTTTACTTTATAGATAATGGTTTAAGTAAAACCAGTGCTCAAGAGGTAAAATCTTTACCACCGGAATTTACTCAATTAAATATTAGAAAATCACCTGAGCTAGGTATTGGATTTCACACTCCTGTAAGAACAAAAAAAGCTGTTGGTCAATCAAGCAGTAGGCTTGCTGAGACAACTCAATCTGGTTTATTGGTTGGGTTGTTAGATGCGATTCAGCAACGTGAAACAGAAAATGCACAATTAACAAAAAAACATAAAAATAGGGGTAATTTAGCCAATGCACAATTATCTATTATACCTCATGACCCAAATAAACAGCAATTATTTATTAATGTTAATGGTGATGGTTCTAAATATGTTACGCCTGCAGTTCTTTTTGGTCAATATGACAGTGATGAAGCAGATACTCATGCAAACTTTTTTGATCTGCATAAAACATATTTCTGCAAAGAAGTACAGGAGCGTGAAGCTTTGCAAAAGTTAATTCAAGAGAGTAAAGTAAAACAGTCTTTAGAGGATAAAGAAATAGGCCGCCTTTTAAGACAACATACTCATCATTCTGAACAATTTCTAATGGCGGCTATGAAAAAGTCTTTATTAGCTCTTCAAGAAAGTAAGTTTGAATTTGATAATGCAACTATTATTCTTGATATTATAACCCAATTGGCACCATGTAATCATTGTGTAAATAGAATTAATGATTTTTTGAATGAAATTAGAGATGAGATTTTTCCGGGCCAAAATTATTTAGTTGCAAGAGTGAGTTGGCTTGAAGCTTATAATCAGGGTCAATCTCCTTCACAAATTTCAGAAACATATCATCAAAAAACACAAGAACGAGATTCTTATTTATCAGAACCAATAGAAATATCTGATACAAAAAAAAACTATATGTTTTTTTGCAAGGTTACACCAGAAATGGCACAGGATCATAGTAAATATTCCACTCCTTCGGGTAATAGTGCCGTCAAAGCCTCCTCTGTTTCAAGTAGTTCTAAATCACAAGAACGTGAGGATTTGAGTAAAATAGAAATGACTTTTGGTTCTGGTCTTGGCTTCTGTATATCACCTCCTCGACAAAATCCACGTCCGACTCAAGCAAGCGTGCAGAATTTAAGAAAAGAATATGATGCTATGTTATTAAAAGGTACTGGTGAAGCGATTTCTGTTACTGCATCATGTTTAGATTTTGGGCCAGATGAAGTCGATCCAGTAGCTTCAGAAAGATATGAGGGGTCTGCTTTAGTTCCACCTCCTATAGTCAGAATGCAAGGTTGGAAAACGTCAACAACATCAGTTACTTATGGTGGTTTTGATTATAAAGGTAAAGGTTATAATTCAACTTCGTTTCAAGATAAAGTACGACAAGTTAAATATAATAGGAGGGAAGATGATCAGGGTTGGACAATTTAGTTATAATATGCGTGCTTTGTTATCTGATAAACCTAATTTTTGGGTTAGTGTTGCTAAATAATCTGTTATTAGACCATCTTTGTTGTTTAAATATGCAGTGAAGACATAATCTGGAAGTGTGGACTTTTGTGGATCATTCGATTGTGTTAAAAATTCTTGTTCCAACAGATAAAGGAAATTTGACTCTGGGGCAAAAATTATTTCATCAGCTCTTTCTAATAATTTTGTTATTAGGGTTTTGACATTTGCAACAAAAATATCATATTGATTTTTATTATCCTGACTAAAAAAATGTGCAATAAATGGGAATGCTACCGCATGAAAAAATGTTCCTTTTTGAATTTTAATCGAATCAACACTATCTAATGTTTGATAAAGTTTATCAATTTCGTTTGCTCGAATCATGAAAATTAAAGCCTGGTTATTCAAGTATTGAAGCTTAAGTCCTATTTCTGCACTATGATTTTGTTGAATAATTGTTTGAACAATGTCATTAATTAATTTTAGATCAGCAAATCTTATATCTGGCATTTGTAGGATAAACTTAAAAATCGCTTCAAATTGATCTTGTTTTTCAGGTTCGGTCACAATATCTTTTAAAACAACTGCATAGATAATTGCGTTATTAAAGCTATTTTTTGTGATTCTCTTAGATGACAAAAAAGTTTGAATTTCTGCTATTGTTGCACCTCCATAGATTAATTTGTCAAAACCTTCTGTTGTTGGTTCAGGTAAATTATAAATTTTACATAAATGAAAATCTTTTGCAGGACTTGCTTCTCTTGCCATGTTTATCTCTAAATTTTGATGATTAAATAAATTATATTTTTATAAACTCAAGCGTTTTGCTTTGTTTGCACAAAATAGTTGCCTTTTGACAACTCTGTGTTATTAGTTCTTTGAGGTGATTGATATGGGTGAAAATATAAATGCAATAACAAAAGGTGATAAGTCTCAGCAAAGCTATCTAATAGAGGGGGTATCTTTTGCTGATTCCTTAAAAATTGACAGTCAGCAAAGAGCTGCTGCAGATGAGGTTGAACAAACACAACCATTTACAGGTAAAAGTCAACAAAGAGCTGCTGCAGATGAGGTTGTTCAAGACGAGCGGCTATCAGCTTTAAAGACTGTAGCTCGACTAGATCCAGAATATCGTTTTTTGTCTGTTGGAACATCTGATACAAAACTACCAGAGCAATTTACAAAGCTTAATTTGCCATCAAGTTCAGATACAAATTCTTCTATTACGCCCGAAAAACAAAAACAAAAATTTGTTGCTACAACTGTACAAGATGCACTAATTGAAAAGTTAGGTAATGCGATAGATGTTAAATTAACATCTGCTTCTCGAAGTCATGCAAATATTGCTTTAGGTGTATTGACAATTATACCTTATGACCAAAGAAAAGAACCTTTTTCTATTCAAATAACTCGATCTTCTGATGATGAAGTAATAGTACATCCAGAAGATCTTTTTGGAAGAGCCGAGGCTAGTTTTATTGAGTTCCAGAAATTAAGGAGTACATATTCAATAACTGAATTAGATGATGATCCTATCGTAAAAAAATTAAAAGAATTTGCTAGAGAGAAATTAAGTAATAGAGAGGTAAATTCAAAAGAGCATAAAGCTTTATTAAAAAGCACTCATCATTCTGAACAGTTTATATTAGCGTCAATTTATAAAACTCTAGATAAAATTTTAAGAGTTCGTGATGCTGATTTTCAGGCTCAAATTCATAATGCTACTTTCTTACTTGATATAGCTACTGAACTTGCACCTTGTGATCATTGTATGTCAGCAATTGATGATTTTATGAATTATTTTAGAGAAATTATTGCTGGTGAAAACATTTTTGTAACTAGAATATCTTGGCTCAAGAATTATAGTAATTCGTTTGTAAGCAAAAGTAAAACAAATCAAAATACTCAAAAGTTAGATTTAGCTGATGTTAACCAAAATTATTTTATAACATGCCATATAACTCAAACTGTATTAAGACAGACAGGTAATATTTTTACTAAGCTTGGTCAAAATGCTTCTCATTCAGCTGCATGTTCTAGTAGTAAAGGTGATTATGGTAGGCAAGAAAATGCTGCAGCAGCAGTATATGTGGGACAAAAAAAAATTATGGATAGTCCTCCAAAGGGGAAAAATAAGTTAGGGTCAAGGGATTTTACACAAGGTTTAAAAAGCATGCTCCAACCTACTGTTCATGAGAGTCGTCAAGTTAAAACTCATAATGGTCAACAGATTCAAAATTCATTTGATCAGGATCAAAGTTTTGAAGGGGGACAAGATTTTGCTGAAATGATATCTGATCTTAGACAACCAT
>JAYOLW010000011.1:49418-52078 GCA_038120515.1 Rickettsiales bacterium | reverse complement strand
GTCGGGTAAGTTCCGACCTGCACGAATGGCGTAACGACTTCCCCGCTGTCTCCAGTATCGACTCAGCGAAATTGAATTCGCCGTTAAGATGCGGCGTACCCGCGGTTAGACGGAAAGACCCCGTGAACCTTTACTATAGCTTTACAGTGATGTTAGGAATGCCATGTGCAGGATAGGTGGGAGACTTTGATGCATAGACGCCAGTCTATGTTGAGTCATCCTTGAGATACCACCCTTTGTATTCTTGATATCTAACCACATTCCATGAATCTGGAATTGGGACACTGTATGGTGGGTAGTTTGACTGGGGCGGTCGCCTCCTAAAGAGTAACGGAGGCGTGCGAAGGTAGGCTCAGGTTGGTCGGAAATCAACTTTTAGAGTATAATGGCATAAGCCTGCCTGACTGCGAGGCTGACAAGCCAAGCAGAGACGAAAGTCGGTCATAGTGATCCGGTGGTTTCCATGAGGAAGGGCCATCGCTCAACGGATAAAAGGTACTCCGGGGATAACAGGCTGATGATTCCCAAGAGCTCATATCGACGGAATCGTTTGGCACCTCGATGTCGGCTCATCACATCCTGGGGCTGAAGAAGGTCCCAAGGGTTCGGCTGTTCGCCGATTAAAGTGGTACGTGAGCTGGGTTTAGAACGTCGTGAGACAGTTCGGTCCCTATCTGCCGTGGGTGTAAAGAAAACTGAGAGGAGCTGCCTCTAGTACGAGAGGACCGAGGTGGACGTACCTCTGGTGTACCTGTTGTCGTGCCAACGGCATTGCAGGGTAGCTACGTACGGACGGGATAACCGCTGAAAGCATCTAAGTGGGAAGCCCACCTCAAAACTAGTTTTCTCCATAGGGTCGTGGTAGACCACCACGTTGATAGGCCAGATGTGTAAGTATGGTAACATATTCAGCTAACTGGTACTAATAACCCAATTGACTTTTATTTTGCTGAAGTGTTGTATACAGTGTTATTTTTATTATTTGTATCGTTATGTACTGAGTTAAAGCTCTATACATAGCTTGGTGACTATAGCTGAGGGTGAACCACCTGATTCCATTTCGAACTCAGAAGTGAAAACCTCGTAGCGCTGATTGTACTGCAATAATTTTTGTGGGAGAGTAGGTAATCGCCAAGCTTTGTATAGAGCTTTTTTTTTTTTTTATTTCTTGTTTTTAATATATTTGTTCTTATAAAAATTCCAATGCCGAAATAGCTCAGTTGGTAGAGCAGTCGCCTTGTAAGCGAGAGGTCGGGAGTTCAAGTCTCTCTTTCGGCACCATTCTTTTTAATAATAGGCGTCCGTAGCTCAGCTGGATAGAGCAACAGCCTTCTAAGCTGTGGGTCAAAGGTTCGAATCCTTTCGGACGCACCATAAATTTTATTATGAATATATTAATTGCTTCTGGTAATAAAGGTAAGGTTGCTGAAATATCTTCTTTTTTATCTGAATCTGGTTTATCATTTTCTTCTATTTCCGATTTAACTATAGATGAACCTTTAGAAAACGGGAAAACATTTGAGGAAAATGCTATTATTAAGGCTGAATATTATTCAAAAATAACAGGTATGTCTTGTTTGTCTGATGATTCTGGTCTAGTAATTCCTTCTATAAATAATAAACCTGGTGTTTATTCTGCTCGCTGGGCTGGTCCGTCAAAAAATTTTTCTTTAGCTATAGATAAAGTTTATAATGAATTATTACATTGTGGTATTGATGTAAATAATGATGATATTGATGCTTTCTTTTATTGTGCTATTGCTCTTAAAGTTCCTGATAAGCCAGTAATTTTATGTTCAGGTAGGTATGATGGTACATTGTCACATACTCCAATTGGTAACAATGGATTTGGTTATGATCCAATATTTATTCCTAAATACTCAAAAAAAACTCTTGGTCAGTTTAGTTTTGAAGAAAAAAACTATGATAATCATAGAATCAGAGCTTTAAAAAAAATAAAAAACAAAATATATAGTTGCAAAAAAGATACGGAAGGTGTATTATGAATATATGGAGACGGGTTTTTACCTCCTTTGCCCGTCTCTTTTTTTTTGTTGATTTTATAATATTCTTAATATTTTATCAAAAATAAATATTATTTAATTCGCATGTCAGATTTTACACAACAAAAATATAAATGGATGAAGCCTTTTCAGAGAGAATTGTATGAAGGTTTGTGCCGTGAGTTCAGTTTAACTAGCTTAACAGATATAGGTAATTTTCTTGGTTTAAATAATCCTTATCATGGAGCTAAACTTATTTTTGGTGCTCAGAAACAAAATTTATATTTAAAAAAACTTGTTGAGATTAAACAAGAATCTCGTTCACAAATTGAGCATTTAGAAGTTTCGCTTTCAACTTTAAAGGAATTTAGATCTTTTTTAGATGATTCTGTTAGAAATTTAACTTATTCTCTTGACTCTGTTAGAGAAATAAAAAAAAGTCTTGAAGGCAAGTAATTCTTGTGTATTTTATATCTAAATTTTCAGATAAGCTTTTTAATTAGTGTATTTCTTAATATTTTGCTTATCGATGTTTAACTAATTATTATGGTATTATATGAGTATTTCCTTTCCTAAAGTTGATGTTAAGTTATTGTTACAAGCTGGATCGCATTTTGGTCACAGAAAGCGTAGATGGAACCCTAAAATGGCTCCTTT
>JAYOLW010000011.1:0-49366 GCA_038120515.1 Rickettsiales bacterium | reverse complement strand
ATCTACGGTTCAAAAGGTGATATGCATATAATAAATTTGGATAAAACAAAACAAATGCTTGAAATTTCACTTCGAGTTGTTGCTGATACCGTTAAATCTAATGGAAAAGTTTTGTTTGTTGGAACAAAAAAACAGGCTTCTGCAATTATTGAAGAAAAAGCTAAAGAGTGTGGTCAGTTCTATGTTAATCATAGGTGGTTAGGTGGAATGCTTACAAATAATTTAACTGTTTCAAATTCTATTAAAACAATGGAAAGTATTGAAGCTATTCTTTCTGATAAAGAAGCTAAATTAACTAAAAAAGAAAAGTTAAGTTATGCTAGGAAATTAGAGAAGCTTTATTTGTCATTAAATGGTGTAAGAAATATGAAATCTCTCCCAGATTTAATGGTTGTCGCTGATACAAATAAAGAAATTATTGCAATAAAGGAAGCAGCAAAACTTGGCATTCCAGTTGTTGGTATAGTTGATACTAATGCAACATTAGAAAATGTAAAATATCCAATACCAGCAAATGATGATTCAATTAAGTCTCTTTCTACAATCTTTTCTTATATTTCTGAAGCAATTAAATCAGTTTCTAAAAATAATAAAGTTGATGATTTAGTAAAAGAAAATTTTGCTGCAAACAAAGCTTCAGAAGATTCTGGTTACCAATCTGATGTTAAATCTTCCAAAATTGGCAAAGAAGATGCAGTTGCAAATATTGAGTCGTTATCAGATGATTCAATTAATAAAGCTGAATCTAGTTCAAATGAAGAAAGTTCTAAAAGTGAAGTGAAAACTAAAGCTAAGTCAAATAAATCTGAAAAGTCTGAGCCAAAGGCAAAAGCTACTAAAGTTGCAAAATCTAAAGATTCTACAAAAGAAGCTAAGAAGCCTACTGCAGAAAAAAAGACAAAAAAATCTGAGGGCAAAGAAGAAGTTAAAGAAACTAAATAAATTTATAAGGTCAAAAACATGATTAAAATTGAAGATGTAAAAAAATTACGTGAATCAACAGGAGCTGGTATGATGGATTGTAAAAAAGCTCTTGGTGAAACTGATGGTGACTATGAACTTGCTGTAGAATGGTTAAGAAAAAAAGGTATAGCTTCAGCAGCAAAGAAAAACACAAGAACTGCTTCAGATGGTTTATTAGGAGTTGTTATTAATGATAAAGGTGCAGCAATAGTCGAAGTTAACTCAGAAACTGATTTTGTTGCTAGGAATGAAAAGTTTCAGACACTTGTGAAGGATCTTTTAATTAATGCTGTTGATTGTAATAGCGATATAGAAAAGTTAAATGAATCTGTTTTGCCATCTGGTCAAAAAGTTAATGATTACATCTTAGAATCAATAGGCTCAATGGGAGAAAACATTGTTGTTCGAAGATTAGCATCTCTTAAATCTGATTTCCATCATATTAATTCTTATATTCATAATGCAATTGATACTAATTTAGGTAAAATTGCAGTTCTAATTAAATTAAAAGTTTCTAATGAAACTGATGAGGTATCTCAGTTTAGTAAACAATTAGCTATGCATATTGCAGCAGCTAGGCCAGTTTCGGTTAAGAGTAGTGATGTTCCTTCTGATTTAGTTGAAAAAGAAAAAGAGATTTTTTCAGAGCAAGCTAGATCTTCTGGTAAGCCTGATAATATTATTGAAAAAATGGTTGAAGGTCGAATTAGAAAGTTTTTTGAGGAGGTTGTTTTCCTTGATCAGGCCTTTGTAATTGATGGTAAAACAAAAGTGTCTGATGCAATTATTCAATTTAATAAAGAAAATAATTCTGACATTGAAGTAGTGGACTTTGTTAGGTTTGAGTTAGGTGAAGGTATTGAAAAAGAAGAAACAAACTTTGCTGAAGAAGTTTCTTCATTGAGTGCTGGTTAAAATATGACTCTCCCTTACGATTCTAAAAGAATATTAATAAAAATATCTGGGGAATCTCTTATGGGGGATAATGATTTTGGTCATGATCTTAACACCATAAATAGGGTTTGTTCAGAAATTAAAGAAGTTTTTGACCTTAATAAAGAAATTTGTCTAGTTGTTGGTGGTGGTAACATTTTTAGGGGGGTATCTGCCGCCTCTAAAGGAATGGAGCGTGCAAGTGCCGATTATATGGGAATGCTTGCAACGGTTATAAATGCTTTGGCTCTTCAAAACTCTTTAGAAATGCTTGGTGTTTCAACAAGAGTGATGTCAGCAATATCAATGACTCAGATCTGTGAGACTTATGTTCGAAGAAAAGCTATCAGAAATATGGAGAAAGGTCGAATAGTTATTTTTGCGGCTGGAACTGGAAACCCATTCTTTACTACTGATACGGCTGCGGCATTGAGAGCAATTGAAATGGGTTGTGACTTATTGTTAAAAGCTACAAGTGTTGATGGTGTTTATGATATGGATCCAAAAAAACATAGTGATGCTAAAAGATATGAAACAATATCATACTCAAAAGTTCTTTCTGATAATTTGAGAGTTATGGATGGTTCAGCAATTTCATTATCTAGAGACAATAATTTACCAATTGTTGTTTTCTCAATAAAAAGTAATGATCAAATGGTTAATCTGTTTACTGGTAAGTCTAAATATACATTAATTAAGGAGGATTCTTAAAGTGGATGAAAAAAATATAAAATCTAGAATGGATACTGCCACAAGTGTTTTTGTAGAGCATCTTGCTGGGGTTAGAGTTGGTAGAGCGTCGCCAAAAATACTAGAATCAATTATGGTTAATGCCTATGGCTCTGAAATGCCAGTTAATCAATTGGCTTCTATATCATCAATTGACGCTGTGACTCTATCTGTTCAGGTATGGGATAGTTCACATACTGATTCTGTGGATAAAGCTATCAGAAATAGTGATTTAAATTTGAATCCAATAAAAGATGGCAATATTTTAAAGATTCCTTTTCCTAAATTATCTCAAGAAAGAAGACAGGAATATGTTAAGATTTGTGCAAACTACCTTGAGCAATCAAAAATAGCTTTAAGAAATATTAGGCGTGATGAAATCGAAAAACTAAAAAAAGATGAAAAATCAGGAGTTATTTCTAAAGATGATCTTTTTGTTAACCAGGATCAGGTTCAGAAAATTTTAGATGATTATATTTCAAATATTGATAAATTATTTGAGAAAAAGAAAGAAGATATAATGAGCGTATAGCTTTTTATAATATGGTAAAACATAATAATCTATATCCTCAGCATGTCGCAATTATTATGGATGGAAATAGAAGGTGGGCGCGCAATAATAAAGTTTCAATAGCTTTCGGACATGAAAGTGGCAGTAAAAGAGTAAATGATGTTATTGATTTTTCTAACCAAATTGGAATTAAGTATTTAACCTTGTTTGCTTTTTCTTCTGAAAATTGGAAAAGATCTGAGAGTGAAATACAGCATCTTAAATTTCTTTTGACTAAGTTTATTAATGACTATCAAAAAGACTTAATTGATAGGAATGTTAGATTTAGGTCAATTGGACATATCGAAAGTTTTGGTCAAGAATTAATGTCAAAATTGTTTGCTTTGGAAGAATCTACATCAATGAATGATGGTCTTTTTTTAAATGTTGCTTTAAGCTATGGTGGGCGTCAAGAAATTTTAAATGCTGTAAATAAAATGTTGTCAAAAGGTTTGGAAGGCAATGTTGATGAAAAGATGTTTGAGAAATTTCTTGATACTGTTGATATACCTGATCCTGATCTGTTGATAAGGACGGGTGGTGAAGTTAGGATAAGTAATTTTTTATTATGGCAAATAGCCTATACGGAATTATATTTTACAGATATATACTGGCCTGATTTTGGAATAGAAGCTTATCAAGAAGCTATAGAGTTTTTTCAGTCGAGATCAAGACGTTATGGAGGTGATTAATCCAAATATAGGTTCTTGCAATTTTTAAGATTCCCTATTAAATGTGGCAAAAATATTTGTCAAATCATGATCAATCTTAATAATCTTAAAAAACGAGTTTTATCTGCATTAATTCTTCTACCATTTGTATTCTTTTGTGTTTTCTATGGTGGTTTTCTTTTTAATTTTTTAACTATAGTAGCCCTTGTTATCTTGTGTTCTGAGTTAAATGAAATGACAAAAAGCTCTGAACTTGATTTTAAATTACGTTTGATAATTAATATTATCTATCTTGGAATTCCATGTCTTTCTCTTATTTATCTCAGATCTCTTGAAAATGGTTTAGAGGTTATAATATATATATTGTTTCTTGTCTGGGCTACTGATATTGCGGCTTTTTTTGGTGGTAATTATTTAAAGGGGCCTAAATTGATGCCAAATGTGAGCCCAAATAAAACTATTTCAGGAGCGATTTCAGGTTTGTTAGGTGCTACGTTAATAGGTTTTGTTAGCTACATTTTTATTGATGGAATAAAAATTGTAAATTTTCTTGTTATGTCAGTTATATTATCAATTTTTGCACAAGCCGGTGATTTATTTGAATCAAAATTAAAAAGGGTTTATGGTGTTAAAGATTCTTCAAATTTAATTCCAGGACATGGAGGGTTACTTGATCGATTAGATAGTCTGTTATTTGTTGCGCCAATTTCATTGCTTTGTTTTGAAGTTTTATAAATTTGATGTTTTCGATATAATTTTTATTTAATCATCGAATGTTTTCAGAGAATTCTAAAACTATTTCAATATTAGGGGTTACAGGAACTATCGGTGAGAACACTCTTGATATTATTCGACATAATAGGGATGCTTTCAAATTAAAATGCATTACTGCTGCTTACAATGTTGAAAAATTTATTAAAATTTGTTTAGAGTTTGAGCCAGAATATGCGGCAATATTAGATTCTTCTAAGAGGCATTATGTTGAAGATAGGCTTTTTGGGAAAAAGATTAAATTATTTTTTGGTAAAGATGCTATAGTCGAAGTTGCTTCAATAGATGTGAATATTGGTGTTGTTGGTATTTCTGGTATTGCAGGACTAAAACCAACTATGAAACTTGTTGAAGTGGCTGATGTTATTGCCGTTGCTAATAAAGAATCAATTGTTTGCGGAGGTAATTTTTTATTAAATAAAGTATCTCAATTAAATAAAAAGTTAGTTCCAGTTGATTCTGAGCATTCAGCATTATTTCAAACTATTGAATTTGATAAAATTAATGAACTTGAATCTATTGTTTTAACCGCTTCTGGTGGTCCATTTTTAAATTATGATATTAATAAGCTCAAAGATGTGTCAGTAAAACAGGCGCTTGATCACCCTACATGGAAAATGGGTAAAAAAATTTCAATTGATTCTGCAACTATGGTTAACAAAGGGCTTGAAATGATAGAGGCTTTTAATCTTTTTCAAGTAACTTATCAGCAAATAAAAGTGATAATTCATCCTGAATCTATTATTCATTGTTTAGTTAATTTTATCGATGGAACATCCAAAGCTTTGATGAGTGATAACGATATGAAAAAGCCTATATCATATGCTTTAAATTTTCCTAATAGGTTAAAATCTGATAAAGCTTTTGATCTTGCTAAATATAAGTCATTAAATTTTCTCGAATTAGATTTAGTCAGATTTCCTGTAATAAATTTGGTTTATGATATTTTACAGATTGGTGAATCTTTGCCGATTGTTTTTAATGCTGCTAATGAAGTTATGGTTGAACATTTTTTAAATGGGAAAATAAAATTTACTGATATTGTTGATAATTTGACTAGAGTAATTAATGACTCGAAAATTGAAAAAATTGAATCAATGGAGCATATTTATCAAATAGATAAAGTATCTAGGCAAATAGCAAAATCATTTATATCTTAATTATGGAATTATTGAACGCTCTTATTTCTTTTCTAGTGATAATGTCATTGATTGTTTTTATTCATGAATATGGACATTTTATAGTAGCTAGAATTTTTAAAGTTCAAATTGAGGAGTTCTCAATTGGTTTTGGTAAAAAAATCTTTGGTTTTTGTGATAAGAAGGGTACTGAATGGAAGTTTTCTTTAATTCCAATGGGTGGTTATGTGAAAATGTTTGGTGATGAAAATCCAGCAAGCCAACCTTCAAAATCAATTCAAGAATTTACCGAAGAGCAAAAGCAAAAAAGTTTTTATTTTAAGCCTTTATATCAAAAATTTTGTATAGTTTTTGCTGGACCATTATTTAACTATCTACTGGGATTTGTAATTTTTTTCTTTCTTATTTATAATAACGGCATTTCAAAAACTTCTAATGTAATTAATGAAATTGTTGATAATTCGCCAGCATATTTTGCTGGATTACAATCCAAAGACAAAGTTGTTTCAATAAATAATCGCAAAGTTTTAAGATTTGGAGATATTCAAAAAACTGTACAAATGCACCCTGATAAAAAACTAGACTTTGAAATTATTCGTAATGGTAACAAAGTAAATCTGTATATTACTCCTGAGCTTGTCCAAGCTAAAGATTTTTTAGGAAATACAATTTCGGTTGGTAGGATTGGTGTGACATCTGAAGTTATTACCTTTGAAGATACAGGCTTACTTCAAAGTATTAATTTAGCATTTTATGAATTATTTGATTTAAGCCGTTTAACGTTGATTGCCCTTAAACAAATTGTTGTTGGAGAAAGAAGTTTAAGTGATCTTAGTGGACCTGTCAAAATAGCTAAATATTCTTCTCAAATAACAGAAAAAGCTGTAAGTAGTGAATCTAAATTTATAGATTTTGCCTTAATTTTTTGGTTTGTTGCCCTAATATCTATTAATTTAGGATTAGCAAATCTTTTGCCAATTCCGCTCTTAGATGGAGGGCATTTGTTTTTCTATATGATAGAAGCAGTTATTCGAAGGCCTGTTCCCCTTGTTATTCAGCAAGTTTTATTTAAAATTGGTTTTGTGTTTTTAATTGTTTTATTTGTTTTAATCACTGTAAATGATTTAAGGTCAGTTTTGTTGTGAAGATAATTAGGTCATTTTCTATTCTTATAACTTTGTTGGTTTCTTTTTCTTTTGTTTCCTTGGCAAATTCTGCTTCAGAAATTATAGTTGAAGGTAATAAGAGGATTGAATCTGCGACAATAAAGTCTTTTTTCCAGGCAATTGATGTTGAAGATCAGAAATCAATTAATAATGCTGTAAAAAGATTGTATAAAACTGGAATTTTTTCTGATTTAAATGTTGAAAAAGATTCGGATGTTTTATTTGTAAATATTATAGAAAATCCACTGGTAAATGAAATATTTTTTGTTGGTAATCATAAATTGTCTGATGACCTATTAGCCGAAGAAATTAGATTGTCTCCGAGGTCGGTTTATACCAAACAAATATTAAAATCAGATGTTCAGAGGGTTATCGAGATATATAAACGAAGTGGTAGAATTGATGTTGAAGTTAAGCCTAAAGTAAAGTTTTTAGATGAAAATCGTCTTGATGTTATTTTTGAAATTAATGAAAATGAAAAAGTAAAAATAAAAAAAATCTTTTTTATTGGTAATGAAGCTTTTGCTTCTAAAGATTTATCAAAAATCATTATAAGTAAAGAGCCAATATGGTATAGATCGGGAAGCTCATTTTATGATCCTGATAGAGTTTTGTATGACAAAGAGTTGTTAACAAGGTTCTATAATAATAATGGATATGCAAATTTTCAAATTGATAAAACTAATATCGAATATCTACCTCAGGATAAAAGCTTTTACCTTACCTTTAATATAAATGAAGGAGATGTTTATTTTTTTAATACAATATCTGTATCTTCAGAAAATGATTTAGTGAATATAGAAAAAATAATTGATACTATTTCATTAAAGGCTTTTGATAAGTTTTCTTATTCTAAGTTAGAGGAATCTAAACAAAATATTTTAGATTATCTTAATAGAAATTCGTATGCATTTGTTGATGTTGAGTATCAAATTAATCTTAATCATGAGTTATTGCTTGCAGATGTTGAATTTGTTATTAAGAATGATCGTCCAACATTAATAGACGAGATCAGGGTGTACGGAAATACAAGAACTTATGACTCGGTTGTTAGAGATAACATTAAGATCTTTGAAGGTGATTCTTATAATGTTAGTTTAATTAAACAATCGAAATCTAGGTTAGAAAATTTAGGTTTTTTTAGTAAAGTAAAAATTACTCAGGAACCTTCTGAAAAACCAGATTCAATTAATTTGGTTATTGAGGTTGAAGAAAAGCCAACAGGAGAGCTTAATTTTGGTCTAGGATATTCTACAACTGATAAATTTTTGGGAAATGTTTCTATTAAAGAAAGAAATTTAATGGGAAAAGCGCATTCGATTTTTATGGATTTTCAAAAATCTTCAATATCTGATCAGATAGATTTTTCATATAAAATTCCTAATTTTATGGATTATAATTATAATTTTGGCTTTGATTTGTTTGATATATCAAGAGATTATGAGGAAAGTGATGCCAATGTAAATACTAGTGGTTTTGGATTTAATATATCATACAATTTCAGTGATCATTTAAGTCAAACTCTGGGATATGATTTTAAAATCGATGATATTTACGATGTTGACAGTAATGCTTCTCTTTATGTTACTGAACAAGAAGGAAAAAGCTCAACATCTCAAATCAATCAAATTATTACTTATAATAAATTAAATAATAGATTTGCGCCAACACAAGGTTTCTTTACAAAATATAGTACAATGATTGCTGGCTTTGGAGGTGATGCAAAGTTTTTTAAACACGAGTTTTTAGCTAGTAAATATGTACCGATATACAAAGATTTAATAACCTTAAAGGCCTTGGTTAGGCTTGGTCAAATTGAAGGATATGATAGTTATGATGTCAGAATAAACAATCGGTTCTTTATTGGAGGCTCATCCTTTAGAGGGTTTAGAGCTTCTGGCGTTGGGCCAAGAGATGAGGATGATGCTTCTTTAGGTGGAAAATATTTGTTTAAATCAACTATTGAAACAATTCTTCCGACTGGTCTACCTGAAGAACTTGGAATAAAGGCCTCGGTATTTACTGATTTTGGAACGGTCTTTGGTATTAGTGAACGTTATGGTAATGTTAATGATTCTGAAGCTATTAGATTATCTGCAGGTTTTGGAATTTTTTGGAATTCGCCATTAGGTCCAATAAGACTTGATTTTGGAAGAGCAATAATGAAAGAAAGTTTTGACAAAACTGAAAATTTTAGAATAAGTTTTGGGGCAACTTTTTAACTCTACAAATGATCAAATATTTTTTTACTTTAATTTTGTTTTTTATTTATGCACCTTACCTGAGTGCATCAGAAGTTTCTAAGCCTTTAGTTTACATTGATGTTGATTATATTGTTAATAATTCAACAGCCTCGCAAGATGTAAAACAAAGGATTACAAAAGAAGTTGAAAAATTTCAAAATGATATGCAGGCTAAACAAAAGATTATATCTGAACAAGAACAAGACTTAAAGTCTAAAGCGCAAGTTTTATCTAAAGAGGTAATTCTAGAAAAACAGCAGGAGATTGTTGCACAGTTTAAAGTTTTTGAATCAGAGCTTGCTTCAGAAAAAGAACAGCTCGACAAAAAATACAATGATTTTTTGCTTGAAATTCAAACCCATATTCAAAAAATTGTTATAGAGGTTGCTGAAAAAAACAATTATCAAGTTGTAGTATCTAAATCATCTGTGATTTATGCATTACAAAGTCTAGATATAAGTGATGAAGTAGTAATCTTACTGAACAAAAGGGTTCCAAAAATAGAATTAAATAATTAATATGATTGATCCTATATTTTATATTAAAATTAATGATAAAATTTCTTATTCAACATTAGAAACTTTGCTGGAAAAGCATGTATTAAGCGTTAATAAGATATCGCAAACAGAATTTGCTGATTTTACAACCGTTGATAAAGCCAAAAATACTGATATAACATTTGTTCATAATGAAAAATATTTGACTAGTATTGAGAAATGTGAAGCAGGGCTAATACTTATTAATGAAAATCTGTATGAATTAACTCAGTTCAAAAATAAACCCTATCTGATTTGTAAAGATGTATATTCATGTTGTTCTATATTATTAAATTATTTTTATAGTTATAAAAGTCATAATTTCTCTGACGGCGGTCTTATACATAAGGATGCTCTTATCAGTAAAACTGCTGTGATTGGTGCTAATTGTTACATTGGAAAAGTGACAATAGGAGAGAACACTATCATAATGCCAAATACTGTTATTAATGATGGTGTTACAATTGGAGATAATGTGATAATTGAAAGTAATTGCTCAATTTCATATGCGATAATTTATAACAATTGTTATATATCTCCAGGATGTAGAATTGGATCGGAAGGTTTTGGTTTTACTCTTGGTAACAGTGGTCCAGAGCGAATTAAGCATTTCGGAAGAGTAATTATCAACAAAAATGTCTCAATAGGTGATAATACTGTTATTCATAGAGGGTCTTTGAATGATACTGTAATAGGAGAGGGTACAAAAATAGATGCATTAGTTCATATTGCTCATAATGTAGAATTAGGAGAAAATTGCTTTGTTGCTGCTCAAACAGGTTTTGCTGGTAGCTCAAAAGTTAAAAATCTTGTTTCATTTGGAGGGCAATGTGGTATTGCTGGACATATTACAATTGGTTCAAATGTAAGGTTTGCTGCGAAATCTGGAGTTACTAAAAATATAAAAGATAATTCAGGTGATTATTATGGTATGCCTGCTATACCAAAAAGAATGTGGCAAAAAACGCAAATTATGTTAAAGAAACTTTCAGTAAAAAATTAATTATTATTTATTATTATGGCAAAAATAATTGAAGCGAGTGAAATTTTAAAGTTAATACCTCATAGATATCCAATAATGCTTGTAGATAGAGTGGTTGATTATGAAGAAAATAAATTTGCCGAAGGAATCTAAAATGTAACATTCCATGAACCGCAATTTACTGGTCCCTTTGCTGGTGCACCAATTATGCCAGGAGTTTTGATTGTTGAGGCTTTGGCCCAGACATCAGCAATTCTAGTGTCAAAATCACAAATTGAAAATCCTGAGGATAAACTTGTTTTTTTTATGTCTATTGACAAAGCCAAATTTAGGAAACCGGTTATTCCTGGAGACACTCTAACTTTGAGAGTAGATGTTGTTCAAAATAGGGGAAATGTTTGGCGTTTTGATGGAAAAGGTTTAGTTGATGGTAAAGTAGTTGCTGAAAGTTCTTTTTCTGCAATGATTATAGATAAAAAAGATTGATCTGAGTTATGACAAATATTCATTCTTCAGCAATAATAGAGGATTCAGTAAGAATTGGTAGCAATGTTAAAATTGGTCCATTCTGTCATATTTCCGGTGATGTTGTGATTGGTGATAATTGCGAATTAAAGTCTCATGTTGTTATCTGTGGAAATTGTAAAATTGGTAATGATAATGTTATCTATCCTTTTGCTGTAATTGGCTCTCAGCCTCAGGATCTTAAATTTGTTGGTGAAGTATCTAGAGTCGAAATTGGTGATAAAAATGTGATTAGGGAGCATGTTACTATTCATTCCGGAACAAATGATGGTAATAAGCATTTTTCTGAAAAATCATTAACAAAGGTTGGAAGTAATTGTTTGTTAATGGTTGGATCTCACATTGCTCATGATTGTTTTGTTGGTGATAATGTGATTTTGGCAAATAATGCAACTTTAGCAGGACATGTTACAGTTGATAACAATGTTATCATAGGAGGCTTGTCTGCCGTTAAGCAATTTATCAGGATAGGAAAAAACGCTATAATTGGTGGAATGTCTGGTGTTGAAAAAGATGTTATTCCTTTCGGTCTGGTTGTTGGAGAAAGGGCTTATCTAAATGGCCTTAATCTAGTTGGACTTAAGAGAAAGAATTTTTCAGTTGATTCTATAAAGTCATTACAAAAAATGTATAATGAATTGTTTAGAAATAATGAGCATTTGTTTAAAGAACGAGTCTCGTTATTAAAAGCAAATTCTACTGATCAAAATGTTCAGTATGTTATAAATTTTATTGAAGCTGAAAACGCAAATGCAATCTGTTTGCCTAAAGCTAATGAAATCTGATATTATTGGTATAATAGCTGGTAATGGTGATTTACCTAATTTGATCATCTCAGATTTAAAGAAACATAATATAAAGTTTTGTGTTATATCTATTTGTTCATTGTTTGATTTTAGTTATCTGGATCAAATTCCTTGTAAAGCCTTTTCAATTGGTCAAGTTTCGGGAATGCTAAAATTCTTTAAGCACAATCATGTCAATAAGATTGTCTTAGCTGGTGGTGTTAAAAAACCTAAATTTTCTGAATTAAAAGTCGATCTAAAAGGTTCTGTTTTGCTCTCAAAAATTGGTAAAAGTAAAATTTTGGGTGATGATAATATTTTAAGAACTGTTATTAATTACTTAGAAGAGCAGAATTTTGAGATTGTTTCTGTTCTTGATATATCTCAAGACTTAATTATGCATGATGTCGGTTTATATAGTAAAACTAAACCATATGATGGTTTTGATAATGATCTTAAAATCATCTTAAATATTCATAAAAAATTATCTGAATTTGATGTTGGTCAATCTTTAATTATTCAAGATAAAAGAATTCTTGGGATTGAGGGGGCTGAGGGGACTGACAACTTGATTAAAAGATGCAAGGACTATATTGATACAAAGAATAAAAATAATGCAATTTTGGCTAAGTTCCCAAAAGCAACACAGGATTTAAGAGTAGATCTTCCTACCGTTGGTTTAAAAACAATCGAGAACTTGCTTGCAGCTAATATAAAAATTTTGCTAGTTGATTCAAAACATACTGTTTTCGTAAATAAAAATGAAGTCTTAGAATATGCAAATAAACATAAGGTTGTGATTTATGGAATTTAATTTGTATGGTTCTGGTTCACAAAATGAAGATAAATTGTTTGATTTTTCTAAAATTTATAAGATTGATCCGATTATTTTTTTTACTACAATTTTGTTATCATGCTTTGGTTTTGTGGTGCTGAATTCTGCCGGAGGAGGGGATTTTGGTGCTTTTGCTTCAAAACAATTGCAAAGATTTTTTTTGATTTTGCCTTTAATGTTTTTAATTATCTCATTAAATACAAAATTTATTTTTAAATATGTTTACTTATCATATTTCTTTGGTCTTGCCTTGCTACTTATTGCTGAGTTCAGCGGTAGTACTGTCTTAGGAGCCAAAAGATGGGTAAGTATCGGAGGCTTTAATGTTCAGCCATCAGAAGTAATGAAAATTGCTATAATTTTAACATTGGCAAAATATTTTCATAATACTCATATTTATAATATTAAAAAAATTCTATATGTATTGTTACCTGTTATTTATATTGCATTACCTTGCTTGTTGATACTTGCTCAGCCTGATCTTGGTACTACACTGATTTTATTTGCTACAGGAGTAAGTATTATGTTTTGTGCTGGTATAAATATATGGTTTTTCTTATGTTCTGGTTTTTCAGCTTTGCTTATGATGCCAATTATTTGGGTAAATCTTAAATCTTATCAACAACAAAGGGTTTTAACATTTTTGAATCCTGATTCTGACCCGCTAGGTACAGGATATAATATTATACAGTCAAAAATAGCTGTCGGGTCAGGAGGTTTGTTTGGCAAGGGCTACTTATCTGGAACACAAAGTCATTTAAGTTTTTTGCCAGAAAGTGAGACTGATTTTATTTTTACGATTATTGCTGAAGAATTTGGTTTTATAGGATCTTTAATATTAATAACTTTGTTTATGATTTATTTTTTTAGATCGCTAAATTTGGCTAGCAAATGCAGGCATCAATTTGGCAAATTAGTAATTTTGGGGATTGCTGTTTTTTTATTTTTGCATTTTGCTATTAATATCTCAATGGTAATAGGATTGATTCCAGTTGTTGGCGCTCCGCTTCCATTTTTCTCATATGGTGGAACTATGATGTTAATTGTTTTGATAGGTACTGCTTTAATACTGAATATGGATGTTAATAAATCAGAATTTATTGATTCTGTATCAATAGAATATTAAATTTAGTTTTTATTTGTTTTCAAACCAGCATTCTAGACAAAGATCATATTCTGGATTTTTTATAGGATGTTCAATATTGTCCCAATATACAATTCTAAATGCATTAATATACCAATGTGGAATCACATAATAGTTATTTAATAACATCTTATCCAAAAGTGAAGTATAGGTTTTGAGTAGATCATAATTGTCAATTGAAGGTATGGTCTCTACTATTATGTCAATAGTATCATTAGCAATGCCAGCAAGATTATTGCTTCCATTTATATCTTTGTTTTTTGAGTGAAGATAAGAGTATAATTCATTACCTGGAACAATTGATCTCGGGAAAACATTTACGGTTATATCGAAATCAAAATTCTCAAGTTTCTTTTGATATATACTTGAATCGACTAATTTTATTGAGGCGTTGATACCTAATTTGTTTAAATTTTTAATAAATGGTAAGATAACCCGTTTGAATGATGGTGAGTTTATTAGAAATTCAATTTGTAGTGGTTTGTTAGATTCTGGAGGAAATAGTTGTTGGTTTATAATTTTATAACCTGAATTTAATAATATATTTTGTGCTTGTTTTAAGGAGTTTCTATTATATCCGGATGCATCATTTATGGAAGCTGATATGTTCTTAATGTCCAATACTGACATTTCTGTATAGTTTAAACTATTTAAAATTTCTTGTTCAGTTTTTAAATTTAGATTTGTTGCCTTAAAAACTGAGTTTTCAAAGAAGCTATTGGTTCTGATATAGCTGTCAAAAAATAAATTTTTGTTTGTCCACTCAAAATCAAAAGCAAGATTCAGAGCTTTTCTCAAATTAATATCTTGAAACTTTGTTAAACGATTATTTAGCGTAAAGCATTGCATCCCAACAGGGATGTTATGATTTATCAATTCTTTATTTAGATTGGGGATGTTGTTATATTCATTAGCCCAGTTTTTAGCTATATTTTCATAACGAAAATCATATTCTTTTGCTTTTAGCGCTCTGATTGCTACATTGCTATCGCGGTAATATTTATATTTTATTTTCTCGAAGTTAAATAAACCAATATTTACTGGTAGATCTTTAGCCCAATAATTAGTGACTTTTGAGTAGGTGATTGATTTTCCAGGCTTTGTGTCCGCGATTTTGTATGGACCGCTTCCTAAAATAGGTGCTGTTGTCGTTTTAGAAAAATCATGGTTTTTGAAATAGTTTTTACTTAAAATTGGTATTTGGGTAATTTGGATAATTAAATCTTTGTTTCTTATATCTTCAAGTTTGAAGATAATCTTATCTTGATCTATTGTTTTGATATCTAATATCTCTCTAAAAATGATTTTATATCTTGGGTGACCTTGAGCTTTTAAAATATCAAAAGTGAATTTTACATCAGAAGCTGTTAATGGAGATCCATCATGAAACTTCGCTTTATGATTAAGTTTAAATTCAATTGCTGACTTTTTTTGATTAATGGCTATTGATTCTGCAATTAATGGATAAGTAGACCCAAGTTCATCTTTGGATTTTTGCATTAAAGAATCAAATGTTAAGTATAGGCCATCAGCTGATTGTCCTGATAAGATAAACGGATTTATACTATTAAAAGATCCAACTGTGCCAATTTTTAAAGTTCCACCTTTTGGTGCTTGACTATTTACATAATCAAAGCTTTTAAAATCCTCAGAATATTTTGGATTATTAAAATAAGAAAAAGAATAATCTGCTTTTAAAACCTGTCCGAATAGGAAAAAGCTAATTAGGAAGAGGTAGCGGTGTATCACTATTATTTCTTAAAAACTCAATCATAGCAGCAACATCATCTGGTTTCTTTAAGCCAATAAACGACATTTTTGTGCCGGGAGCATATTTTTTTGGATTGTTTAAAAAATGATACATTGAATCGTAACCCCAATTTCCTTCAATGCTTTCAAGAGCTTTTGAATATGAATATCCTGGTTTAGAAGCTATATTGGCACCAAGAATATTCCATAAATTAGGCCCGACTTTATTTGGGCCATCTTTTTCAAATGAATGACACGCTGCACATTTTTTTGATAGAGTTTTACCCTTTTCATAACTGGCGATTTTCATTAAATCAGAAATAACTATTTCTTTTTGTTCTTCTTGTTCTTGACCTGCTGCAGAATTGTCAATTACAGTAACTTCATACCCACGTTTCTCTAAATTTGTTTTAGGGTGATAAAATAAATTAGTAAAAAAACCGCAAAGCATTGCAATTAAACCTGCAAGCAATATACTAGCAATAATTTTGTTTGATTCTAAATTTTTCATGTTTGAATATTAAAAAAGCACTAACTTAATATATTTTGATGCTAAGTAAAGTAATAAATTTGATTAAAATGCGCTATATAACTTTAATTTTACTATCTGTTTCAATTTTTGCCCTTTTTATTATAAAAAATAATTTGTCGGATAAAACACAATCTTATATTGGAGGAGGCTTTGAATTGATAAATCAGCAAGGAGATTCTTTCTCAAATAAAGATATTAAAACTAAATATATGTTGGTTTTCTTTGGCTTTACAAATTGTCATATGATATGTCCAACTGGTATGTATAATATATCTGATGCTCTAGCATTGTTAAATCCAAATGTTTTAAAAAACATAACACCAGTTTTTATTACTGTTGATCCTGAGCGTGATAATCCATCCGTTATAAAGGAGTTTTTAAAGTCCTTTAACCAAAAGTTTGTTGGTTTAACCGGTGATGTTGCTGTTTTAAAGGATGTTGAAAAAAGATATGGAGTATTTGCAAAAAAAGATGAACCGGATGATAATAATGATTACCAGGTTAGTCATTCAGCTTATATCTATTTAACTTATAATAATGGTGAATATATTGCGCATAGCTTTTACAATTCATCAAAAGAAGATTTAAAAAGTTTTATTGAAACCAATATAAAGTAATAATGACTGATATTATTAAAAAATTTGTTAATTATTGTAAGAGTAATTCAATTAAAATAACTGAACAAAGAAAAGTGATTGTTAAAGCTGTTGCTGATTCATCAGATCATCCAGATGTTGATCAGGTGTATGTAAGGGCAAAATCTATTGATGATAAAATCTCAATTGCTACCGTATATAGAACTGTGAAGCTGCTTGAAGAAGCAAAGATCGTGGAAAAGCATGATTTTGGTGATGGAAAAGCTCGATATGAGATTGACGATGAGCATCATGATCATATAATTAATCTTGAAAATGGAGAAATTATTGAATTCTTTAATGATGAAATGGAGAGTTTACAAAAAAAAATTGTCGATAATTTCGGATATGAGCTAATTAATCATAAATTAGAATTGTATGTGGTTCCTAAAAAAAAATAAAATCCTATAATTGAGTTAGATTATGATAGAAGCGCAAAAAAATCTTTGTATGATTACATATGGATGTCAGATGAATGTATATGATTCTGAGCGAATGATTAATATGCTTGAGCCATTAGGCTATAAAGAAGTTGAGGGCTATCAATCTGCTGATTTGGTGATTTTAAACACATGTCATATTAGAGAGAAAGCTGCTGAAAAAGTGTATTCTGAACTTGGTAGAATTAATGTTGTTAAGCAAAAGTTAAAAGCTGAAGGAAGGCAAATGCTTATTGCTGTTGCAGGGTGTGTATCGCAAGCAGAAGGTGATATGATGTTTAAAAGGGCGCCTTTTGTAGATTTTGTTGTTGGGCCTCAATCATATCATAATCTGCCAAACTTAATAACTAGAAAAACTCGATCTCTTGAATTAGATTTTATTGAAGAGAAAAAGTTTGATTTGCTGCCAAAGCATGAAATTTCTAAATCTGTTAGTGGTTTTCTTTCGATACAGGAAGGCTGTGATAAGTTTTGTAGTTTTTGTGTAGTTCCTTATACAAGGGGTGCTGAGTTCTCAAGGCCTGTTAATGATATAATTGAAGAAGCTAAGAGTTTTGTAGCAAATGGAACTAAAGAAATTACATTATTAGGTCAAAACGTTAATGGCTATCATGGTCTTGATAGCAAAGGTATAACTAGCAATTTAGGTAAGTTGATAATCGAGCTTGATAAAATTGATGGTTTAGAAAGAATCAGATACACTACTTCTCATCCAAGAGATATGCATGATGAATTATATGAAGCGCATGCAACTTCAGCAAAATTAATGCCTTTCTTGCATCTTCCTGTTCAATCGGGTTCTGATAAAATACTTAAATTAATGAACCGAAAACATGATAGAGAGTTTTATTTCGATATTATAAAAAAGCTGCGAATTGCAAGGCCAGATATTGCTTTTAGTTCTGATTTTATTATTGGTTTTCCAGGAGAAGAAGAGGAGGACTTTAAGGCTACTCTAGATTTGATTGATAAAGTCGGATTTGGTCAGTGCTATTCCTTTAAATATAGTAAAAGGCCAGGTACACCTGCTGCTGATAAACAGAATCAGGTCGATGAGTCTGTTAAATCCGAGCGTTTGCAAATCGTGCAAAAATTATTATCATCTCAACAGCTTGATTTTAATAAGAGGTTTTATGGTAAGACTTTGGAGGTTTTATTTGATCGTAAATCAGATACCCAAAAAATTGGTAGAAGTCCATATTTGCAATCTGTCTGTATTGATAGTGATAATGATGCTTTGCATAATACAATTCAGAAAGTTAAGATTACTAATTCTGGACCATATAGCTTAAATGGAGAGTTGGTTACATAGTAAAATGGAAGTATGTATTGTGCACAAGTCAAACTTATGGGCAGATTTAGTTCAAGAGGATGAGTTCCAAAAAGTAATAGAATCTGTTTTGTGTGAGCTTGATTTGCAAAAACAATTTTCTAATGCGATTGTTTCAGTGGTTCTTGCTGATGATGTTTTAGTAAAAAGTTTAAATAATCAATTTAGGGGCAAGGATTCTTCAACGAATGTTTTAAGCTTTCCAGCCGTTGATATTAATATTTTTGATAATGACATTGATGAAGAAACAAATCTTGGTGATATAGTTTTTAGTTTTGAAACTATTACTTGTGAAGCAAAGATTCAGCATAAGCTAATTAAGGATCATTTTTTTCATTTGTTGATTCATGGTTTTCTTCACATACTTGGCTATACTCATGATAATGAGGAAGATGCAAGGCAAATGGAATCTTTGGAGATAGAAATTCTTAAAACTTTAAATATTTCAAATCCTTATCAATTATTATAATTCTGATTTATAAATTTTATCATATTTACTATTAAAAAAAATTATGTTATTTTGCAGTATAATTGTTAATTTTTTTAATGAATATTGAAGAAGGTCCCCAGCCGAAAAATGGTTTTTGCAAGTTAAAAGAATTTTTTCTTAACTTTTATTCTTATGTAAAATTCTTATCAAAAAAGAATTCTAACTTATCATTGTCACAAAAAATTTCTGAAACATTATCTGCTTATGGAGATATTGGTGATAATGAACAAAAAAATATTATTTTAAATGTTGCTCATTTGGTTGATGACCAAGTATCAGATATCATGACGCCTAGAACTGATATTGTTTCCTCTGATATCAAATCTTCTATTAAAGATGTAAAAAAACTAATGATAAAAAGTAAACATATGCGTATCCCTGTTCATAATGAAGCTTTGGATGACATCAAGGGGTTTGTTCATATGAAGGATGTGTTAGAGCATTTTAATTCATCTGATCATACAATTGATAAATTAATTAGACCTATTCTTTTTGTCCCGCCTTCAATGAAGGTTGTTGATTTGCTTTTGAAAATGCGCTCTAAAAAAATTAATATAGCAATTGTAGTCGATGAGTATGGTGGTACTGATGGGGTGATAACTTTGGAAGATTTGTTTGAACAAGTTTTTGGAAATATCCAAGAGAATGAAATAGAGGCAATTAATGATAATATGTATGAAGTTAACGCCAGAATTAAAATTGAAGAGTTGGAAGAAAAACTTGATATAAGTTTGTTAAAGCAGTCAGATCAAGATGATTATGACACTCTAGCTGGTTTCCTAATGGGTATATGTAAAAAAATCCCTAAAGCTGGAGAGGTAATAGAGCATCAATCTGGAATTAAGTTTCATATCAAAGATGCGGATCCAAGGTTTATAAAAACTGTTGTTATTGAAATGTACGAATAACATAGTAGTTAGTATTAAAAGTTTTATTTATACCAATTGTCTAAAATCTCTAAATTAAAGGATCTCATCTCTTGTAAAGACTTTTTTATAGGAATTCTGATTTTTTTTACTACAGCGCCAATCTATTTTGTCATTGCTGGTTTATTGGTACTTAGCTATTTTTTTCATTTTAATTTTTATATTCAAGAATTAAGGCAAAAGCTGATTAAAGGGTTTTCTTTTGGTGTTGGATTTTTTCTAGCAAATTTCTATTGGATGACTTTTTCTATGCTAGTTGATTTTTCTACATATTGGTTATTCTTTTTCCTTTCTATTTTTGCTATACCAATATATTTTTGTGTTTGTTATTTGTTACCACAAATTTATTTGCTGCATATAATAAAGAAGCGGCTTCGGCTTTCGAAGTTAAAATTTTATTTTTTGGCAGTTATATTATGGTTTGTCTTCGAAATTATTAGGTCCTCGTCACTTATTTTGATAGATTTTCAAGGCTTTAGTTGGGGTGTTTTTGGTTATCATTTCTTTGTAAATGATAATATGGCTCAGATTTTTTCAATAACTGGAGTGTATATCGCTAGTTTACTAATTACTTTTTTGTATGGTTTGGTGTTTTTATGTGTGGATAAGGATTTTAAGCTTTCGAACTATAAGACAATTCTAAGTTGTACTTTTGTTATAATTGCTTGTCTATTGCCTATATATTATTACGGACATCTTCGTTTAAAGTCTGGTGATGATATATCTAATGAATTTAAGTATCTTATTGTACATCCAGCAATTACTGAGCATCATAATTTTAAATATCGAAATGCTTTGAATAATCTTGATAAACAAATAGATTTGATACAAGGTTCGTCAGATTACTATGATATTATAGTATTGCCAGAGGGGGGTATTAATTTTCCGGTTAACATAAAAGATGATTTGTCCGTTTTTAAATATATTTCTGACAATGTAGCAAATTATAATTATCTTTTCTCAGGGGCAACTAGAATTGATGGTGATAAATATTATAATAGTTTTTTTGTTACAAATAATAAGGCTATGCTAGTTGATTATTATGATAAAAGATATTTGGTTCCATTTGGTGAATATGTACCATATTTTAAAATATTTGATTTGCCTTTGACAAATAATTTATCGGGTTTCTCTTTTGGTAAATTAAAATCTATAAAAATTGGTAATAGTAATATTAATTTTAAACCACAGATTTGCTATGACGCTTTATATTCTAACTCAACTCTTACTAATGACTTTGATTTTATAGTTAATATATCAAATGACATTTGGTTTACTCAAAGAATAGGCGGTTTTGAAATTTTATCTGCAGCATATCAGCATCTTGATATCGTAAGGGCTAGGGCAATTGAAGTTTCTGTTCCGGTTTTAAGAAGTACAAATCTAGGTTTTAGTGCTGTTCTTGATCCAAGAGGCAGGGTTGTAAAAAAATTAAACCCTTATAATTCAGGAGTTATAGAAGGAGTCCTAAAATATGGAAATTCTGGTCAGACAATTTATGAAAAAATTATGTCTTATTTTTAACTTTTGGAAATCAAAAGTTATTTTCCGGTAAGAATCCTATCAACTAATTGCTGGGTTGTTGGTATAAATCCATTAGCGTAATATGGGTCTTTTGCAAATCGAAAAGCATTATGACCTGCAAACATTAATTCGTTAACAACATCACCTTGATAAGCTATGTTCTGAAGAGTTTTTTGGATGCAGAAACTTCTAGGGTCAGGAAGTTTGCCTGTAGAAAAATTCATTTCTTCGTTAGTTGTCCAGTTGCTAAATGCGCAATAGCTTAAACATCCCATACAGTTGATTTGGTCTTGTCTTATAACTTCTGCTTCTTGAAGAGATACAAAAATTACAGTATTATCAGGTGTTTTTAATAATTCGGTATGACCTTCATTTTTCCATGAAGTTACTTTGTCAAAATCATCTCTTTTTATGAAGATTTTTCTATTTCTAGTACCATATGTTAAGACTGTGTTGTAAATATCAGTAACATCTGAGCTATATTCAACTTGCCTTTCAGACCTTTCACGTAAAGTTTTTATAAAGTCATTATTTACAGCCGATGAGTAAAACCCAGTTGGTGAAAATTTGTTTAGAAAAACATCGCCTTCTTTTAGGGTTAACAATTTTTTCTTCCAAGAATCCGGAGCTGGGTTCTCTGTAGTCACGATTGGTCTGGTTCCAAATTGAAAGCAAATTTTGCCTATTTCTGGATTATCTAACCAATGTTCATATTCACCAATGTTCCAAACTCCGCCAGCCATAACTATAGGTGTGTCCTCTAGCCCAACTGAATTCATAAAACTTCTGATTTCTTTAATTCTAGGATATGGGTCTTCGGGTGAATTTGGATCTTCTGCGTTAGACAGACCATTGTGCCCACCTGCCTTCCATGGGTCTTCATAAACAACAGCGCCAAGATATTTAGCGTGTTTTGAATATGATCTTTTCCATAGAGCTCTAAAAGCTCGCATAGAAGAAATAATTGGATAGTAATAAACTTTGAAATGCTCGGAAATTGAAGCAAGTTTATAAGGCATTCCAGCACCACATGTGATACCGTGAATCATACCTTTGGCTCTTTCCAGTACTTCTGTAAGAATTCTTTCAGCTCCACCCATTTCCCATAAAATATTCATGTGAATAGCACCATTTCCTTCAGAAATTTCATTAGCAATTCTTGCTTGGCATAATGCAGCTTCAACTGAGTGCACCATTAATTCTTCATGTCTTTCATTTCTGGTTTTGCCTTTGTAAGTTAGAGGGATTATTTTGTTTTTGTCATCAAGCCATTCACCGCTAACACCTGAAAATGTACCAACTGCTCCTGCTCTTGCAAATGCTCCAGCACTTTTTCCGTTAGAAACGCTAACACCTTTGCCGCCTTCAATGATAGGATAAGTAGATTTACCAGAAATGGTAAGTTTATTTAAATTGTTAAGCAAAATAAAAACCAATAAAATTAGACCAAAAATAATATATCATCATAAATTAACGTCAAACAAAACTTTCTCCTATTATGTAAAACTCTGATGAATCTCTCCTTGATGCTTCTGGCTTTATCTGCCTTACTTTTGTAAAGTTTGCTTTGAATTGCTTTAGAAGCTCTTCATAGTCACGGCCCATAAATAATTTCATAATAACGAAACCACCTTTGTTAAGGTGAAGGATCGAAAAGTTTAAAACCTCTTCTGCAACGGCGTACATTCTAAGCATATCAGTATTTTTATGTCCTGATTTATTTGGTGCAATATCTGAAACAATTAAATCGACTTTTGGTGAAGAGATTTTATCAATTATCAAGTTTTGAGTTTCGTTCTCCAGAAAATCGCCCAGTATAAATTCACAATTAGGTACAGGGTCAATTTCAAGCAGGTCAACGCCTACAATATTAGCTTTTTTATTACGTTGTCTTAAAATCTGGAGCCATCCTCCTGGTGCACAACCAAGATCAAGGATAGTTTTTGCATCTTTGATTATTTTGAGTTTGTCATCAATTTCTAGAAGTTTATATGCAGCTCTTGACCTATAATTTTCTTTTTTAGCTAATTTGCTATAAGGGTCATTAATTTGTCTTTGGATCCATAAGGTTGAAGATAGTTTTCTGCCTTTTGCAGTTTTAACTTTACTAAATTTATTCCGAAAACCTTTTTGATATTTTCCAGTAGACATATTATTATAAAAACTTTTGATTATTTCATATGCTTAATATTGTATTATTTCAACCAGAAATAGCTGAAAACCTTGGTTCCATTATAAGAACTTCGGCATGTTTTGGCGCTAGGATTCATGTAATAGAACCATGTGGTTTCCCATTTGATAGCAAAAGAATAAAATCTTCGGCAATGGACTACATCGATAAAACTGAGTTATGCAGATATAAATCTTTTGATGATTTCCTTCAGCATAATAATAATCCAGAGCTAATTCTGATGACAACTAAAACAAACAATTATCTTGATGATTTAAATATCTCTAATGATAGTTTTTTTATATTTGGACAAGAATCTAGTGGAGTACCTGAATATATTCACACAGCATGTATAAAAAAGGCCAAAATTCCTATTAATTCTGATACAAGGTCGCTTAACCTTGCTGTTTCAGTTGCAATTACTGCTTACTCAGCTAATACTCAAATTCGAAAAAATAATAAAATAGCGTAAGCAATTAATGGCTAAGCAATACACACTATTAGATAAAATTGACTACCCTAGTGATCTTAAAGATCATATGTCTATTGAGGATTTACCCAATCTTTGTCAAGAGATTAGAGATTTTATGATCGATTCTGTCTCTAAAACTGGTGGACATCTTGGAGCTGGATTAGGTGTTGTTGAGCTTACTGTTGCCATTCATTATGTTTTTAAAACTCCTCTAGATAAGGTGATTTTTGACGTAGGGCATCAAGCTTATCCTCATAAAATCTTGACAGGAAGAAAAAATAGAATGCTTTCAATTAGGCAGAAAGATGGTTTGTCGGGCTTTACATCTCGAAGTGAAAGTGAGTATGACCCTTTTGGTGCAGGGCATAGCTCGACTTCAATTTCAGCAGCAATTGGTTTTGCTAAGGCTAGAGACATTAAAGGTGATGATTTTTTTGTGATACCAATAATTGGAGATGGTGCATTAAGTGCCGGCCTTGCTTATGAGGCAATAAATAATGCTGATACAGTAAAAGGTAAATTTCTAATTATTTTAAATGACAATGATATGTCAATTGCAAAACCAACTGGAGCAGTGTCTTCTTATTTGACAAATCTTATCAGTTCCAAAAATTTTGCCATGCTAAGAAAATCAGCAAAATCTGCTGTTAAAATATTACCTGAGTCTTTGCAGAGATCATTTAAAAGCTTTGAAAAAAAAACTAAAGGTGTTGTAAATGAAGTGCTACTAGGCAGCAATCTTTTTGAAAATCTTGGTCTTAAATATAATGGCCCCTTAGATGGTCATGATGTGATAAAGTTGGTGGAAATATTAGAAAATTATAAACAAAACCCGTCTTCGCATCCTGTTTTGTTTCATATTGTGACTCAAAAGGGTAAAGGTTACAAGCCTGCTGAAGAGGCTGGTGATCATTTTCATGGTGTTTCAAAATTTTCTGTTGCAACAGGAAAGCAAAATAAATCATCCGAAAAAAGCTATACATCATGTTTTGCTGAAGAGCTGATAAAGCAAGCTGAGAATGATAAGTCTATTGTTGCAATTACCGCTGCTATGCCTACTGGAACTGGACTTGATAAATTTGCGAATAGTTTTCCAGATAGGTATTTCGATGTCGGCATTGCCGAGCAGCATGCTGTTACATTTGCAGCAGGATTGGCATGTCAGGATATGAAGCCTTTTGTAGCAATTTATTCTACATTTCTACAAAGAGCTTATGATCAAATAATTCATGATGTTTGTATTCAAAATTTACCAGTTAAATTCGCTATCGATAGAGCTGGTTATGTTGGAGCTGATGGAGCAACTCATAGTGGTAGCTTTGATATTGCTTATTTGTCTTGCCTACCCAATATAGTTTTAGCTGCACCTAGCTCAATGAAAGAGCTTAAAAATATTATAAAAACCGCAATCAATTTCAATGATGGCCCTTTTGCTTTCAGATTTCCAAGAGGTAATGTTAATGAAATTGATGGTTCTGAATCAGAATTAGTACCAGTCGGAAAAGGTTATTTCGTCGAAAAAGGCAGTGATATAGCTGTATTGTCTCTTGGTTGTCATTTAAGAGATGTGATTGAAGCTGCTAAAATATTTGCAAAAGAAGAAAAAATTCAAGTTACAATTTGTGATATGCGGTTTGCAAAACCAATTGATACAGACTTAATTGATGAAATCTTAAAAACACATCGTAAAATTTTAACGATTGAAGAGGGGAGTCAGGGTGGTTTCTCGGCTTCTGTTAATCAATATTTATTTACAAAAAATATAGGTGATTTAGTTGTTAAGAATCTTACTTTTCCGGATTATTTTATTGAAAATGCAACTCAAGAAGAAATGTATTCAGAAATATCAATGGATTCTGATTCGTTGCTCAAAACATTTAGATTTTTATTAGGGTAATTTAGTTTATTCTATTTCTTACATAACTTTTGTTATTGAAACTAAAATATTCCTGTTTATAAGCCATGTGCATGGCATCCAATGCCCGCGTGGCGGAATTGGTAGACGCAACGGACTTAAAATCCGTGGGGCCCTAGGCCCTTGCCGGTTCAAGTCCGGCCGCGGGCACCAAAATATATTTTATTTTGGCGGATGTTATTCATAATTTTCTCTTTTCTAATTCAATGAAAATTGCTGCATCCTATAATTCTGCTTTAGAAATTAAAAAGAAAGCATCGGAAATAAAAGATATAGTTAAATCTGATATTGATAAAATTGATAGCTTCTTAATAAATAATCTGAGATCAGACAATTCTTTAACTAAAGATATTCTCAATCATGTTATAGAGTCTGGCGGCAAAAGAATTAGACCCTTATTATCTGTGATTTCAGGTAAAGTTTTTGATTTTTATGATGATGAAGTGTTTTATCTCGCTGCTGCGGTAGAGTTAATTCATTCTGCGACATTGTTACATGATGATGTAATAGATAAAAGTGAGAAAAGAAGAGGTTTTGATACTGTAAATAATAAATGGGATAATAAATCAGCAATTCTTGCTGGAGATTTTATCTTTGCCAAAAGTTTTGAGTTAATGGTTAAAACTAAAAATCTTGAGGTCTTGTCGAACTTGGCAAAAGCATCTTCGATAATTTCTGAAGGAGAAATTGCTCAATTAGAATTGATTAATTCTAATGAAGTTAATTTAGAAAAATATTTAAATGTTATTGCTGCTAAAACTGCTAGGTTATTTCAAGAAGCCTGTAGAAACAGTGCCTTAATTGCAAATGCTGGACGCAGTTATGAACAAGCCTTAAACGATTTCGGTTTTAATTTAGGTATGATTTTTCAGGTAATTGATGATGTATTAGATTATTTTGGAGACAAAAAACTGCTTGGTAAAAATACTGGTGATGATTTTTTTGAAAACAAAATTACCTTGCCATTCATAATGCTACACCAAATAATGGGCGTAAAACAATCTGAGTTAATGAATCTTTTTAACAAAAAGCACAAATCTCAGCAAGATTTTAATCATATCTTGGCTTTGATGGTCGAATATGATATTAAAGAGAAAACAATTAACTTTGTTGAAGCTTATTATAAAGAGTCATTAAAATCGTTAAATTTACTTCCTCAAAATAAATATACAATATTACTAAAGGATATTGCAGAGCTAAGTTTATCCAGGATAGGGTAAATTTCAATCTCGACAAATTTTATTTTTCATGTTAAAATCTTTTTTTTGTTTTGATTATGCCAACAGATTTTGACAACAATATACGAGCTTTAAAAGCTTTAAAAACTAACACTTTTGATCATGGTGCACTTAAAACAGCCTGTGAAAATGCTGTGTCGGCTGCTATTGCAAAAAATTCAGATCCAGTTGATGAAGATTATGATCTTGTCGAACTTAATAATGACATTAGTGATATTATAGAAATTATTACTGATATTACTCTTAGATATGGAAAAGTTGATGAAGTTTTAAGTAGTTTAAATTCACAAACTAAAGAACATCTAATAAGATCTATTCAAACAGATCCTGATGTTGATTTGTCAGATCTTTCAGAGGCTTTTCAAAAATTTTATTATCAAGAGTTCTCAAAATTTCCTCCTAAAAATATTCAAGAGTATAAAAGCTTAGTTGATTTTTGCTATTCTGATAGGAGTAATGTTCCATATTACTATGATGACTCCGATGGAGATGAGCAAGAAGTTAATATTCAGGATGCAGTAATTAATTCATTACAGCCAGAAAGATTTTTAGATGAAGTAATTACCACAGATGACATTGATAGTTTCCAAGACTTACTTGAATTTGATAAATTAAAAATAGATTATAATTTAATTGTAAAGCTAGCCATAAAAAAACCAAAATTTTTAAATGAGTTATATAATCAAAAATATAAGAAATCCGATAAAACTAAAGATGATTTTAAAAAGCTCCTTGATGAAATTACAATGCGTGGTCATGGTTCTGAAATAAAAACTGAGATAAACAAACATTCTTCTGATCTAGATAAAGATTTTATAGATTTGATTAATGAAAAGCTTCTTACTGCTGAAGAAAAGCGTCAAATCGATTCTAAGAATAGTGAGATAGTTACATTAATTGGACAGAAAAAAAATTTGATAGACGCAATGGAAAAAAATGAGAAGGTAGAATCTTCTCTGTATAAAGAAGATTTTGCCCCAGGAAGTAATATTAATGGCTTAATGTATGGTGGTATTATTGGTATGATTTGTGGATTTGTGCTTGCTAATCCAATAACTGCGTTCATGGCTTCAGTTGGTTTAGCATCATCTATTGCTGCAGGAAGTATTGCTATTTTTGGAGGTATGGCTGCTGGTGCAATGTTTGGTTATGGAGCTTCTTTAGCTTTTACCTCGTATCAGAACTCATCTGACAATGTTAATCAACAACAATATACAGAAAATAAACTTAAAATACAATTTGAAGAACTTTCAAAAAAGCTTGATAAGACAAAAAGTGAATTAAAAGAGCTAGATCCAAGAACCAGAAGTGAAGATGATAAAATAACTGCTCCAGAAACTCCTTCAAAAGCTAAGGGTAAGGAAGGAGGAGCCGCGCGTTAAATATTACGATAATTGTTGTTTCAATAATTGGTTTACTATTGCTGGATTAGCTTTTCCTTGTGTTGCTTTCATTGTTTGACCAACAAAAAAGCCAAATAATTTGTCCTTCCCACTTTTGTATTCACTGACTTTATCAGAGTTATTCTCAAGTATTTCATTAATTATTTTAATTATCTCACTACTATCACTTAATTGGATAAGTCCTTCTGATTTGACAATTTCATTAGGGGATTTACCTGATTCAAACATTTTATCTAATACATCTTTGGCGATTTTTCCAGAGATCGTTTTATCTTCAATTAGTTTTATAAGTTGTAGAAGATTTTCTGCATTAACAGGAGATTTTGTTATATTGACATTGATCTTGTTTAATCTACCAAAGAATTCGGCTGTAAACCAAGATACTGCAAGTTTAGTATCGCATTTTCCTAAGATTTGTTCAAAAAAGTCTGCATTGTTTTTATCTGAAATAATAACTTCTGCATCATATTCAGATATACCAAAATCATTGATATAGCGATTTCTTTTAGCATCTGGTAATTCACCAATTTCAGCTTTTGCGGTTTGGATAAAATTATCATCAAGAACTAATGGCAATAAATCTGGATCAGGAAAATAACGATAATCATGGGCATCTTCTTTGTCTCTCATAACTTTTGTTGTTAGCGAGTTAGGATTGAAAAGTTTTGTTTGTTGTCTTACTTCGCCACCATTATCAAGAATTGCGGCCTGAGTAGTTATCTCATATTCAATTGCAAGAGCTATATTCTTTAGTGAATTTAAGTTTTTTATTTCACATCTTGTACCAAGAATATTTGAGCCGTGAAGTTTTAAAGAAATATTAGCATCACATCGAAGATTACCTTTTTCCATATCAGCATCACAGCTACCAACATATCTCAGAATATTTCTAAGCTTTTTAACAAATTCAGTAACTTCATATGCTGATGTAAAATCTGGTTCAGTTACAATTTCCATAAGAGCTATACCTGACCTGTTGAGATCAATAAAGCTTTCATCTGGACTTTGGTCATGAATTGACTTGCCAGCATCTTGTTCAATATGAATTCTAGTAAGGTTAATTCTTTTGTTTATTTTTTCTTCATTAACAATGTCAATATATCCACCAGAAACAAGGGGGTCTGAAAATTGTGAAATTTGATAGCCTTGTGGTAAATCAGCGTAAAAATAATTTTTTCTATCAAAAATAGATGTTTTGTTAATTGTTGCATTTAAGGCAAGTCCTGATTTTACAGCTTGTTTTATAGCTTCTTTGTTAAGCGTTGGAAGCATCCCAGGCATTGCAGCATCAATAAGAGAAACTTGAGAATTAGGCTCGGCTCCAAACTCTGTATTAGTTCTAGAAAATAGTTTTGATTTAGTATTAATTTGCGCATGTATTTCTAAACCAATAACTATATCATATTTATTTTTATCTGTTGAATAAGTTGCCATAATTAAACTATAGTTTGTAATTTGTAACGATCGAATTTAACTATATTTTCGATCTGTTTTGCTACTTTTAATATTAAATGCTCTTCAAAGCTATTGCCAATTAATTGCACTGAAAGAGGTAATCCATTTGATGAAATTGAGGTAGGTATTGAAATCGCTGGTAATCCTGCAAGATTTGTTGATACCGTGAAAACATCATTTAAATACATACTAATAGTATCTGGTGTTTCGTCAATCGCAAATGCGGTATTAGGAGTTGTTGGGGTAAGAATTATATCAATATTTTTATATGCATCGGCAAAATCTTTGTAAATTAAATTTCTAAGCTTTAATGCTTTTTTATAATAAGCGTCGTAATAGCCAGCAGACAAAACATATGTACCAGTTAATATCCTTTTTTTTACTTCTGGACCAAAGCCTGCTTGTCTGGTTTTTTCGTACATTTGATCTAAAGTGTCACCTTTATCAAAAATTCTTAAACCATATTTAACTCCATCATATCTTGAAAGATTAGAAGATGCTTCAGCCGTTGAAATTATGTAATATGTCGGAGCTGCATAATCTGTATGAGGCAATGAAATATCGATAACCTCAGCCCCTTGATCAGATAATTCTTTAGCAACCTTAAACCAATTTTCTTTGGCTTCCTCATTTAATAAATCCGAATTATATTCTGTTGGAATACCAATTCGTAAGCCTTTTAAATCAATATTTAGATTTTGAGAAAATTGTGGAACTTCACGATTACTCGAAGTTGAATCTTTACTATCATAACCAGATATAGCCTCAAGAAAAATTGCCGCATCATCTACATTTTTGGAGATAACACCAGCTTGATCCAAAGAGCTTGCAAAAGCAATCATACCCCAGCGTGAACATCGTCCATATGTAGGTTTGATACCAACGCAGCCAGTAAAAGCAGCTGGTTGCCTGACAGATCCTCCAGTGTCACTGCCAGTAGCAGCTGCGCATAGATCTGCGGCAACTGCAGCAGAAGAACCACCGGAAGAACCGCCAGCAACTAATTTCTTGTCGTCAGAGTTTCTTTTAATAGGATTAATAACTTTTCCATAACAGCTATTTAAATTTGCTGATCCCATTGCAAATTCATCCATATTTAATTTGCCAAGATTAACTGCACCATTATCCCAAAGTTTTTGAGTAACAGTTGATTCATATGTTGGAATGAAGTCTTTTAATATATTTGAAGCTGCTTGGGTTTTAATCCCTTTTGTACAAAATACATCTTTTACACCAATTGGAATACCGTCTAGTAATTTACTTTCTCCATTTTTGTATCTTTTGTCGGCATCTTCAGCCATCTTAATTGCTTTATCCTTAGAAACCGTGACAAAAGCATTAATTTCCTTATTGGAATCTTCTATTCTCGAAAGATAAGAATTAGTGATTTCTATAGCTGAAATATCTTTTGACTTAAGAAGTTTTAATAATTCAGTTATGGATTTTTTCGAAATACTCATGATATAAATTTAAATTATTGACCATCAACCATTTTTGGAACTGCAAAAAAATCAAATTGTCTTTTTGGAGAGTTTGATAAAACTTCATCACTAAGATCTTGAAACTTTATTTCGTCATTAAACATAGTTAATTTCTCGGATGCTGAAAACAAAGGGCTTATATTTTCAGTGTTTACTTCGTCAAGTTTTTCAACCCAAGTGATAATTCTTTCAACTTCTTTAGAAAAGAAATCGAGTTCGTTGTCTTCAAATTTAATTCGTGATAATTTGGCAATTTTTTGAATTTCTACTTTTGTAATTTCAGTCATTTTGCAATAATCTAGTTAAGTTTTCTATTGGTCTAGCAATAATAGCTTTATCATTCATGATAACAATTGGGCGTTGAAGAATTTTTATGTTATTAGCAATTATTGTCGCTAATTCAGATTTGCTAAGATCTTTAATTTCTAGTTTTAAATTTTTAAAATCTTCTTCATTTTGTCTAATTATTTCTTCTATAGGCGTATCTAAAGATTTTATAATCTTAAGAATAGTGTCTTGAGTTGGAATGGTTTTGAGATATTCTACAATATCTAATTCAAGATTTTGTTTTTTTAATAATTCAACTGCTTGCCTAGATTTTGAGCAACGTGGATTATGATATATAGTTACTTTTTCAAGCCTCATGCGTTTTGATTATTAAAAGTTTGTTTTGAGTTTTGTAGTATTGGTGCCGCTATAAAAATAGAAGAATAAGTACCAATAATAACTCCAAAAAGAACACCAAGACTAAAACTTTTAAGGACACTTCCACCAAGTATAGCAAGAGAAATAATTGCAAGTAAAGTTGTTAGAGATGTTAATATAGTTCTAACAATATTTTCATTTATACTTTTGTTTAAAATCTCTGAAATAGATTTAGATTTATAACGTCGCATATTCTCTCTAATCCGGTCATATATCACAACTGAATCATTAATTGAATATCCAATAATAGTTAATAAAGCTGCAATTGAGGTTAAGTTAAATTCGATTTGAAAGATACTGTAAAAACCAAAGGTTAAAATAATGTCATGAATTAAAGCTAAAATTGCACCCATGCCAAAAGAAAAGTTAAAGCGCAAAGAAATATATATAAGAATTGATAAAAAAGCCACCAAAAGAGCAATAACTCCTTGATGTAATAATTCTGAGCTAATGACAGGACCAACAAATTCTGATCTTCTTATGATGTAATTAGGGTCGTAAATATTGATGATAGATTTTATTGTTTCAAGTAAATTACTGGAAAGTTTGTTTTCACTAAAATCTTTGATTCTGAGAATAATATCTTTTTCACTACCAAAGTTCTGAATTGATACATCTTTGATGTTATTTTGTTCAAATGCTTTTCTTATGTCATTTAGACTGACTTTTTGTTCAAATCTTATTTCCATCAAAACACCGCCAGAAAAATCAATTCCTTTGTTTAATCCGAGTTGAAATAATGCTACAAAAGTAGCAACAAACATAAGGAATGACAAAAGTTTGGTCTTAGTGAATAAGCCCACAAAATTTATATCAGTTTGTTTATTTGTTAGTGAATAGAGCATTTTATATAATAAGTGATAGTTCCCAGGCTAAATATAACAAATATAATATTAAGAAGATTGTTCCAGTAACTCTTGATATTTTTTTGAAGAAATATCCGATTGCAAATAATATAATTGCAGAAAATAACATGTACCAAATATCAAAAATTGCTAATGTAGTTGCTAAAGTAGATATTGGTTTTAACATTGAAGTTACGCCAATAACACCCAGTATATTAAAAATATTACTGCCAACTAAATTACTTACAGCTAGATCAGAATGTTGCCTGTATGCAGCTATCAAAGTCGTTGAAATTTCTGGGGCTGAGCCTCCTATGGCGACAATGGTTACAGCAATTACAGATTGAGGAATATTGAAATTTAATGCAAGCTGAACACATCCCATAATAAGAGATTTTGAACCAATGATTAAAAAAACAATACCTATAATTAGTAAAGCAAAACTTGTTATAGTGCCTATTTTAAATTTTAAAGAATTTTCAATATCTGCTGCAAAGTCTGACCTTATAGATTTCGCTTTAAAGGATAATTTAAAAGTTACATAGGTGTAGATAATTAATAATAAGAAAAGAATAAAACCTTCTAGTCTAGATATTAATCCTAAGGAACCAAAAATAATTAATGCAACATTTGCAAGAATTAAAAACCTCATATCAAAATTTACTGCTTTTTTTGTAATACTTATTGGGAACAAGATTGCGCATAATCCAAAAATTAGAAAAGTATTTGCTATGTTACTTCCAATTACGTTTCCAAGGGCGATTTGATGATGTCCATCAAAAACAGAAAGAATACTTATAAACATTTCTGGAGCTGAGGTAGCATAGGCAACAACAGTAAGGCCAAGTAGTGATTTTGAAACATTAAATCTTTGTGAAATCTTTACAGCAGATCTAACTACGGATTCACCACCTAGAAATAAAAGAAGAAATCCAATAACTATTTGAGATAAAATAATCATAACTAATTCAAAATATTAAATCATTCATATATATAAAATTTTTTTAATTTACAAATTGAAGATTTAGTAGATGAAAAAAATTTAATTTTCTTTTAATGGTAATTGAAATATTTTTCTTAACACACCAGGTGTTAGGGTTGATAATGGATTAATTTTAAATTTGTGATTTCCATCAAAACTTCCTGAAGCTTTGTATGTAGCTGATATAATACCCTCATCTTTACCTCCTGTCACAATTTTGCCAATTACTGGTATATTCTTAATCCCTAATAAAGAGTTTAGGCCAGAAGCTGGAACAACAACTCCTTCAAATTTGTAAAGATTTGAATCAAAATCAAGATATCCATTTGATGTGTAACCTATATTGGATCCAATACTTCTGAAGTTTTGCAACTGAAAAGTTTTTCCAGATACTTCAAAACTACCGTTGGACTTTTCAAAGAAAATAAAATCTGAATTAACAATACCTAATGATATTATTTCATTAATTTTAGCTAATGTCTTATTTGTTCTTACTTCAAGATTATTAATGTAAATTTCGCCTTTAGTTTTGCCATCAAACTCAGTTAAATTTATAATTGATGAACCATTCTGAATGGAATTTGGGATGTTAAGATTTTTGAGCAAAGTGCCTATGTCAGAAATTTCTATATCAAGGTAATTTTTTTGATTAAAAAAACTATTTTTTTGTTTTGCCCTAATATAAGGCTGTGTTTTTTTATCAGATATTAATGATAAAGTTACAAGTCTAAGTAATTCTTCATTTCTGAAAAAGCTTTTTATATTAAAATCTTGTGCAAATTTATTGCCATTAACTAAAATTTCTTTTGCATCGATATTAATTTGAGTAGGGGGGGATGAAGTCTTGTTGCTAATTGTCAGAAAGGTTTTTTTTAGATCTATATCAAGGGCTTTTGCTGAAATATCAATTGTTTGGGAGTCGATTCTTTGGGAGATTTTGAGGTCAAAATTTGAGTTAGCAATATTGACATTGTTAAATGTTAGATGATCAAATTGTTTAAATTCGTTAAAATAAATATTCCCACTAATTCTTAATTTTTTGTTATTACTGTTATTAATATTGATTATCCTAAAATCATTAGGATTTGCATCTATTTCAAATTTAAATTTCTCTTGTTGGGCAATTTCTTTAGAATATTCTAATGCTGGTATATCAAGATTGCATGTTTTGCAGTCAATTTGAGAGTTTATTATAAAGTTATCATTTGATGATTTGGATAAACTAATAAAAACGTCAGAGTTTTTTAAAAAATATTTAAAATTTAAATTTTTAACTTCAGATGTTGAGGAAAAAATTATAGAGTCAAAACTAGTGCCTTTTTTGATAGGGATATTAAGCTGTATTTTACTTAATACTTCTCCGGAAAAATTAAATTTATTTAAATTATTGTTGGCAATATATTTTGTGATTTCTGATGCGTCTGATAACGTTTCGATATTGGCTATCAGATTGTGAGTTTTTTTCTCAAATATATTTTCAATTGTAGCATTAGCTTTAATTAAATTAACTTTTTCTAGATTACCTTTTTCAGCATTAATACTTAATATATTATTCTTTATCATTACCTCTCCACTTCCATTGGTTAATGGGCTTAGCATTGGTGCAAATTTTATATTTGCCTCGCTAAATTCAAGCTTCATATAAAAATCATTAATTTGTTTTGTTTTTAAATTCAGGCCTAGATTTAAATTTGAGTTATCAATTTTAAGTGACTTAATGTTTTTATTTAGCCATCCTAAAAGTTTTGGTGTAACTTGGTTTGGCCATACATTAAATAAGAATATATTGTTTCCTTGAAATGAATTTATATTTAAGAGTAAATACTCTTCTAGAATATTTAGATTAATAGAGCCTGATAGCTTGTTTTCTTGGTTTGTAATTTTGACATCTTGAAGGTTAATTGTTTTCTGCTTAAAATCGAATAAGCCTTTGATATATAGTTCGTCCCAAAATAGTTTTGATTCTTTTTGGGTACCTAGATTTCCATTCTCTGATATTAGTTCAAATGAAATAGTTTCTTGAATAAAATCTAAATCGAAATTTGTGTTTAATGAGAATTTGGAGTTTATTAGATTTTGTTGGTTGAAAATCGAGTTGATAAAATGGTTATTAATATTTAAAACTTCTCCGATACAGGATTCTACTTCGTTTTTTAACGATAGTTTGCATTCAGCGTTACTTGTTACCATTTCTTGGTCATGGTTAATTATTAGAGAAAACAAATTTTTTGTATTTTGTGTTTCAAATATTAGGGACTTTATTTTAGTTATTGAGTTTTTTATTAAAAATTCTGCACTGTAGATTTCTAAATTTTTAAAATTAATTGGAAGTTTTAGCTTTAGTTGCGATAGTTTTTCTAAATTAAATTTTCCTGAATTTTTTAATTTTTCTATTTCTATCTTTGCGCCTGTTAGAATTAAGTTGTCGATATCAACATTTCCAAAAAGTAAGCTTCTTCTAGATATGTCGATAATGATATTAGGGGCTAAAATAGAAATTTCGTTTTTGATCTCGAAAGTTACATTTTTTAAATTAATCTTAAAAGTAAAGTCTTTATTATCCCATGAAATAATAGCGTTGCCAATTTCAAAGTTTATATTTTCATTATAAGATTTAATTGATGATTCAATAAAGCTGCCAAGAAATTGAATTTCTCTTGGTTTCGCAATTATAAGTGATGCAATATATGCGGCGAATAAAGCAAAAATGGTTGTTAGTATTATTAAAAAACTAACAGTGACTTTTAAGATTTTCTTTGAAAAGTTTTTAAAAATCATTGTTAATGATCTTTCATGATTCTTGCCTTGTCTCTTTCCCATTCTCTTGCTTTTATTGTTTCACGTTTATCATGTAGTTTTTTTCCTGTAACTAATGCGATCTCTAATTTTAGGAAGTTTCTAGAATTGTTGTAAATCTTTAAAGCTGTTGCTGAGGTCCCGGATCTTTGAAGATATCCTGAAATTTTATTTAACTCGTTTTTTTTTAATAATAATTTCCGGCTTTTTGTTGGATTGTAATACTGGTCTCTAGAGTTTTTGTATTGGCTAATATGAAAATTCTCTAAATAAACCTGGTTGTCTTTGGCGACAATAAAGCTATCACTTAAATTGCATTGTCCTGCCCTAATAGATTTGACCTCGCAACCTAATAAAACAATTCCCGCCTCAAATTTGTCTTTAATATTGAAGTTAAAATTTGCTTTTTTATTTATAGCATAATTTGTAAGTAAAAGCTTTTTACCCATCTATTGTGTCGAATATTTCTTTAATTGCTTTGATAATTTCAGTTTGAGAGTCTTTTGCAGGTAATGTTAAGGGTAATCTTATTTCATTTGAGCAAAAACCAAATTCACTCATGGCAAACTTTATTGGAATGGGATTTGTTTCACAAAATAAAACTTTGTTTACTTTTTTTAATCTGTTTTGAAGTTTAGCAGCTTCTTCAAAATTACCATTGCTCCAGAATTCATAAATTTTTGAGACAATTTCTGGAAATATATTTGATGTAACTGAAATTAGTCCATTACCGCCAATTTTGTAAAAATCTAACGCGTTATCATCTTCGCCTGAAAAATGTGCTATTTCTTTACTAACGATATGGTTAAGTTCTATAGGTCGGTTTAAATTGCCGGTAGCATCTTTTATACCAATAATTCGATCAAGTTTAAAAAGTCTTTCTAGCGTTTCGTTGTTTATATCGATTATAGATCTTCCAGGAATATTATAAAGAATTATTGATATTTTAGTTTCATCATGAATTTTTTTATAATGTTGAAAAATTCCTTCTTGTGTGGGCTTGTTGTAATATGGGGTAACTAATAAAGCTGCATCCGCGCCAAGCTCCTCAGCAGCTTTGGTAAGCTCAATGGATTCTTGAGTGGAATTTGAGCCAGTACCAGCAATAATTTTAATTCTACCTTTGGCAATCTCAATCGCTTTTTTAATAACAAATTTGTGTTCATCGTGACTTAGGGTCGGTGATTCTCCAGTGGTTCCGCAAGGAACTATACCGGCAACTCCACCTTTGATTTGGTATTCTATAAGTTTTTCAAATGATTCAATATCAATTTCGTTATTTTTAAATGGTGTTATTATTGCTGTATAAATTCCTTTTAACATCTTTTTTAATAAATGAATATTTGTTGCAAATCTGAAGAGTAAGCCTAAAGAGTACTGAAGTTTAAAATAAAAACTTGAAAAAACAAATAAATTTTAAACAAGTAAGGGGGCTTTTTTTATTAAAGCTTGATTTTTATCAGTTAGTAAACTTTTTTGTTATTTTAACCAATATTATTTCAGCTTAATTCGATGTTTGAAAATTTTAATAATTACGATTTTTTTGTTTTGGGGTTTCTTCTTATTACAACTGGTTTTGGTTTTATAAGAGGTTTTAGTGGTGAAGTTTGTTCATTGATTAAAATTGTTTGTGCTAGTATAGTTAGTGCTTATGCAGTTGTTACTTTGAAAGATATGTTTTTTGGAGGTGAGTCTGGAATTGTTTCGGGAATTGTCTTGTCACTTGTTCCTGGAACTATTTTCTTTGTAGTTAATGTAGTTTTATCAATGTTGCTATTTCCAGTTAAAGAAACAATAAGAGCTTTTATACCATTTGTTCTTGATAGGATTTTGGGTGTTGTTCTTGCGGGAGCCAAGAATTTATTAGTTATAATCTTAATTCATATTCTTCTAACTGTTGGTTTTAAGATGATCTTTGGTAAACAAATTGAGTGGGTTGCTGATGCTGAGCTTTCAGGTGTATTAGATGAGGGGGCTGATCTTGTGCTTGAAACCGGTGTGATACAGATGTTCTTCTCAGAAAAGTTGGGCAAAGATAAAGGCTCGAAAGATTCTTCGAAAACTGATTCTTCAAGTGCTTTCAAAGAACTCGTAGATTCTTTCATAGGAAATGATGATTCTTCTAATGATGGTAGCTCTTCTGGTATAAATAAATCAACAGAAGATAATAGTGATAGTGGTAGTAGTATTATTGACAAATTGAATGTCTTTAAAAAAATCTATGATTCTTTTAATGATGAAGAAAAAGAGTTGGTTAAAGATGCCGCTATAGAAAAGGCATCAGAGGTTGATACAAATAAATTAAAAGAATTAATTGATGGCTTGAAAAATTAGCATTTATGCAATAAAATAACCGTTGTTTAATTTTTTGGGTAATTATTTTGAATTACAATCTATCTGGTTTAAAAGAAGAATGTGGGGTTTTTGGTATTTTCGATATTGAAGATTCTTCACTTTATACAGTTTTAGGGCTTCATGCATTACAGCATAGAGGGCAGGAAGGCGCTGGTGTTGTATCAACTTTTAATAATAAGTTTTTTACTCATTATGAAAATGGTCATGTTGGTGATAGTTTTAATAAGCCTAGTATTTTGAAGGACTTGCCAGGAAATTCTGCTATTGGTCATGTTAGATATTCAACAGTTGCTGAAAAAAATTTAAGGGATTTTCAGCCTTTTTTAGCTGATTTTAGTTTTGGTAAGCTTGCTCTTGCTCATAATGGTAATTTAACAAATGCAGATAAGCTTAGAAAGGATCTGATTGATTCTGGTTCAATTTTTAATACTTCAATTGATTCTGAAGTGATAATTCATCTAATAGCTAAGAGTCAGCAAGTTGATCCTATTGACAGAATTGCTGAAGCTTTAAATATGGTTGAAGGAGCTTTCTCGATATTAATATTATTAAATGATAAAGTTATTGCAGTTAGAGATGCCCACGGGATAAGGCCTCTTAGTTTAGGTAAGTTTAAAGATTCGTATGTGTTAGCATCAGAGACCTGTGCTTTTGATATTATTGGAGCTGATAATATAAGAGATATTCAGCCAGGAGAAATGCTTGTAATTGATAAATCAGGTAAACGTTCATTATTTCCTTTTGCAAAAAAGGAAAGTAAGTTATGCATTTTTGAATATATATATTTTTCAAGGCCAGATTCATTGGTGGGCGGAAAAAATGTATATAATGTTAGAAAAGAAATTGGAAGAGTGCTTGCAAGAGAGCATAATATTGAGGCTGATATTGTTGTGCCTGTTCCTGATTCAGGTGTGGCCTCGGCAATTGGGTTCTCGGAAGAATCGGGCATTCCTTTTGAATTAGGGATAATAAGAAATCATTATGTTGGTAGAACTTTTATTGAGCCATCAGAGCATGTCAGAAATTTGGGTGTTAAATTAAAGCATAATGCTAATTCTGGAGCTATAAAAGGAAAAAGGGTTGTCTTGGTTGATGACAGTTTGGTTAGAGGTACTACGTCTAAAAAAATTGTTGAAGTTGTTAGGGCTGCGGGTGCATCAGAAGTTCATCTTTGTATAGCCTCACCACCGACTTCTAATCCGTGTTTTTATGGGGTTGATACTCCCGATAAAAGTCATTTGCTAGCAGCGCAACATAATGTTGAGGAAATGTGCTCTATAATTGGTGCTGATTCATTATGCTACATTTCTATAGATGGATTGTATAAATCTGTATCAGGTGATAAAAAAAATTCTCCGTGTGGAAATACATATTGTGATGCATGCTTTACTGGAGAATATCCGGTTGCAATTAATCAGTAAATTTTTTGTTTATGTCTCAAAATAAAATTTCATTAATTCATTCTAGCTCCAAGATTGTTAGTTGTAATGGTAGTGTGAGCTTCTCAAATCATCCTAATATTTATTTAAATTTAGATCAAAGTCAGGAGGTTGTTTGCCCCTATTGTGGCATTAAATACATTTATAAAGATAGTTCTGATAATTCACATTCTTGAGTATGTATTAAGATAATGTGATATGTCTTAAATTTCTGAGTTATAAATTTATTCTTTAATTTTAAATAAAAAGAATTAAATTATTCAGCCTAATTCTTATTTTTTAGTGAAATGAATATACATGAATATCAAGCAAAAGAATTGCTTTCTAAATTTGGGGTTCCTGTTCCTAAAGGAATTCCTGCTTTTTCTGTAGATGAAGCTGTATCTGCTGCAAAAAATCTAAATAGTTCCGTTTACGTCGTTAAAGCACAAATTCATGCTGGTGGTAGAGGTAAGGCTGGTGGAGTTAAAGTTGTTAAAACTATTGATGAAGTTGAGTCAGAGGCGTCAAGATTGCTTGGTTCAACTCTTATTACTCATCAAACTGGTCCTGAGGGTAAGGAAGTTAATCGGTTATATATTGAAGAAGGATCTGATATTGATAAAGAATTCTATTTATCTGCTGTTTTAGATAGAGAAACATCAAATATTTGTTTTGTTTGTTCAAAAGAGGGTGGAATGGATATTGAGGAAGTAGCTGAATCTAACCCTGAAAAAATTATTAAAATTTATGTAGATCCTACAATTGGTATTCAGGGACATAATATACGCCGTTTAGCTTTTGGGCTAGACCTTTCTAAGGAGCAATTAAAACAATTCTCAAAACTTGTTTCTAGTATTTTTGATGCTTTTGTTCATACTGATGCTTCTCAAGTTGAGATTAACCCTTTAGTTGTAACTAAATCTGGTGATTTAATTGCATTAGATGCAAAAATTAATTTTGATGATAATGCTTTATATAGACAAGCTGACGTTGTAAGTTATCGTGATGAAACTGAAGAAAACGAGCTTGAGTCAAGAGCATCTGATAATGGTTTGTCATATATTAAAATGGACGGTGATATTGGCTGTATGGTAAATGGTGCTGGTCTTGCTATGGCGACAATGGATATTATCAAGTTATATGGTGCAGAGCCTGCTAATTTCCTTGATGTTGGTGGTGGAGCAACTAAGGAAAGGGTTACTGAAGCATTCAAAATTATTTTATCTGATACTAATGTTAAAGGTATTTTGGTAAATATTTTTGGTGGAATTATGAGATGTGATATTATTGCTGAAGGTATTATTGCTGCTGCAAAAGAAGTAAGTATTTCTATTCCATTAGTTGTTAGACTTGAGGGAACAAATGTTGAGCTTGGTAAACAAGCTTTATCAAATTCTGGTTTAGATATTATACCAGCAAGTGATCTTGATGATGCAGCGATAAAAATAGTGGAAGCTGTAAAAAATAAAAAAAATGTTGCTTAAGAGGAAAAAATGTCAGTATTAGTTAATAAAAACACAAAAGTAATTTGTCAGGGGTTCACGGGAGCTCAAGGTACTTTCCATTCTGAGCAGGCTGTTGCATATGGAACACAAATGGTAGGCGGAGTGACTCCGTATAAAGGTGGTGGTAATCATTTAGGTTTGCCAATTTTCAATACTGTAGCTGAAGCAAAAGCTGCAACTGAAGCAAATGCTACTGTTATTTATGTTCCACCTCCTTTTGCTGCAGATGCTATTTTGGAAGCTATAGATTCTGAGATAGAGTTAGCAATTTGTATTACGGAAGGAATACCTGTTTTGGATATGGTTAAAGTAAAAAAAGCCCTAAAAGGTTCGAAAACAAGATTAATAGGACCAAATTGTCCTGGAATTATCACTCCAGGTGAGTGCAAAATTGGAATTATGCCTGGACATATTCATAAGCCTGGATCAGTTGGTATTGTTTCAAGGTCTGGAACCTTAACATATGAGGCGGTGTTTCAAACATCAGCCCTAGGTTTAGGTCAGTCTACCTGTATTGGTATTGGTGGTGATCCAGTAAATGGTACAAACTTTATTGATTGTTTAGATATGTTTCTTTCTGATGATGCTACTAAATCAATTGTTATGATTGGTGAGATTGGTGGTACTGATGAGGAAGAGGCTGCTGCTTTTATAAAAGCTGAAGCTAGAAAGGGTAGGTCTAAGCCTATTGTTGGTTTTATTGCTGGTAAAACTGCACCTCCAGGAAAAAGAATGGGTCATGCCGGTGCAATAGTTTCTGGTGGACAGGGAACTGCAGAAAGTAAAATCGAGGCAATGTTATCTGCTGGTATAGCCGTAAGTGATTCACCAGCTAAAATCGGTCAAAAACTAGCAGAAGTTTTAAAATAATTTTCAACAATCAGATAATGAAAACCAACCTTGTTTCCAAGGTTGGTTTTTATTTATGCAGCAATTATATCATCCTCGTCTTCGTCTTCATCAGAGCTTGAATTTGCTTCTTCATCAAATCCGTCAATATCATCAAAGTGATTTAGCTCTGATATATCAATTACGTCATCAATCTTAAGCATCTTGTAGAATTCTTCTTCAAATAAATTTATATCTTGTTTTTTAATTAAGCTGGCTTCGCTGACAAATCTATTAAAAGCAGCTTCATAAATCATTCTTTCACTGTATGATCTATCAGGGTTTTTTACATTCCTGTGCAGGTCTCTGATAACTTCAGCTACAGAGAAAATATCTCCAGAGTTAATTTTCCGTTCATATTCCTGTGCTCTACGTGACCACATTATCCCACGTGATGTTTGAGCTTTTTCTGAAATGATATCAAAAGCTTTTTCGATATCGTGTTCAGTACATAATTTTCTTAAACCAATCTTTTCAGCTCTTGCTACTGGAACGCTAAGTTGCATTTTTTCTTTTTCAAAGTATATGATAAAAAATTCTATACTTTGTCCTGCAATAGCTTGAGTATTGATTTCTTTAATTTGACCGACGCCATGAGAAGGGTACACGACATGATCTTTGATTTGGAAGGTTTTTTTTGCCATAACTTTTCAAGTAATAAGATTGTTTTGATGCATTGTAACACAAATTCAGTATCATTAAAAGAAAATTTTAAAAAAAATTTTTGATATCTCTATATAAAAATAATGAGCCGCAAATAACGACTCTTATAGGCTGTTTTTTTTCTTTATTACAGATAATTGCCTCAAATAAATCATTACAATATTTTATATTAAAGTTATTTAATGTGAGATTTTTTTTTATTTCATCTATGCTTGCTGGTTTAGCTTCGTTTTGAACTTCAACTATATATATTTTAGAAATTATATTTTTAAACTTTTTAAGAAATGAGTTGTGGTTTTTTCCACTGCTTCTTCCATAAATTAATATAGTTTCTCCATTGAATGGAGTTTTTTTTATCCAAGATGCTAAATATCGTGCCCCATTATCATTATGTGCTCCATCAAAGTATATTACGCTTTGTTGGTTGTTAAGGTGGCTTTTCGAAATTTTGATTTGTTCTAACCTTCCAATCCATTGTGTTTTTTGTATGGAATTATTGATTTTTTCTCTATCAAATGTGAAGTGTTTTGTTAGTGTGTTAATTGTTGTTAATGCTGTTGCAAGATTTATAAATTGGTGGCACCCAAGAAGACTTGGTTTGTTATATTGTTCTATTCTTTCATTTTCTATATCGATATAATAGAAATTCTTATCGTCAAAATCAAAGTCATATGCTTTTTTAAAGTATTTGGCAGAATTGAAATTTTTATCTTTAAGTATGATTTTTAGACAGGCATTTACTATTGGCTTTTGTTTTGCAATAATTACATTTTCGGCATTGTTTAAGATATCTGCCTTCTCGCAAGTGATTTGTAAAAGATTATTTCCAAGAAACTCCATATGATCATATGAAATTGGTGATAGAATTGCAGCAAGTTTATTTGTAAATACATTGGTTGGATCAATTCTTCCGCCAAGACCAGTTTCGATTAAGTTGAAGTCAGAGTTAAATTTGTTAAATATATAAAAAGCTGAGATGGTTGTTGCTTGAAAATATGATAAATTGAATTTTTCTTCAATTTTTAATCTTACTTCTTCTAAATATCTTGTGAGATTTTCATTAGATATTATTTGGTTTTGAACAAAGTATTGTTCGTTAAAATGTATTAAATGTGGAGATGTAAAGCAGTTTACAGTGTAGTTGTTTGTAAGTAAAATTTGCTTTATAAATGCTAATGTTGAGCCTTTTCCATTTGTTCCAGCTATGTGAATTATATTCTTTAATTTTTTTTGTGGGTTACCAATATAGTTAAGGGCGTCTCTAACTAGTTGGTTATTGTCCACTTTTTTTAAGAATCCTAATGGTTTAGGCCAGTGAGGATATAACACGGTCGCCTAATGTGAAATTTGAATTTTTTCTTGGAATGACTCTAAAAAGTAATCTAATCCATAAGTGCTGATAATTGAGTTAAATTCTTCGCGTTGTGAAGCTATTATACTTATACCTTCGCCAGTTACATCAACTATTTTAAATTGGTTTTTGTCATTCTTTATAAAATAGATATTAAGATTAATTTGGGTTTTATCATTTGTAATGAAAACTATTTGCGAACTAAATCTGTTTGTTCTTATTTCTTCAGTTTTGATTATTTTAAAAACTTCGCCACTATAGCCTTTAAATTGAGGAGCGTATAATGCAATTAAGTATCTTTCATATAGGTCAAGAAACTTTTTTTTAAATTCTGGGCTTGCTGTTTTCCATTGTCTTCCAATGACGAAGTTACAAATATAGTTCAGATCAATATTTTGTTTTATTTCATAGCTAAGCGATGCTATTGTTTTTTCATGACTTGAGTTTTTATTCGATATTATATTGAATATATTATTGGTAAAGTTTTCAATAAATAGCTCTGCCTCATTGCTTTCATTATAGTTTGCAAATGACAATGAACAAGATAGAGTTATAATAAGAAATATGTTTTTAATTCTCATGATTTTGATAATATATATTTCTAACTGCGATATAAGGATCTAATGAATAATTATATAAATTGTTAATATTGTTATAATTACTAGCACGAAAATCTATAATTTCTATAAATTTTGTGGTTGTTCTAAATGCAATTTCTTTTTCGTTATTGTTGTAATTAATTTTATATAATGGGTTAAGTATGGTATTAAGACCTGCGGCTATAAAATTAGTTGAAGTTTGTGGTCCAAGTAAAGGAAGTACCAGATAGATTCCTTCGTCAAATTTATAATGTTTGAAAACATTTACGAAGTTTATATTTTTCTCTTTTTGAGATAATTTAGATGTTATATTAAAAAAACCTAATAAGCCAAAAGTACTATTCATGCTAAATGAAGTAAGATTGTAAGCGCTGTTTTTGAAATCTAGGATAAAAAGTGATGATAAGGCTGATAATGGTGTGCTAAGGTTTTGAGTAAAATTCCTCAATCCTGATTTTATTTGAGTAGGTACGTGATTTTTATAGATTTTGGCAAGGGGCTTTATTGTGTATTTATCGACATAGAAATTAAACTTAAATATCTTTTTGTTGATAGGTTCTAAAGGATCCTTTATTTGTGTCTGATAATATTCATTATCCTCATTATCAAATATTGAATTAGCATTAGCATTACTAATTGAGAGGTATGTGATTGAAATGAAAGAAAGCAGAATCAGTTTTAGTTTCATATAAAATTTATTTTAATTCGATTTCAAAATGATTTTATTTTCATTTTATAGAAAAGTTTATGTATAAACAATTGTTAATTATGAAAAAATATTTGTTAAATACCTTTTTTTGATTATAATTTATGTTTAAATTTAAATTTTAACTATGAGAAAAGCAAGTATATCGCGCAAAACTAATGAAACTGATGTTAAGGTAACGGTAAATATAGATGGTACAGGTACCTATCAAATTGATACAGGTATACCGTTTTTTGATCATATGTTAGAGCAGTTATCTAAGCATAGTTTGATTGATATAGATCTTGTGGCAAAGGGTGATATTCATGTTGATTTTCATCATACATGCGAAGATGTTGGGATTGTATTAGGGAAGGCTCTAGCGCAGGCTCTTGGTGATAAGGCTGGGATTACGAGATTTGCTCATAGTGTTGTTCCGATGGACGATGTTTTGACGCTTGTTGCAGTTGATATTTCTGGAAGGCCGGCTTCCGTTTTTGATGTTAATTTTACATCTGATAGGATTGGTAATTTTGATGTAGAGCTTTTTGCGGAATGGTTTAATGCTTTTTCCGGTAGCTTAAAAGCTAATATTCATGTTAAAAACCTATATGGCCAGAACAATCATCATAAAATTGAATCATGTTATAAGGCTTTAGCTCATTCGCTTAGAAAGGCTTTTACAATTGATGATAGGCAAAAAGGTAAAATACCATCAACTAAAGGTTCTATATAAATGAAGGTTTTTGCTGTTTATACTCAAAATTCAGTTGAATCGTTGAGGGATGTTGTAGCAGTGCAGAAGTCATTTAATGTTTGGGCTGTTGTTTTCAATTTTTGGTGGGCTTTGTTCAAAAAGCAGTATTATATATCTTTAATGATTTTCTTGATTTTTGCATTAATTGGTCGCGTTGAAGCGCTAGGTTTGATTAATGATTTTACGGGAATGGTTGTAACTTTGTTTATGTTGGTTTTCTTTGGTATTGAGTCTGGTGATATGATTGAAAGTGGTCTTAAGCATAAAGGTTTCCAGTTTCAGAAGTTAGTATATGCAAATAGTTCTTTTGAAGCGAAATATATGTTTTGTCATTTTAACTGATTTTTTATGAAAAAATTATCAATATTGGATTTTGGCGCTGGTAATTTAAGGTCGATCTATAATGCCTTTAAAAGACTTGATGGTATTGATGTGAGGGTAACAAGCTCTTCCAAAGATATTGCCTTGACAGATTATTTGGTTATGCCAGGGCAGGGTGCATATAATAAGGTTGCTCATAATTTAAATTCTACTGAAGGTCTGATTGATGCTATTATGAGTCATGTTGAAATAAGGCGTATGCCTTTTATGGGTATTTGCGTTGGTATGCAGTTGTTATCAGATTGTGGATATGAAAATGGTGTTACTAGAGGTTTGTCACTTATATCTGGTCAGGTTAAAAAAATTGTTGCTAGTGATAAATTAATTTTACCTCATATGGGTTGGAATGATATCTTGGTATCTAATTCGAAATTTAATATTTTCGATAAACAAGATTTTTATTTTGTGCATTCTTATTATTTTGATGCATTTGACGAAGCTGATGTAGCTGCTTATTGTGAATATGGTATTAAATTTCCTTGCATATTATATAAAGAGAATATACTAGCTACACAATTTCATCCTGAAAAAAGCGGGTCACAGGGTGTTGAATTATTAAAACATTTTATTCAAATATAACATGAATATTTATCCAGCTATTGATATTAAAAATGGAAATTGTGTAAGGTTAAAGCAGGGTGATCTTAATCAGGTCACATTGTTTAATGCCAATCCCTTAGATCAGGCTAAACAATTTAGCAATGCTGGTTTTGAATGGCTTCATGTTGTAGATTTGGATGGTGCGGCAAGAGGTCGGCCAATGAACAAAGAAGTTATTTTTGATATTGCTAAAAATACTGAGTTAAAAATTCAGGTCGGTGGTGGGATAAGAAATATTAAGACCATCGAAGATTATTTGAATAATGGAATAGCTAGGATAATTTTGGGGACTAGTGCAATAAGAAATATTGATCTGGTCAAGCAAGCTTGCGAAATGTTTCCTGGAAGAATTGTTGTGGGTGTTGATGTTAGGTCAAACAAAGTTTCTGTTGAGGGTTGGCTAGAAGATTCTGATGTTTTGGTATTTGATTTGATTGCCCAGCTTCAAGATATTGGTGTCGCAGCAATTATCTATACTGATATTAATAGAGATGGTATAATGTCAGGTTTTGATGAGGTTGGTGCGTTAGAGATTGCCAAAAATTGTGATATTCCTTTAATAATTTCTGGTGGAGTTTCTTCCATAAGTGATCTAGAGAAGGTTAATAAATTATCTAAATATGGAATAGATGGTGTTGTAATTGGTAGAGCATTATATGAAAAAAAGATATCATTTGAAGAGGCTTTGAGTTACCGTGATGAAACAATGTTTGAGTTTGCGTAAAACTGTATTCAGTAGATTATTGGTTGAGTTAGTAAATAAAGCTTTAATAATTTAAATTCCTGATTGACATCTTTTTAATAGTAATTTAAAGAATTCTGCTCTTACACAATAATTTGTGGAGGGATTGCCGAGCGGTCAAAGGCAGCAGACTGTAAATCTGCCCACGTAATGTGTTCGTAGGTTCGAATCCTACTCCCTCTACCAGTGTGCGGGTGTAGCTCAATGGTAGAGCGTTAGCCTTCCAAGCTAAATGTGAGGGTTCGATTCCCTTCACCCGCTCCAATTTGGAGTGTTAATATTAATTGTTTTATGGTTTTATAGCATGAGTAAAGAAGTATTTGAAAGAAATAAGGTTCATGTAAATGTTGGAACGATTG
>JAYOLW010000010.1:0-53125 GCA_038120515.1 Rickettsiales bacterium | reverse complement strand
CTCTATTGCAAGTTCAGTATCTTCACAGCGAGCTGCTGGTTCAAGAATTCCTTCACCATCTGCATTAGTAGCGAACAGTTCTGATTCTGAGGAAGAGGATGTAGGCTTAGGTGGTACTTTTGTTGCAGGTCTTTCAGCAGATCATGATATAAATGGTAAATCACCAATTAGACGTGCTGATATCTAATCTTGGTGATTATTAACGCAACATGCTAAAATTAATTTTACCACTAAGGCTTTGCCTTAGTGGTAAAAACAAATTAGAATTTGGAATTTGTGTAAAAATATGTTAAAATCTAAAAACAAATTTGCCAAATTGTCTTTCTCTGTTAGGTTATCTAAGGCTTTTGCAGATTTAACATTATTATTTTTGTAATATGAGTTTTGAAGCGTTAGAATTTCAAGTTAAAACATCACTTTTATCAATTTTTAATAATAAATTTAAGAGAATTTTAGGTGCTGAATTAGATCAATGTGATTTATTTCCAGAGAATCAGTCTTACGAAATTAATTATGATTTCAAAAAGGAATCTTTAGAATCTACTACTCCATTTATTTCCGAATTTCCTGAATCTCTTAAAGCCAAGGTTCAAGCTAAATTTAAAAGTAAAGAACCTGAAATTTTAGAAGAGTTAAATAATTATTATAGATTACTTTCTTTAATAAGATTATATAAATTTTATTTTCCTGCAACTAACTTTACAGATATCTCAATCTCTTCTGGTAGAGACCATAAACGTCAAGATGTTGAAGATGTTGAAGATGATGTTTTTGATGCTTTATATAAAATCTTGCCATCTGGGACAAAAGTTAAGGATAATCATGATAGTGAATTATCTGCTAAAGTCTATTTTAATAAACGCCAAATTATTGAAACTTCTTTACAAAAATATCGTTTTTTAATTTTTGCTTTATATCAATTAGAATTACCTCATAAATATTTTCCTGATCAGATTTTCGGAACTGAAAATCAAAATATTTCTCAAGGTAATCAAATACGTGGAATTCCAAATTTAGATGAGTTAACTAAACGAGTTAACCATTTAGCATCATATCATCAAACATATCGAAAATATTCGGCCATTAGAGATGATTTCCGCAAAGCAGAATCTATAGATGAGTTAGTTAGTATTTATAAAGATAACAAAGAATTTTATGAGAAATTAAAAACTGTTAAGGATAAATTTATATTTAGTAATTATGCTAATATGCGTTTTTTCTTTTGTTATGAGCTTTTTGAAAACTTTCATAGGTTATCCCAGCAGGATCATTCGGCAATCATTAGTGATGAAGCTTTCAAAGTCATAAAAAAGTTATATAATGAAATAACAGGTTCAGCTCCTAAAAATAAATTTTACTCATCAGCATCAAATAAAAGTTTTAAAGATGAATTCGATGTATTTTTTAAAAAGCTAGAAATATCTTATGATACTTGGTTACGTCATTACCGACATAGAGATGCTGCTGATGAATTTAAAGCCTCTGCTGAGTATGATTTGCGCACTGAAACTAGACATAGAGCTGATGCTATACATATAGATCTTGTAAGAGAAAAAGCTCGTTTAGAAAAGCTGTTACATGAAACAAAAGGAAAACTACAACAATTTCAAGAATCATATACAGATCTTTTTCGGAGAGGGAGAAAAAATTCTCAGGACAAAATTCATTTAAAGGAAGAATTAGATTCTGCAAACACATTGATAGAGTCGCTTAAACGCAACTTAAAACATCTAAGACAAAAGATTTCATATTTAAAGCAGCAGCAAGATCTTGGTATCAAGGCAATGAACAGAAGATCCGGTAATTCTTCTGGTCGTGATCATTTGCCAAATTGTCATACAGGACATCATAATTATGGATCAACTCAATCTTCTACTTTTTATGGAGCTAGTCTAAGTCAGATTGATGATTTAAGTCCCAGATTACCTGCGGTTGAAGAAGCAAGTGCTGATGAATATAAACAAGAATTTTTATCTCGTCGTGTTTCCGAATTAGAACATCAATTAAAAGGTGAATTAGCAAGATCTAGTCGTGAATCAAGAGAAAGTATTGAACAGCTTAAAAGGGCAGAATCTAAACAAGAAAAATTATCGCAAACAATTCGGGAGAGAGAACTTGAAACATCAAGACAAATTTCAGAAATAGATCGCAGATTCAGAGAAAATCTTGAGAGATTAGAATCTGAAAAACTTCATGTTGAAGAAGAATCAAAAACAAAGATTGAAAGTTTAACACAAAAAGTCAGAGCGCTTGAAAAGGAAAGAACACATTCAGACTCTTCTTCTAAAAGTTTTACACCTCCTTCTAGTCCAAGAGGAACAGGTTCACTAGATGCAAGCCCAACAAGCGTTACTGATTTACCTGATTATTTTCACTTGCAAAATAAATTAAAATTTTATGAAACTAATTATCATAAGGTTAATTTTATAAATGATATACCGAACTTTGTTGAATATTTAAACAAGGCAAAAGATAGTCAAACATATAAAAGGTTTATTACGTTATGTAAGAAAGATGGCTCTAATGGTAGTGATTCATTTGATTCAATTTCTAGCTTTGTGAATGAAAGGCAACATTCAACTTTCATTAATAATTTATTAAAAAATTTATATAGTTTCGATGATTATGAAAAAATATTTAAAGTTGTTAATTTTTATAAAGATAAAGATTCACGTTACGATAAATATTGTGAGGTTTTTGATGAATTAGATGATCATGCTGATTATGATGATCATATAAAGTCATATCAAAAGCAATTTGTTGAATTTTTAAAGCTTGCTGTTGATCAAAAAGAAATTAGTAGCGCAAGGCCTTTTTATGATAAAATTAGCAGTGAAAAAATTCAAAAATCCATTACTAGACAACTTGGCTCACATTCAGATTTTTTCTCACTAAGTGATGAAAGGCAAGTACGTTCAGATAGACAGCAATTAGAATATTCTTCTGATAATCAAGTTCCAATTGTAGATGTCTCAAAGCCTTTAGATAAAACAGAAGGTAAGCTGCCAGTAACAAAAACAGCAGCTGCTACATCTATGTGTGCTAGTGCTATTGCATTAGGCTCTATTGCCTCAATAGGTGGTGGAATAACTGCTATGGTATTTATTCCAGCTGGTCTATTTTGTGGAGCCTTTGTTGTTGCATCATATGCTACCAAATATTATAATAGTCAAAAGACAAAAGGAGATAATGTGTCATCTGAGCATCATTTTGGAAGTGACAAAATTATAACAAGATAACCTTAAAAAAGCATTTATAGCTTAAGAAATTTAAAGAAATATTTATCATCTGTCTTAGCTTTACGGTAATATTTTGTCGTCACATATTCCGGAAACTCAATAGTTGGGTCAAACTCATTATTTAAATCCCAGCTTAAATCTGTTCTATTAATTAAATGCGCAATGATCCAGCTTGCATAATCATAATGATCGGTTGCAATTTTAAGCTCAGATCCTGATTTTAATTTAGCAATAAAAATATCTAGATTTTCATCTCTTATAATCCTTCTTTTGTGATGCCTTGGTTTTGGCCATGGATCTGGAAATAAAATATAAATCTTACTAAAGGTCTCATTGGGAAATTTAGCTAAAATATCAAAAACATCATTTGCATGAATATAAAGATTAGATTTATAAGCCTCAATTGATGAATCTGATTCGATTTTATCTACTAATTGTAAAACTCCAGTTTCAAATGGCTCGCACCCAATATATATCTGATCAGGGTTTTGTTTAAATATAGAATATAAAAACTCACCAGAACCAAAACCAATCTCAAGATTAATTGCTTTATCAGAATTTATAATTTTTGCTATCTTAGCATCATTGATTTGATATTTAGGTAAGATCTCATCACGTAGAAATTTTTTACGAATAGATAATTTTCTTGTTCCTCTTTTAGTAAAGCTAGCTATTTTAAATTGTGTTTTTGATGTTTCCACTTATGCAAAAAAATAAAAGTTTAATAATTATACTATCTCTTTGTGCTTTGATGCTCTTATATATAAGCTATTCTTTATTTTGGCAAAGAGAAAAAAACCGTAAACATGCTGAGATATTAAATCAAAGAATTGTAATTCCACTCCAAGAAATTAAAGATAGTTATCATGCAGAAAAATCCAAATGATTATAGAGCAGGTGTTGGTGCTGTTATCTTAAATAAAAAAGGTGAAATATTCGCTGGTAAAAGACTCGAGAAGTTCGTAATTAAAGGCTGGCAAATGCCACAAGGAGGAATTGACCCTGAAGAGGATCCTGATCAAGCTTTATATCGTGAAGTTTACGAAGAAACTGGTATAAAATCACTCAAAATTATCGCCAAAACTAATTGGCTTTTTTATGATCTTCCAGATCATATTGCTGAAAATTTCTGGTCAGGAAAATATAAAGGTCAAAGACAAATTTGGTATAAATTAGCATTTACTGGCGATGAAAGTGAAATCGATCTTACTGTTTATGAACCAGAATTTGCCGAATATAAATGGAGTACAAAAGAGGAGCTTATCGATGAAATCGTTGAGTTTAAAAAACCACTTTATCAACAAGTTTTTAAGGAGTTAAAAATATAATCATGATTTTATCGCAAAGTTTTCTTCCAACTCTTAAAGAAGATCCAAGAGAGGCTGAAATTATCTCACATAAATTAATGCTTAGAGCTGGCATGATCAGCAAAACCGCCTCAGGAATCTATAGCTTATTACCTCTTGGAATTAAAGTTTTAAGAAAAGTTGAAGATATCATTAGAGATGAGCATGCAAAAGCCGGTATTCAAGAATTATTAATGCCAATTCTTCAACCTGCAGATTTATGGCAAGAATCTGGCCGCTATGATGATTATGGCCAAGAAATGCTAAGAGTAAAAGATCGTCATGATAAAGATTTCTTATTTGGGCCAACTAATGAAGAAGTAATTACTGATATTTTTCGTAAATTTGTAAATTCATATAAAGATCTGCCAACTAACCTTTATCAAATTCAATGGAAATTTCGTGATGAAATCAGACCAAGATTTGGAGTGATGCGTGCTAGAGAATTCTATATGAAAGACGCTTATTCCTTTGATTTAGATCAAGAGTCAGCAATTCAAACTTATAAAAAATATTTTAAACTCTATTTAAATATCTTCAAAAGAATTGGTGTTATAGCTATCCCAATTCGTGCTGAGACCGGTGCAATTGGTGGTGATTTATCGCATGAATTCCAAATCCTTGCCGATACTGGTGAAAGCGAAGTGTTCTGTGATAAGAGATTAATAACAGATCTTGAAAATGGTATTGATGATTTTGAAACTCTAACAAATTATTATCAAGCCGCTGATGATCTCCATGATAAATCAAAAAATTATGATTTTGAACTCATAACAAAAAGAGGAATTGAAGTAGGGCAGGTTTTTAATTTTGGCGATAAATATAGTAAATCTATGAATTGTGGCATTAATGATGCAGGTGGTAATAAGGTTTTTCCAAATATGGGATCTTATGGAATAGGTGTCTCAAGATTAATTGCGGCTATTATTGAAAGCTCTCATGATGATAAAGGTATTATCTGGCCTGAAGCGGTAGCGCCATTTGACGCTGTTGTAATTAATCTAGCGCCAAAAGATGAATTATGCTCACAAAAATCATTAGAGCTTTATCAAAAATTAAAAGCACAAAATCTAGATGTCTTGCTTGATGATAAACAAGATCAAGCTGGAGCTAAATTCTCAAGAGCGGATTTAATTGGAATTCCAAAACAATTGATTATCGGGCCAAGAGCAATAAAAAATAATAAGCTTGAAGTTAAAATCAGAAAAACAGATGAGCGCTTAGAAGTAGATTTTGATAGCTTGTAATTAAATTATAGCTCTTGCATTGCCTTGTCTGCAAATTCTTCGAAGGTTCCAGCTTTGATATGCTCACGCATTGTCTGCATTAAATCTTGGTAAAAATGAATATTGTGAATAGATAACAAAACCGAGGCGTTGATCTCTTTAGCTTTAAGTAAATGGTTTAAATAACTAGATTTATAATTCTTACAGCAATAACAACCACATTTTGTATCAATAGGCTCTAAGCTTTCCTTAAACTTTTCATTACGTAAGTTCTTAGGACCGTCCCAGGTAAACACTTGGCCATTTCTGCCTGATCTTGTTGGTAATACACAATCAAACATATCAATGCCTTGTCTGACTGCCGCAATTAAATCTTTTGGCTTACCAACACCCATTAAATATCTAGGTTTGGATTTTGGTAGCATCGGCTCGGTATATTCAAGAGTTTCAACCATTAAATTATGACCCTCACCAACTGCGAGACCACCAATTGCATAGCCATCAAATCCGATATCAATTAGTTCCTTTGCTGATTTCTCGCGTAAATTTCTAAAGGTGCTACCTTGAACAATGGCAAATAAAGCGTGACCAGGGCGTTCAATATAAGCTTTTTTTGAACGTTCTGCCCATCTTAGCGACATCTCCATAGATTTTAAAGCTTTAGCTTCTGTAATTGGAAATTCAGGGCAATCATCAAAAATCATCGTGATATCAGAACCAAGTAAATGTTGGATTTCCATAGATCTCTCAGATGTTAACATATGTGTTGAACCATCTATATGAGATTTGAACTTAACTCCTGCTTCTGTAATTTTGCGAAGTCCAGATAATGACATGACCTGAAAACCACCTGAGTCAGTTAAAATTGGCTTGTGCCAATTCATAAATTTATGTAAACCACCAAGCTTTGCTATACGCTCTGCTGTTGGTCTTAGCATCAAATGATAAGTATTACCTAAAATTATCTCAGATCCAGTATCTGAAATTTGCTCAGGCAGCATTCCCTTTACCGAGGCGCAAGTTCCAACTGGCATAAATGCTGGTGTGTTGATTTCACCATGAGCAGTGGTGATCTTACCAAGACGAGCACGCTTAGATGTTTTTAAAAGCTCAAATCCAAATTTAACCATTTAACTAATAATCTAACTTAATGTTAAATATGAGTTTTGATAAATTGTGAAATATCTTCGTATTTGTTGCTTATAACCTCAAAGCGTTCTTTTTTACCATAGATACGTTCTAATTGAACAGGATCTTGAAATTGTACTTTGGCAGATTTGCAAGCATCACCAAATTTAGCTGGATGCGCAGTAGCAAGACTCACCACAGGGTTGGAGCATGATTTGATATATTGGTTACTTGCATAAATGGCAATTGCAGTATGAGGATCAATAGCATAATTGTTATTCTGCCAAATTTCACTCATAGTGGCTAATGTGTTTTCATCAGTTACCTTGCAACTAGAAAAATGAGTTTTGATTCTAGTTAATACATCCTCATGAACAGAAATCTTTTTAGTTTCTTTAAATTGGCTCATAAGTTTATCAATTGTATCAGCATCTCGATCATGTGTATCAAATAATAATCTTTCAAAATTACTAGCAACCTGAATATTCATACTTGGGCTAATCGTTTCCTGTAATTCATCACGATGATATTTGTTTTCAGTCATGAATCTATGAAGAATATCATTATTGTTTGTAGCAATAATTAACTGATCAACAGGAAGACCCATTTTTTTAGCAAGATAACCAGCAAAAATATCGCCGAAATTTCCAGTTGGAACCGAAAATGAAATCTTACGATATGGCGAACCTAACTTAGTTCCTGCATAAAAATAATAAACTATTTGAGCAAGAATTCTTGCGCAATTTATAGAGTTAACAGCAATTAAATGAGTTTTCTTAGGTAAAAATTCCTTGTGTAAAAATAAAGTTTTAACTGCTTCCTGACAATCATCAAACGTTCCCTCAACTGCAAGGTTATGTATGTTCTCACCTTCAAAAGTTGTCATTTGCTTTCTTTGTACTTCTGAAATTTTATTGTGTGGATGTAAAATGAAGATTTTAGCATTCTTGCATGGAGAGCATCCAGCAATCGCCGCAGAGCCAGTGTCTCCAGATGTTGCCCCAACAATTACAGCTTGTTCGCCTCTTTTTGATAAAACCAAATCAAGCATTCTGCCAAATAATTGTAAGGCAAAATCTTTAAATGCTAAAGTTGGACCATGAAATAATTCAAGTACAAAATGATTAGAGTCAATTTGACGCAATGGCGCAATTGATTTGTCAGTAAAATTACTGTTGTTATATGTGTCGTTGATTATGTCACGAATTTCGTCTGAAGAAATTTCGGTGCCAATGAATCTTGACATGATTTTATGTGCAAGTTCTGGAAATGTTAATTTAGACATTTCAGCAATATCAATTGCATCAAATATTGGATATGAAACAGGAACATACAAGCCACCATCGCTTGCAAGACCTGATAACATTGCGTCGCAAAAATTTAATGTTTTTGCTTTACCTCTTGTGCTTACAAATTTCATAATAAAAAATAAATTTGTGCAGCAAACTATATTAGTTAGTTTAAAACGACAACTATAAAGATTTATAATTTACTTATGATCAAAAATTTTGTTGAAACTTTCTGTAAATCCAAATGTTTATCTGATTGTAATATTAAGAGATTTCTTAAATTAATATTGAAATTTATATGATATTACAGCTGATTGTAAGTCATAATCATTGTCTAGTCTTAATTTAAATCTTAGCTTTTTTCTTGAATCATAGCGACTAGTAAACATACCAACAAAATCTAGGATTTTTTCATTTTGAATCTTTTCTTCATTGAAGCTTACAAGTTTGCCAAATTTATCTTTTTGAAATAATTCGCTGCTGTTTTCAAGTTCAACTTTTGGTGAGTTGAAAATATTGCTGTTTTGAACAATATTGTTGTAATTAATGTTGTAAGAAAAATTAATTTTTTTGTTTTGCTCAAAATTTTCCATTGCCATCGAATTCGATGAAAAAATTATGGCAGTAATACCATATATAAAAATGTTTTTAAGCTTATTAAAGTTTCTCATAAAATTTATAATCACCTCAAAAAATGTTATAGGTTTGAATACTTTCTTATAATTATTATATCATAAATTTAAGCCTTGGTCAAATCTTCCTCTGTAATCATATCATACGTTAATTAAGTTTTCTTTTCTTTGTCTGGTTTGAATGTTTCCATAATTGCTAAAATTATTAAAAATCTAAAAAATCGCTAAATTCCCATAAATCCACAAATTTCGTGCTTAAAATAATTGCAAAATATTTGCTGATATTGTGAATAAAGCCTTGACTAGTACCATGAAATCAATATAAAATACCATATTATACCATAAAAACCCATTTTGAACCAGAAGCTATGATGCTTTTTCTTTCAACATTTACAAATAAGATTGATAAGAAGGGAAGGGTTTCTGTGACTGCTCAATTCAGATCTGTGCTTAGAGTTGAGTCTTTTCAGGGCATTATTGCTTATCCTTCTTTTATCAATCCTTGTATTGAGGCTTCTGGAATCAGTAGAATGGAAAAAATAACAGAGATTATTGAAGATTTGGATCCTTTCTCAGAAGAAAAAGATGCTTTTGCCACAGCTATTTTGGGTGAAAGCCATCAATTATCTTTTGACGGCGAGGGTCGAATTGTGCTGCCTGAGATCCTGATGCAAAATTGTGAGCTTGAAGATAAAGCTCTCTTTATTGGAAAAGGAAAAAATTTTGAAATATGGAACCCGGAGAAATTTGCTTCCTATTCAAAACAGGCGAAAGAATTTGCGTTAAAGCAAAGGAATAAATTAACATTAAAAGCGAGGAGTGAAAATGATAAATAATTTAGTAAATTTTAGTGAATTACAAAAGAAAGCTAAAATGCGTGCAATAAATAAACAAACTGCGTTTGAGGATGATAATAGAAAGCGCATTTGTCGTATAATTTACAAAGATATAACAATTAATTTTTGGCATAAGGATAATGCATATACCTGTAATGTTGAACGAGGTAATTAGGTTTTTAGATCCAAAGCCTAATTTAAATTATATCGATGCCACTTTTGGTGCGGGTGGCTACACCAAAAATATTTTAGCTAGAAATGCAAAAGTTATTGCTTTTGATGTTGATGAGTCGGTAAGACAATTTGCTGATAAAGTTACTAATGAATTTCATGAGAGTTTTAAATTCATAAATAGCAATTATGTTCATCTAGAGCAAGAAGTTAAGGCTTTGGAATTAGCTGGAAAAATTGATGGTATTGTTTTTGACCTTGGTGTTTCATCAATGCAATTAGATCAAGCTGAGAGAGGGTTTTCTTTTAATAAGGAAGCTAAAATTGACATGCGTATGGGATCTAATGGGTTAAGTGCTTATGAAGTAGTAAATAACCTTAGAGCTGAAGAGCTTGCTGACATAATATATTATTATGGAGATGAAACAAAAGCCAGAAGAATTGCTAAAGATATTGTTGAATTTAGACATAATAAGAAAATCGAAACTACAACAGAGCTTAGATCTATTATTCTAAAATCTGTAAAATTTGATAAAAAGGATAGGATTGATCCTGCAACTAAAACATTTCAGGCAATTAGAATCTATGTTAATGATGAAATTATTAATTTAGAGAAAACTCTAGCTCAGCTTAAGACAATATTAAAACCTGGAGGTATAGCGGTTTTTGTAACTTTTCACTCGATTGAAGATAGGGTAGTTAAAAATTTCTTTAGATCCAGTGCAGGTGATAATAATGCATCAAGATATTTGCCAATCAGTCATAATGATAATGCTGGTACTGATTTTAAAATCATTACCAAAAAACCGTTAGTGCCATCTGCTCTCGAAGTTGATGGAAATCCAAGGGCTAGATCAGCAAAATTAAGAGTTTATGAGAGGACGTAATGAATATTAGATTTTTTCTTAACATTGCAATGGCAATAAAGTTTATTTTAATAATTTTAACAGGAATAATTTTGTTTCATTATAATATGAAAATTGAAATGCTTGATAAAGAGATAGCATATATTGATGAAATTTTAGAAGTTGATAAATCAAAACTTAGGGTTTTTAAAGCAAAATATGCCTGGCTTTCAAGCCCAGATATGATAGCTAAATTAACTTCTGAATATCTAGAAGATGCTTCTAATGCTAGTTTTGGTTTTGAAGTTGCTAGAACTTATAGTTTTGCAAATTTTAGCAATAAGATTAATCCGAGATACATTACGCAGTTAGATGTTGAAGTTAATGCTAAATAAGGTCGCTAAAACAATTTATTTTGAAAACTTGTTCTGATTCAGGCATTGCTCGGCTTGTTTGTTTGTAGGTTTCGCCATATAAGATTGCTGTACAATTACAATTTAAAGCGCAATTTATGTCAACTTCGCTATCACCTATAAACCATACATTTTGATCAAGCTGAATTTGGTCATTACGAAATGCAAATTCAACTGGTATGGTATTAGGTTTGTCATGGTTTGTATCAAGAGAACCAACGATTTCCCTAAAGTATTTTGTGCAATTTAGTTGCTCAACCTCATATCTGAGTGAATCACCGAGCTTGTTACTTACTATAAATAATGGGATTTCTTTGCTATGTGCATTTTCAAGTAGTTCAAATGCAAATGGGTTTAGGGATAAATTTTGATGTCTTATTCTATGATAATTCTCAACATAGACTTTATGCATCTCAGGAGCTTTTTCTTTGAATAGTAAAGGAAAAGAATCGCGCATTGGCATCCCAAATGTTCTTTTTCTATATTCGTCTAATGAATCTTCCATATTGTATTTTTTAAGCATGTCATGCATCGCTTTTTCAATTAAGGGCCAGGTGTTGGCAAGTGTATTGTCCCAATCAAATATTATTGCAGAAGGGGATGTAGTTTTAAGGTTAATCGTCATTTTTTTTAATATGAATATATTCCGTTACAAGATAATCCTCTTTATCTTTAGGGCTATAATTATTTTTGTTTTTAAATTTATTACATTGTCTTAGACCAAACGAAATGGCAAAAACAAAAATTATAAACCAAAAAACTACGTTGATAAGTACAAAGAATATCACCAAAAAGCCAATTATAAAAGCAAATAAAGTGAAGAGCTGGATTAATGATAATTGTTGGATAATTTTAAACATAACATTTAGATAGTTACAAAATTGATTTTTTCAAGATCTCAAAAAATTAAAACATATTAAAATGCTAATAAAACTCATAATAGAATAAAAGTTAAAATTCTGTGTTAATACAAATTGTAATTTTGATCAAATTAGCTAGCTTGAAGATCTCTTTTAACAGCATAGCAAAAAAGCATGATTAGAGCTAAGAAAGTAAATATATTTTTTAATCAATTATCAGCTAGACGTAATCGATTTGTGTTGGCTAAATATCTAATCATTTTATGCTTTTTTGTCGCTGCATATAGTGTTTATGATTTGTCATATGTTAAATTTAAACCATATGAAAAATATGTTAAAAAAAGTAATCTATCCTTTAGAAAAGACATTACAGATAGAAATGGCAATATTCTGGCGACAAATTTGGTAACATATTCGCTTTATGTAAAGCCCTCCCTTATCGATGATCACAAGCATTTTTATAAAGCATTAAGAATTATTTTTAATGATATTGATATTAAACATGTCGACAAAAAACTTGCAAAGAAAAATAACAATTTAACCTTAATAAAAAGAGATATCACAAAACAACAAAAAGAATTAATTGAACAAGAGGGGTTTATCGGAGTTTTTTTTCATGAGGATATTAAAAGGATTTATCCTCATAAAAATTTATTTTCACATGTTATTGGTTATGTAGATATTGATGAGAAAGGTCTTACTGGAATTGAAAAATCCTTAAATAATAATTTAGTTACAACGGAAACTGACTCACTTATTACCAGCTTAGATCTTGACATCCAAAGTATAGTTAAGGAAGAACTGTTACAACAATTAAAAAAATTTAATGCTAAAGGTGCTACCGCTATTGTTATGAATGTAAATAATGGTGAGATACTTTCATTAGTTAGTCTTCCAGATTATGATCCATATAGACCTTGGATTTCGCTTAAGGATAAAAAATATAATAATAGAGCTAGTTTAAATCTTCATGAAATGGGCTCGACATTTAAAATTTTTACAATGGCTCTTGGTCTTGAAAATAACATATTAGATCTTGATGAAGAATTTGATGTAAGTGAATCAATTAAAATTGATCGTTTTAACATTACTGATCATTCTAGCTCAAAAAAATTACTTTCAGGTCGTGATATTTTTATTAAATCTTCAAATATTGGGACGGCTCAGATTGCTATGAGGCTTGAGGATAAAATTCCTAGTTTTCTTGATAAATTAAATTTATTTAAGCCGCTTCAATTAGAAATAGTAGAAAAATCTATCGGACAAAAACCAAGAAGATGGCGTCAGTCAAATATTATTACTGCCTCATATGGTTATGGAGTTTCAGTAACTGCTATTCATTTAGTTCAAGCCGTGGCATCAATAATTAATAAAGATCAAAAATTTTACTATGCAACCTTAATAAAAGATAAAAAAACAGCTATAGAGCAGCCAGTTATATCTTCTGAGGTTTCCATGCAAATTCGTGACATTATGCAAGAGGTAGTTCAATATGGAACCGCTAGACGTTCAAAATCTTTTTTATATTCTATTGGTGGTAAAACTGGAACAGCTCATAAAGTTGGTCTTAATGGCTATGATGAAGAAAGATTATTATCATCTTTTATAAGTTTTTTTCCAGTAAGCAAACCTGAATATATTGTTTATGTAAATTATGACGAACCTCAGGGTATTGAGGAAACTTTGTTTTATGCAACTGGAGGTGTAACCGCAGCTCCTGTAGCCAAAAGGATTATAGAAAGAATAGCGCCATTATTGTCGGTTTATCCAGATAAATTATTATGATTTTTACAATTAATTAATGACTCAATCAAATCCCAATAAAGTTAATCTATATGAGTTTTTACTGCAAATAAATGCAGATACGAACAACATTTCAAAAGATATCTTTATTAATAATTTAAGTCAAAATAGCAAATTATGCGCTAAGGGTGATTTATTTATAGCCCTAGCTGGTCATAAATTTCACGGTATTGAATTTTTCAGTGATGCTTTAGCTAAAGGAGTATCATATTGTCTTACCAGTAAAGTTTCTGATCAGATTCCATTAAATCAGCAAATATATATTTCTGATCTTGAACTGAGGATTACTGATATCTGCCAAAAATTTTATGATGTTAGTAATGTAAAATATTCAATAGCAATAACAGGTACTAATGGTAAAAGCTCAATTGCAGATTTAATATATCAAATTGCTAAAAAATTTAATTTTAAATGTAATAGTCTTGGCACAATTGGTTTTCGTGATGAGAATAATAATTTACAAAATATTAATCTTACCAGTCCAGATATTTTTAGCTTTTATCAATTTTTAAATAAAGCCTCGAATAACGAAATTGATATTTTCTGTTTTGAAGCCTCTAGTCATGGCTTGAGTCAAGCCAGAATGGGTAATTATCAAGTCGATTATGCTTTTTTTACTAATCTATCTCATGATCATTTAGATTATCATGAAAATATGGAAAGCTATTATCAGGCAAAGAAATTGCTTTTTACTAAACATCTAAAATCTGATGGCTTCGCTTTTATTAATATTGATGATGATTATGGCAAGAGGCTTGAAAATGAATTATCTGATAAAAATATTGTGACAATTTCCTCTTATGATCAAGAGGCTGATATTTATTATAGTAAAATTTCAGATGATGAAATTTTAGTTAAATATCATAATCAATTGGTAAAATTAAAACATGATTTTATAGCTAATTTCCAAATTACAAATTTTGTTATGGTATTAGCCTTCTTTATAAAGGAACTGAAAATAAACCTTAATTCACTTATCGATTTAGCCTCGTCTTTAAAGCCTATTAAGGGCAGATTAGAAAAATATAAAATACCAGGTTTAGATGCTAAAATTTTTATTGATTTTGCTCATACACCTGATGCAATGGAAAATGTTCTTAAAGACATTAAAATTAACACTCAAAATAGATTGATAGTCGTTTTTGGTTGTGGAGGTGATAGAGATAAAACCAAACGTTCAATTATGGGAGATATTGCCAAAAAATATGCTGATATTGTTATAGTTACTGATGATAATCCAAGGTTTGAGGATGCTGCTGCGATAAGAAAAGAAATTATTCATAACCATCAAGATTTTATTGAAGTTGATGATCGTAAACAAGCTATTATATCAGGGCTTAACAAATTAAAAAAAGGTGATGTTTTGATTGTTTTAGGCAAGGGTCATGAAGAATATCAACTTATCAGAGATCAAAAAATTCACTTTTCTGAAAGTGAGATTATAACAAATTATTTTGAGGAACAAAATGTTCATAATTAATATTTTAAATTATTTCGGCCTTTACTTAAACGAGGCTATTCTTTTTAAGTGTTTATCGATAATTTTACCATTTCTTACTGTGGTATTAGGGTATAAATTTTTTGCTTTGCTAATAAGAAGGCTAAATATTGGTTTTCAACCAATTAGAGATGATGGTCCAGCTTCTCATATAAACGATAAAAACAATGTTTTGACTCTAGGTGGCATTCTAATCTTCCTGGCAATTTTATTTACAGCTCTTGTTGTTTATGAGGTGTTTAATCCTTTGTTAACCGGGCTTGTGCTTATCTATATAGCACATATGCTACTTGGCTTTTATGATGATTTGATGAAATTGCTAAAACAAAATAGTAAAGGTTTAAGGGGTAGGTATAAATTGTTATTTCAGTTTGTTTTTGCCTTGATGATTGTCTATGGTTTGAATCATTATTATCCGAGTGATTTTGACTCTACTTTAATAATACCAATAACTGATATGGGCTATGATATCGGTTTTTATTATTTTCTATTTGCAGCTATTGTAATAGTTGCAACATCTAATGCTGTAAATCTTACCGATGGTCTTGATGGTCTAGCTTCATTTACTACTATACCTGTCTTAATATTCTTTGTTGTGATCTTAAATTTTACGGAGAGTTCTCATCTGTTCTTTTTTAGTGAGGAATATTTAGAAAATCTAAAATCGCTCGAAAATATCATTTTGATAGTAATAGGGGCATTGCTTGGCTTCTTATGGTGGAATGCTTATCCTGCCAAGATTTTTATGGGTGATGTTGGTAGCTTGCCGCTTGGCGCTATGATTGGCTATCTTGCAGTTGTTACAAAATCTGAATTGTTACTTTTGATTTTGGGGGCAGTTTTTGTTATGGAGGCTATCTCGGTAATTCTTCAGGTTTATTATTTTAAACTTACTAAAAAACGTTTGTTTAAAATGGCGCCAATCCATCATCATTTTGAAATCTCTGGTGTAAAAGAAAATGTTGTTGTAAGCAGATTTTTTATATCTAGCATTGTTTTGTCTGTATTTTCTTTGACTCTTGTCTTTGCGTAATATGAAAAACAAAAAACTTTATTTTCTAGGTCTTGGAATATCTAATCTTGCCGCGATAGCGAAATTAGCTCCAAATAATGAAATATATTTTTATGATGATAAAATCGATAATCATGATGATCTTAAATTTGTTCATTATGCTGAAATTGATTTTGGTGAAATTGATTATTTTGTAGTTGCGCCATCAGTGCCGCTCGAATTCCCAAAAAGGCACCCAGCTATTGAAATGGCAAAACAAGCTAATGTTAAAATAATTGGTGATATAGAACTGTTTTTTATGCAATTTGAAAAATTGCCAAAGATTATTGCAATTACTGGAACTAATGGCAAATCTACTACAACTAAATTAACGCATTACATCTTATCGAATAAGCTAGATCAGCCTGTTTTTTTTGGTGGTAATATAGGTGTACCAATTTTCGATCTGCCTGTCGATAATATGGCTGTTTATGTGATTGAAGTTTCTTCATTTCAATTAGATTTGCTTAATGATTTGGAATTTAGTTATTCTGTCTTGCTTAATATTACTCCTGATCATCTTGATCGTCATCATGACCTTGAAGGTTATGTTAAAGCAAAAATTCGTGTTTTTAGTAATAGAAATCGAGATAATAAAGCAATAATATGTAGCGATAATCCAATCACATACGGGGTTTTTGAAAGTTTAGAAAATAAAAAAGTCAAATTTAGTTGCGATGAAATAAAGCAAAATAATCAAGGAGTTTTTTATAAGAATTATAATATTTTAAACAATTTACTTGATCTTAAAAGCTTTAGTAATCCTCAAAATTTGCTAGCTTCTCTTATAATTGCAGAGATGGAAGGCATTGATTTAGCCGATATCAAAGATCTTTTGCTTAAATTTGAGCCACTAGAACATAGATTTGAAATGGTATTGCAATATGAAAATATCATGATTTACAATGATTCCAAGGCAACTAATGCGGATAGCACGGAAAATGCTTTAAAACAGCTAGATAATATTTTATGGATTGCAGGAGGGATTGCGAAAGAGGGTGGTATTGAATCACTAAAAAAATATTTTACTAAGATTAAAAAGGTTTATTTATTTGGGGAAGCGGAACAGCTTTTTTATAAGCAAATTGACAATATGATTGAAACTGAGCTTTTTAATCAAGATTTTCAAAAGCTAGTGGCGAAAGTTATAGATGATGCAAAGCTTGATAAAAGTAAAACTATAAATATTTTATTCTCACCAGCATGTGCTTCATTCGATATGTTTGCTAATTTTGCTGCTAGAGGTAAAATATTTAAAAACCTAGTTGAAGAGATATTAAAATGATAGAACCACTATCTAGGAATAGTTTTAAAATAACTAAATGGTGGTATAGCCTTGATCATATAACATTATTTATTGTGGCTTTAATAATGTTATTTGGGTTGTTGGTTATTACAAGCTCAAGTCCTTCAGTTGCCTATAAAATTGGTGTTGATTCTGATTTTTTTTATAAAAAACATTTTTTGTTTTTTCTGATTGGTCTTGCTGTTATGCTCATAATTTCTGCATTTGATGATCGTTTACTTCTAAGGCTTTCATTACCATGTTTTATATGTTTGTTGCTTTTAATGTTTGTTGTATTGCTAAATGAACCTCAATTAAAAGGTGCAAAGAGATGGATCCGGTTATTTGGCTTTTCACTCCAGCCATCAGAATTTATCAAGCCATTATTTATAATGATTAATTCATTAATTTTATCAAAATACATTTTATATCAAAATTCTTCAAGATTCCTTCTTGCGTCATTATTTTTATATATTGTGACTATTACTTTGCTAGTGCTTCAGCCTGATATGGGTATGGTTATCAATTTCACTTTAATTTGGCTATCGCAACTATTTTTAATTGGATTCTCATTTATGGTAATTTTATCAATTGGATTATTTGGTTTAATTGGATTGGTCTTAGCTTATTATTATTTCCCACATGTAAAATACCGAATTGATATGTTTTTATTTTCGGATGGTCATATGTCATATCAGGTTCAGAAATCAATTGATGCCATTAGAAATGGTGGTTTATGGGGACAAGGTTACTTCCATGGCTCTGTTAAAGATGGATTGCCAGATTCACATACTGATTTTGTCTTCTCAGTAATTGTTGAAGAGTTTGGCTTTATTGTTGCACTATGTTTAATTGCGGCTTATGCAATTGTTATTATCCGAGTTTTAACCAAAGCATATAAGCATGAAAATATTTTTATCTCATTATTGCTTTCAGGTCTTGCACTACAAATTGCTTTTCAGGTATTAGTAAATATTGGAGTTAGTATTAATTTATTACCAACTAAAGGTACAATATTACCGCTTGTTAGTTATGGTGGATCATCTTTTATTGCTACATCGGCAATGATTGGTATGATTTTACTCTATAGCAAATCAAGTTATGGCAGGATAATAAAATAAATTTATGGCAACGAAAAAAAATATTTTAATCAGTGCTGGTGGAACAGGAGGGCATTTTTTTCCAGCTCTTGCCTTGTTTATAGGGCTAGGGCAACAAGGTTATAAAGCATATTTTATTACTGATACAAGATGTAGCAATTACATACCAGCGGATTTAAAGAAGCAGATTGCAGTTCAAAATATTTATAAATTCCAAAGATCTCCAATTAAACTTTTTATCTTTGCTTTTTCACTTGTTTTTTTTGTTGGTAAGAATTTGTGGTTTATAATGAAGCATAAGATTGATATAGTGATAACTTTTGGAGGTTATCAAGGCATTGCTGTTCTTATTGCTGCTTTTTTAATGCGTAAAAAAATTATTATTCATGAGCAAAATATCATTGCTGGACGAACGAATAAATTATTTGCAAAAATTGCTAATGTCGTTGCTGTTGCTTATAAAAATCAACAAGGCTTTGAGCAATTTCAACATAAACAAAAATTTACTGGTATTCCTGTAAGGTCAGAATTCTATCAAACAATGCTAAATAAAAATTCTGATAAATTCGTGATTTTAGTTGTTGGTGGTAGCCAAGGAGCAGATGTTTTTAATAATTTAATGTTTGAGATATTAGCGCATATTGATAGCAGCAGGTTAGATCAAATTGAAATTGTCCAACAAGTTCGTGCTGACAATATCGATATGGTAAAAGCAAAATATAAAGAAATTGGAGTAAGTACTCAAATTGATAGCTTTTTTAATGATATGGCCAAGCGGATTCATAGTGCCGATCTTGTGATTTCTAGATCAGGTGCTTCAACTATAGCCGAACTAATTGCAGCTAAAAAACCAGCTGTTTTTTTACCGTATCCGCATGCAATGGATAATCATCAATATTTTAATGCATTAGAACTTAAAAATATTGGTGTTGCTATGATGTATGAAGAAAATGCTGTTAATTCTCAAGATCTAGCTAATTTTATCGAGCTTGCTATCACAGACCCAAATATATTATTAAATATGCGAAATAATTTTGAAAAGGCTTTGCCTGGTCATCCTGTAGATGATCTTATCAAAATTATAGATAAGCTATAAAAAGTTAAATTTCTAAAAAACATTCTATACATTACAAACTGCACTGTTAAAATAATTCGCTTTGATTAATTAACTAAAGAAAATCATGCAAAAAATTTTAATCACAGGAGCATCCGGACAAATAGGTACTGACTTAGTTTCCGAGTTACGCAATAAATATGGAAGAGAAAATGTGATTGCTTCAGATATTAAAGCCAATAATTCTCATGACCAAGGTCCATATGAGATTATTGATGTTTTAGATAAAAATCTTTTGAAAAATATTATTGAAAAATATGAAATTGATACAGTTTTTCATTTAGCTTCTTTACTTTCAGCTACTGGTGAGAAAAATCCAAGCCTGTGCTGGAATGTCAATATGACAGGTCTTCATAATATTTTAGAGCTTGGTTTAGAGCTACAATTATCAAAAATTATAAATGTTAGCTCTATTGCAGTATTTGGGCCATCATCACCTAAAGAGAATACTCCGCAATCAACTATAATCGAACCTAAAACTATGTATGGTATCACCAAGCTTGCTGGTGAAATGCTATGTGATTACTATGTCGAAAAATTTGGCTTAGATGTTAGAGGTCTAAGATATCCTGGAATTATAAGTTCTAAAACACTTCCGGGTGGTGGAACTACAGATTATGCTGTTGAAATCTTTTATGACGCTTTATCTAAAGGCAGTTATGAATGTTTCTTAAAGGAAGATACAATACTTCCTTTTATGTATATTGATGATGCTATTAGAGGAACTATAGAGCTTGCTGAAGCTAATTTTTCTAAATTAAAACATTATTCAAATTTTAACTTCGCGGCGACAAGCTTTTCTTGTGGTGATCTTGCTAGAGAAATTCAAAAGCATATTCCAAATTTTAAAATTACTTATAAACCTGATTTCAGACAAGATATTGCTGATTCTTGGCCAAGATCAATCGATGATAATGCGGCAAGATCAGAATGGAACTGGAAAGAGCATTTTGGCCTTGCTGAAATGACGGAAGATATGATTAAACATTTAGCAGTAAAAATAGCGGTATAATTATGATAAATGATCAATTTACAAAACAAATAAAAGCAGAGCTAGCTGAATTAAAGGCTACTGGCTTATATAAAAATGAATATCAAATCGTTTCTTCACAATCTGCAATTGTTGATATTCTAGATTTTGAAGGTAACAAAAAACAAGTTCTTAACCTTTGTGCTAATAATTATCTTGGTCTTGCAAATGATCCAAGAATTACCGAAACTGGAAAGAAAGCTATTGATGATTATGGTTTTGGAACTGCATCAGTACGATTTATTTGTGGGACAATGGATATTCACAAAGAATTTGAAACAAAAATGGCTGAGTTTTTAGGTTATGAGGATGTAATTACTTATTCATCATGTTTTGCAGCAAATGGTAGTTTGTTTCAGGCTTTGTTTGAAGCTGAAGATGCGATAATTTCTGCAAATCTTAACCATGCTAGTTTAATTGATGGTATTAGATTATGTAAAGCTAAGCGTTTCTTTTATGAGTTTGATGATATGCAAGATCTAGAAGCCAAATGTCAAGATGCTGTTAATTCTGGTTCTAGATATAGAGTTATAGTTACAGATGGTGTTTTTTCAATGGATGGTGATATTGCCAAGCTTGAAGAAATCTGTGATATTGCAGAAAAATATGATTGTTTAGTGATGGTTGATGATTCTCATGCTACTGGTTTTATTGGCGAGAATGGCAGGGGTACAATTGAATTATTAAATGTCACTAAAAGAGTTGATATCCTATCAAGTACACTTGGAAAAGCTTTAGGTGGTGCTGGTGGTGGTTTTATAGCATCTAGTAATGAAATTATTGATAAACTTCGGAATAAAAGTAGAGCATATTTGTTCTCTAATAACACAACTCCTGCAGTTGCGGCTTCAAGTCTAGAGATATTAAATATTATCAGAGAATCAAAAGATCTGATTAAGAATCTTGCTGAGAATACGCTTTATTTCAGACAAAAAATGGAAGAGGCAGGTTTCGATATAAGGCCTGGAATACATCCTGTTGTTCCAGTCATGCTTTATGATGCAAAACTTGCTGCAGCAATGGCTCGTGATTTAATTGAAGATGAAGGCATTTATGTAATTGCTTTTTCATTTCCGGTTGTACCAAAAGGTGAGGCAAGAATTAGAGTTCAGATTTCTGCTGCACATAATAAAGAACATTTGGATAGAGCGATAGATGCTTTTATTCGTGTTGGTAAAAAACATAATGTCTTAAAATCAGCTGCTTAACTTTACTAGGCCAAAATTTTCTTGGTTTTAGGATTTTTGTTTTTATTGTTTTGTCTGCTATTAGAATAGCAATTATAATATTGGTGTAATTTTTTTGTTAACCAGATGTGAAATTGCAACTATTTGTTGACTGTTTGGGGGTTGTTCATTATGATATTTGGTCTAATAAAAAATTAAATAACATTATGAGAGCTTTTTTTAACCAAAAAAACAATCCTAGTTTAGAATCTACAGAAGATCTAATCGAAAGAATTAAAACTACTATTTCAATTGATGATGTTAAAAAAATTATTAAAGGTACTAATGATTTAGGCTTTGCAGCTTTAGTTCTTGCAGCAAAGCAGAATAACTCTGATTTAGTTAAGAAAATTATTAAGGCTGGGGGGAAGGTTAATTCGGAACAAAGTTTTTTTACTACACCTCTTCATTGGGCAGTTATAAATAAAAACTTAGATTTAATATTTTATTTAGTTGATAGAGGTGCAGATATTAAGGTTGCAGATGAATCTGGTAACCTACCTTTACATTTGTTAAAATCTTATAATGATATAACAGAAGAGCAGGCATTAGGTGTTATTTCAGTTTTAGCTCCACATGAACTTTGTCTAGGTAATCGTATGATAATTGATTGCATTGACAAAGATGGTTTTTCAATACTTCATTTGGCGGTAATGTATGAAAATATAGCTCTTGTTAAAGGGGTATTAACAAAAGGGGCTCAAGTTAATTGTAAAACATTTAATATAAGTCAAGATACAGCTATTCATCTAGCTGCAAAGCGCAATAATATAGATATGATGAGAGTTCTGGTAGAAGAGTTTCATGCTGATTTTGATATTGAAAATCTTGAAGATTGGATTAAATGGGCCGCAGTTAATGGCAATTCGTTATTAATAAATTATTTAATCGAGATAGGACAAGATGTCAATGCCCCATATAATTTTAATAGCCTTTTGATGTTGGCCGCACGTAATAACAACCTTGAAGCTTGTATGTTGTTTGTTGGAAAAGGAGCAAATGTAAATTTTCGAGATGGTAATGCTATGTCTCCATTATTATGGGCCGCAAGTCATAACAACTTTGAAGCTTGTAAGTTATTTGTTAGAAATGGAGCAGAAACTAATGTTAGGGATCGATATGGTAATGCGCCATTAATGTTGGCTGTAAATCATAATAATCCTGGAATAATTCGATTATTAGTTGCAAACAAATCAGATGTTAATACCAAAAATAATGATGGTTTGACGGTACTTCAGATGTCAGTCTTAAATAATACTACAGAAGCCATAACAGCTTTGGTGTCATTAGGAGCAGAAACTAGTGTGCTAACTCAACAGCAGCAAGAACAATTTGAAGAAGCAATTGCGGTTGGTAAAGCAGAGTTAGAAACTAGGCATAAAATACATCAATCAATTTTTGCCGATGCTATGGAAACTGTAGATTTAGGTATTGATAAAATCATTTGTAGAGATTTAGGACTAAATTGTACAAAGTTTTTGGGGCCCAGAGATTTGAAGGGAATAGAGGGATATCATTCATTGCGCCCATCAGTATCGAATGCAGATAATTATAATATAGTTACAGGAAATCTTGAGCAAATTCATGAAGAAATTACTGAAAATCCTAGGTTACAAAGTTTTCGAGAAAGACTTAAAGCCCAGATAGAAACAAGAAAGTTAACATATCAAAATTTAATCAATACCTAACTCGTAGATTTAATATTCTTATCAGAATAATCTTGATTAAAAATCAAAAGATTTAGAAACTAGAGCTATATTAGTGGATTTTATTAATTAAGTTCAAGTCCCTGTTATTCTTGTTTGAGATTCTTTTATCTATAATTAATAGATTGAGCTTTTTTAAGGAAAAAGTTATAATGAAAATTACACTGTTTTTCTAAAAAAGAGAGAATGAGAGAAGTCACAAGGGTTAAATATCAGCAATATGAATTACCAGATTATTTGTTTTTTGCATCAGCAAAAGCTAAAAAGCAAAAAACTGGTACCGAAAGATTTGATCCAAGCCTTGCAGTTGCAGGAAAAGAGGCTTTTACATCAAGTACTTCACCAGCAAGTGGAATTAATAAAAAAACAATAATATTAGATAGTAATGGCTGTATTGATTTAACCTTTTCAGAACGAATAGCGTTTGCCAAGAAGCTTATACAGCTAGGTTTTGAAGTATATTTATGCAGTCAAAATGAACCATTTGGTTTTACAAAACTTACTGAGGATCTAGCAAATTATAAGATTTTAGATCAGCTGACAAAATTTAACTCTAAAGGCGGTTATCAAAAATTAGCAGAAAGCTTTCAATTGGCACGAGATAAAGTAAAAGTTTTAAATCCAGTAGATTTATATGAAGTCAGAACATCATTTACTCAGTTGTTTAAAGATGCATCAAATCCATATTTGTCTGCTGATGCTTTAAAAGTAAATTTCATTGTTACAATATCTAAATTGGAAGAAAAAGTTAATGAGAATTTATATAATATTTTTGACGATGCAAATCCTGACGAAGAAAGATTAGGATATATAAATAACATTGTAGATGATTGTTTGAAGGAAGTAGATGGTTTTAAATTATTACGTAAAAAGGTAAAAATATATAAAGATAAATGTGATGACCAAAAAAGGGGAGAAGAAATACAGCAACTAATCTTAGAAACTATAGATACAAAAAAGCGTGAATTTTGTGATAAAACCATATCAGAGCTTATGTGTTATGAATCTATTGGTTATAATGATGTATATGCCAATTTTCGACAACTGTATGAATTTGATTTATCAAGATTTAAAGAGTTTCTTTTTCATTGTTTTAAACATAACAAGTTTTTACAGCAAAGTTTACACGCTGTTTCACTAAACTCAAATATTAGATTTACATTTTTTGAATGTTTGATTGAGCGTTATCCAGATGTTAGAGACTTACCAGAAATATTTTATGAAGTTGCTAAGAATAAGAACAATTTAAAAAGTTTAAAAACCTTCAATTATGAATATGCAAAAAATTTCTCTAGGATCATAAATAAAGATTCTGATAATGAACATTTGAGTGAATTTCCAGAAGATCAAGATTATATAATTGAGAAATTACGCGATGAATATAATTCTTTAACAGGAGAAGAGGAAAAGTCAAATTTCAAGACACAGCTTTTACATAACTTTCCATTTATACATGCCAATGAATTTTTTTTAAAATTACAAGAGTTTATTGATGAGCAATATTGTCGTGTTTTACTTAATCCAGCAGATCCTGAAGGAATGGATCAAAATCTTTGTAAAGTAATAATTAAAGTTTGGCCCAATTTAATTGATGAAATTTCGTTAAAAGGTTTCGCTGCACAAAATAACTTTAAAAAATTTCAATTTGTAAGCACAGTTTTTGAGGTTAGGCCAGATTTGGTGGCAACTATTTTAAAGGATGAATATTGGCTTAATATAAAGTTTGAAGCAGCTTCATATTTAGACTTTTTAAAATCAGCATTTAAAAGTGACCCAGAGGCAACAAGAGAATTTATAAAAGCAAGAATGGCAAGGCGTAATATTCCAATTACCCCCTTAATTGCGGCAATATTACCAGAAGAGGCAGAGTCAATATTAGAAAAGTTAACAGGTTACATATCAACTTTAGAAAGGGATGCTTTTGATATTTTTGAATATTCATCTTTAAAACAAAGTTATCAAAAATCATTAGGCTTTGGATCATTAGATCAATTATCAAGTAACAGAAGAGTTTTAAATGTTTATCGAAATGAGTTAGAGACAGCGGATATTTCCACAAGAAAGCCAACATCAATATGTTTAGATTATGACAAATTTTCATCAATTCAAATTCAAGATTTAGAATTATTGCCAAAAAGTTTTTCCAGTGAGGTAGTAACGCTTGAATTGTCAAATAAAGCAGATCTTAATTCACGATTTAATTCGCCATTTAATTCACCATTAGATGATATTGGGCAATTAAAAAAAATTTTTCCAAATTTAAAACATATATCAATCTCAATGAGTTTAGATCAAAAAGTTGAAGAATTTGAAAAGTTGAGAGGGGCTTGTTCAGAATTTGATATTACAATTGATGTGGATCAATTATCACTCGCTAAGAGTCAATATGATAAAAATTTGGTTAAAAAGTCTGATGGTGAAGCAGAGGTAAAATATCAGCAAAATACACCAAAACCAGGTGAGATATTTTTAGGTAATGCAAAAGAGCAGTATCAACTTGATTCTTCTAATGAGAAACAAAGTTTTCAAATGCAGCTTTCTGGTAAGGTTTTAAATAATGATTTTAGAGGTAATCCACAAATTATAAGCTCTGTCAAAACTATGAAGATCTCTGATCAGATAGATTTTGAAGTTGTTTCAGCAAATGAATTTCAACCTATTTTTATTCCAAATGTTACTCCAGCAAAAATCGTAGAGTTTGCACGTTCACAATCATCAAGCAAATTATATGCAAGTTTAAATATTTCGTTAACAGTAGGCGAGACAAAGTTTCTACCATGTCTAAGCTCTTATGATGAATTTGAGGGTATTATTGGAGATGTTCCAGAAGGAGTTAGTATTTTAAAAGGCAATGATGGTTTTTATTATGCAGAATCAGATAGAGATATAGATTTTAATTATATTGTTAGTTCTGATCAAACAAGACAAGCAGCTTTATCAAATGGTGTTGCAAAGGCAAAGAATATTATTGAAAAGTTTCAACATAAAACAGATGTTTATAAAGAGGTAGCAGAGATTCCAAAAAATGCTGAAGGTATAAAAGCATGGCTTAATAATGCTTATGATGAAAAATTAGGTGCTTGTCGTCATCGAGTTGCTGCTGTTTATCATAAATTAATAGAAGCAGGAATAGAAAAAGTTGACATAAGAGCATATGGAATAAATCGTAATCATGTTATAATTGCGGTAAAGGAAGGCGCTAATTGGGTGTCATATGATTTAGGTGGTCAAGAATCAGAATTAACTTTTAGAAGAGAGAATCCGTCAAAATCTACCAGAATTTTTGGCCAGGATTTAGCTGAAGAAGAAATTACTAGCTATACAAAACAAGAAACAAAATATAGCAGCCTTCAAGAATTAAAAAATGATGTAAAAGCTAAGGCTAAAAAAGGATCTAGTTTAGATGAAAGTACTAAAAAAGATTTATTTGCAAAGGTTGATGAGTCATTGGATCTATGTAAGGGACAGGTATTTGGATCATTTAGAGGTAGAAAAACTTTTTTAAACTCTAATACATTTAAAAGTTTGAAGCAGTTAGATGAAGAACAAGCAAAAGATACATCCAGAAAATTTAATAAACAGTTTGAGTTAAGTAATCATCAAGATGGTTTTAATCAAGAAAAACCGCCTGAGTTATATGAAGATAAACAATCAGAAATATCACAAACTAAACAAGCACTTCTATTAAGTAGTAGGCCACAACCAAGAGAAAGTTTAACCGAAGCGCAAGTTCTAAATCGAAAATTACTGAAAGATTTTCAAACAAAATTCTCATTTCAAAGATTGGAACAAGATGTATTTGAGGGCTTGCTTACAAATGAAGCTAGTAAAATTTTAATAGCAACTGATCGAATAGATGAGCATGCCAATTATCTAATGGCTCAATATGGCGACAAAGTATTTTATATAGATAATCCAGATCAATTAGATTTTACTAGATCAAGGCTTCAAATAGCTGATGAAGGTTTTGTGTCTTTAACACAGGAATCGGACTTAGCGCGTTTTTTAAGAAGTCCAGAGCATGGGAACGGTGCTTTATTGATCAACTGGTCAGCATTTAGTAATCAACAAAAAGTAGCTTTGAATACTTTACTCGATAGAGAGGCAACAATTGCAGGTATCAAATTATCCGAAGGACTAAAAATAATAAGTTTGGATAAAGCCAGAAGTGAAGATCCATCATTTGCGTCTAGGCATAATGTATCATATAAATCATCACTTAACCCACAAGTTAGAGATCATGATAGAGATGATGGTATGCCTGAACATAAAGCTTTTGCATCTAAATCTTCTCAAGCAGAGATTACACAAATAGATTTAATGGGTTTAAGTGATTGGCGACAGGCATTATTTGGTAAGATGTCATTAGCAGGCGAAGCCATTATTTGGCATAAATCATACTTTGTAGATGTTCTTAGAGCTGGAGCAAGTAATTTTGAGATTGCAAATTTATCAGAACAGGCAATTAAAGAGTTAAATTATGAAGTTAGACAAGCAAAGGCAAAGGGTTATTTTGATTATCATGGCTATAGGATAAAACTACCAGAAGGCTTTGATGTTAAAGTTACTACAAAGAATTTTGATTTTAGCAAATTTAACGCAATATCCGTTAGGAAAAATTGTCAATATAAACAGGAAGAAGGGGCGGAAATAATAAATACACATATATTTGATCAATTATTACATAAGCATCAGATTAAAGATGGCCAATATATAGAGATCCCAGGTTTGTTAGAAGCAAATAGTACCGGTTCACTTAGATTATTTATAACAAGTGATCTTACAGAGGCGCAATATTATTGCATGTTAAATGAGGCAGGCAAATATCATGTAAACTTAGAATTATTATTAGCACCAAATGTATCTTTGCCGACTAAGATAAAAACAAATGAACATGCTTTGCTTGAGGCTGCAGCTGTTAGAGCTTCTGCATTATCTGAAAAAGCTAAAATTATTGTAACAAATGATATTGGCTCATATGATATGCAAAGAGATGAACAGGTTATAGATATAGAGGATTTTGGTTATGAAGCTTTAATAAGTTCAATAACATATAAAGTTTCACAAGAGGGTTTTAGTGAATTTGATCAGAATATAAGTAAGTTTCGAGAAGGGTTACAAAAGGGAGAAAAGTTTGTTCTAAGAGGAGAGTTTACAGATGCAATGCTAAATATATTAGCGCCTCTTATAGCAGAAGCAGGAGAAAATTTAACCATTGTTATTGAAGATAAGGACTTAAGGGCAGGGGTGGCAAGTTACCCAAGACTTGATTGGTTATCTGATCGATTAAAGTTTAGATATAAAGAGTTAGAAGCAAAACAGGAAATAACAAAGAGAACCGAGATTGAAGATAAATCTTTTGATCTTGCAGATAGTGAGGCCAAAGCTGCAAGATTTATAGAAACGAGGAAGGGTTTAGTATTAGATGCACTTACTGGTTCAAATATGGTATTATTAGAAGGTCATAGTGGTGTTGGAAAAAGTAGCTTGATGAAGGAGTTTGAGGAGCATCATCAATCTGAAATATCAGTTCATAGAGAATTAACATCATTTACTCAATGGGCGGAAGATAAATCTGAAGGTAAGACCAAGATTTTATTCATAGATGAATCTAATATAGAGGATAAGCATTTTACCTTGTTTAATGGATTAAAGTCAGTTGGTGCGAAGAGTATTTTTTATAATGGAAAGTTTTATGATTTAACAGAAAATCATAAAGTAGTATTTGCCTGTAATCCGATAGAATATGGTGGCGGTAGGTTTGAACAGAAATTATTTAATCAAGGTGATATTCCAATAATTGAATTTAGAGATTTTCCAGCAAGTTATATATATGAGAATATTTTAAAGCGTGCTATTTATTGTGAAAGGATGTCAAGCAGACTTGATGAATCTAGATTTAAGGAGATATGCGCGCCTTTAATCGAGCAATATAAAAAACAGCAGGAAGTATCAGGTGATACAGTAAGAGAATTACAAGAGCAGGTACTTAGGGAATTATTACAAGAATTTCAAGTAGCACCAGCAAGCGATTTAAGAGGAGCAAATTTTATCACAACATCAGCAACAAAAAAAGTAGAGCAAGAGCTTTATGAAGCGATAAATATCAGAGCAAAGCAAAGAAGCGGAGTCTTTAATGGAGTAGCATCAGGTTTGAATGGGGTGTTGTTAGAAGGTGGCGCTGGAGTAGGAAAAAGCGAGATGATTAAAGAGATGCTTAGGGCAAATAACATACGCCCAAAAGGTGATTTAGGTGGTCATTGTTATTATAAAATAGAGGCAGATATGCCATTAGCTGAAAAAAGGCGCCTAATTGTTCAAGCCTTTGAAGAGGGTAATATAGTATGGATAGATGAGATAAATAGTTGTTTGGATGATGGTTTAGAGAAGTTATTAAATTCGGTATTAACAGGCATTCATCCAGATACAGGCGCGCGATCAGCAAAAGCAGGGTTTATGTTGCTAGCAAGTTGTAACTCAGCTGGATTAGAGGGTAGGTCAATCATAAGTCCAGCACTTCGTCATCGAATGAGCACGCCAAAATTAACAGAATTAGTCGATTATGAGATTGAGGATTTAACTCAAATAATACAGCATTGGTATCGTCATGATGGGATAGATGTAGCTAAAGCACAGCAATTAGCAGAATCATTTAAGGAGATGATATCAAATCCTGAATATACAGAATATAATTTAAGGATGTTTAGAGATGTGTTAATATCTGAATATAATTTAACAGGACAAATACATTATCAAGCAAGAGATGGTGAAATAGGAGATAAATATCAAAAAACATCAATATATGAAGTTAGCGGTGGTAATTTAGGCGATGGCTTTGTAGGAAAAGTTCGAGCAGAGCAGGGTACTATAAATGATAAAATAGTTCAAAGTTTAAAATCAGCGTTAGCAGAGACAGCCAGCGGTGATCTTAAAAAGCAGCAGATAAAGCCTGAAGAATTTATGAGTATTGTAATAGAATTTGCACAATCAAATAATGGTGTTGGTAATGCACCCAAAGAAGCTGTTAATGATTTCTGCCGAGAATATGGTTCTGGTATATATGAGTTAGCAAAAAGTTTTTCCGTCTGTTATCAAAAGCATGCACGAGTAAATGGTTTATATACCGGACGAGAAGATGGTGATAATGGTGCTTTGCTTAGAAGGGATAAAGAGGTAGGAGCTAGGCTAAAACGTATACCAAAGGAACTTGTTGAAGATGTAATTAAACAAGCGTTAAATCCTCTTACATTAGAACGCTAATTATTCTATAGCAATATATTATAAACCTTCTTTATATGTAATTTTGACTATCAATCAATTTATTAGATTAATTATTTTTAGTTAATCTGGTTTTTGTTATTTTGTTATAAATGTATTATTATTATCAAAGCCCTATTCATTTTCCATAATATATATTATGCGACCGACTTTTGATATGCTCTATACCGCATAATTTCTTTTGTTGCTGTTCTCTTCTGAGAAAAAAACTTAACTATAAGAAATTTAGTAAAATGTTGTAATAATGTTGTGCGAAATATAAAAAATAAATAATGTTTTACTTAATATTAATTGTTTAAATTTTGATTTTAGCTGTTAATAAACTTTAATCACATTTGTTCAGTTCGCACTCTTTTTTAATCTGAACAATTATTATAAATGTTTGAACTTCACTCTTCTGTAAGTGCAATTGTGATTGTTGCTTACAATTTTCTTAATGAGGTGGTAATATGCTATCTCTAAGACCTTTTCATGCTGCATATCCAGTTAATGATATTCAAAAATCTAAATATTTTTATAATCATATTCTTGGTTGTGAAATAGGAAGATTTACATCGAGCTGGATTGATTTTAATTTCTTTGGTCATCAGCTTGTGTTTCATCAATTTACAGACGCTGCATCTGTTGAATTAATACAAGATCTTGATACCAAGTCGGTTCCTATTCCTCATTTTGGTGTAGTGCTTGCTTGGAATGATTGGGATCCCTTTATTGAACGTCTAAGATCTTTTGATATTCAATTTGAAATTGATCCTCATACAAGATTTGTAAACAAACCAGGTGAGCAGAAAACTTGTTTTTTCAAGGATCCAAATGGGCTTAATCTTGAATTTAAGGCCTTTAAATCAGATGCAATGATTTTTAAGGCTTAAAATAATGAAGGAAGCGTTTGCTTCCTTCTTGTTATAGAATAAATTTAGACAAATCTTCAAGATTACCTAAATTTGCTTTGGACATATTTTCTTCAACGAATTGCTTGTTAATTTTAATATTAGCATTGGCCATTTTATCCGCATTAAAACTCACATCCTCAAGTAGTTTCTCCATAATTGTTTGTAGTCTCCTTGCTCCAATATTTTCAATTCTTTTATTAACTTCGGTTGCAATTTTTGCAATTTCTTCAAGACCATCATCTGTGAATTCTAATGTTACTTCTTCAGTTTTAAGTAATGCTGCATATTGAATTGGCAGGCTAGCAATAGGTTCTTTTAGGATTCTAAGCATATCCGAACTTGATAATGCTTCAAGCTCAACTCTTATTGGTAATCTTCCTTGAAGTTCCGGAAGTAAATCTGAAGGTTTAGCAAGATGAAAAGCGCCAGCGCAAATAAATAAAATATGGTCAGTTTTTATATTAACATATTTTGTCGTTACTTGAGTACCTTCAAGTAGTGGTAGTAAGTCTCTTTGAACCCCTTCCCTACTAACTTCTTTGCCAGAATTAGCGCCGTTTCTCACGACAATTTTATCAATTTCATCAATGAATACAATACCGTCATTTTCAACTGAAGCAATTGCATCTTTTAAAAGACCTTCTTCATCAGAAAGGTTTTCAGACTCTTCAGAAGTTACAGTCTCTAGTGCTTCTTTTATAGTAAGTTTTTTTAGCTTTTTCTTATCACCAGTTAAAGCCTTTCCTAGCATATCGCTAAGGTTAATTACGCCCATTGATGTGCCGTTTCCATTTGATAAATCAATTGGAGGAAGAGCTGATTTTTGTTCTTTGACCTCAATATCAATTTCTTTTTTATCCATTGTTCCATCAAGGATTTTTTCACGAAATTGATTTCTTGTTTCCTCAGATGCGGTTGGGCCAGTTATGATATCAAGAATACGTTTAATGGCATTTTCTTTAGCAATTTCCTTAACCTTATCCTTGTGATTGTTCTTTTGTTGGTTTACTGATACTTCAATTAAATCTCTAATAATTGATTCAACATCACGACCAACATAACCAACCTCAGTAAACTTTGTCGCTTCAACTTTAATAAAAGGAGCATCAACAAGTTTTGATAATCTTCTAGCAATTTCAGTTTTACCAACACCAGTTGGTCCTTTCATCAAGATATTTCGAGGAACTACTTCTTCCTGCAGTTCTTGATCAAGTTTTTTTCTTCTCCAGCGATTACGAAGTGCAACAGCTACGGCTTTTTTAGCTTCTAATTGACCAATAATATATTTGTCTAATTCTTCGACAATTTTCTCAGGTGTTAGAAATTTATTTAATGACATATCTATTCTCCTTTATAATTTTTCTAAAATTAAGTTATGATTTGTAAATACACAAATATCAGCTGCAATCTTCATTGCAGTCCTGCATATTTCTTCTGCTGATAATTTGGGTTGAGTTGCAAGTGCCCTTGCTGCTGATAAGGCAAAATTACCGCCAGAGCCAATAGCAACTATACCATCTTCCGGTTCTATCACATCACCAGTTCCAGATAAAATAAGTGAAACGTCTTTATCAACTACTATCATCATAGCTTCTAAACGTCTTAAATATTTATCAGTACGCCAATCTTTCGCAAGTTCAACACAAGCACGGGTTAATTGTTTTGGATGTTTATCTAATTTAGCTTCTAATCTTTCAAATAGCGTAAATGCATCAGCTGTAGCTCCAGCAAAACCGCCAACAATACCACCATCGCCAATCTTACGTATTTTTCTAGCAGAAGCTTTCATAACAGTATTGCCAAGTGATACTTGACCATCTCCAACTATAACAACATCTTTACCTTTTCTTACAGATAAAATTGTTGTGCCATAAATTTTATTTGGATCGTGATTAAACATAATATTAATTGAAAATTTTCGCCTATTTTAAGCTATATTACTTTAAAATAAAAGTATGATTATTTCTTAAGTTTTTATAACATTAATTAGATAAACTAAATATCATAAATTAATTTTCATTAACAGCGTCAGAAATTGGCGATATCAACATTTTGATGTAGTTTTTAACTTTGTCATCTACTTCTTGCATTTCAACCATATCTTTAATTATTTGCACCATTTTTTGAGGTTCAGATGTAACCCCTATCATTTTGCCTAATAAAATAGAAATTAGGATATCATGAGCTTGCAAAATATCTGTAACAGAATAATCTAGGTTTGCTTCGTTATCTTGATTAGAAGTGTCTTGTTTAGTCATATTAAATATTTAAAATTTGTTATTATCGATTTAAATTAAAATTTCACAAAATGCCAATTCAAAAATTACCTGATGTTATAATAAATCAAATTGCTGCTGGAGAAGTTATTGAACGACCAGTTTCAGTTGTCAAAGAACTTGTTGAAAATTCTGTTGATGCTAATGCTAAAAATATCAAAATTGAAATTAGTTCAGGTGGCAAAAACCTTATAAAAATTACTGATGATGGTGATGGAGTTGAAGGCAAACAACTCCCACTTATGTTTGAACGTCATGCGACTAGCAAACTCACAGGTAAGAACCTACTTAATATTAATACGCTTGGTTTTAGAGGTGAAGGTCTTGCTTCAATTGCATCGATTGCCAAAGTTAAAGTGATTTCCAAAACTATTGAAGATAAGGCATATAGCTACCAAATTTCAGGTGGTGAAGTTATACAGGATATTACAGAAGCTAATTTATCAATTGGTACAATAATTGAAATCAGAGATCTTTTTTACTCTGTTCCTGCACGCTTAAAATTACTTAAAAATGATAAATATGAAGCTACTATAATTACTGCTTGGGTTAACCAAATTGCTTTGTCTAATCCTCAAATAGCTTTTACTTTAATTATCGATGATAAAGAAAAATTAAAATTCCGTGGGCTTACTTCCAAGGATTTATTTATTAATAGATATGCGGATATTTTAGGTTCTGACTTTGTCGAGAATTCTCATACTGTTAATTATCAAAATGACGATATATCTGTTAAAGGTTTAATTTCAGTTCCAAATTTCAATAGAGGTAGTAGCGATAAGCAGTTTTTCTATGTTAATAATAGACCAGTAAAAGATAAAATTTTTCAAGCAGCACTGCGATCAAGTTATTTTGATTTTTTAGCTCGTGATCGACACCCAGTTTGTTTGGTATTTCTTGAAATTCCAAATTATGAAATAGATGTAAATGTTCATCCTTCGAAAATTGAGATTAGATTCCGAGATGGTGAAAAAATTAAACAAAAATTAAAAACAGCTTTTAAAGAAAAACTTAAAGAAAATAATTTTAATTTTAATCAAAATTCATTTGATCAAATTGCCAAATCTGTAACTAAAAACAAGTTGTTTCAACATGATAAATTTAGTGATAAAGCAATATCAATGCCTAAGTCACAATTAGCAAAAGTTACAGATAATCTTCAGTATCAGGCAGTTAGTACACCGTCTAAACCTTCATATGTAGCGCAAACAAGCAATTTTAACTTAGCGTTTGATTCAAAGCCTGAATTTAGAAGTTTTGAACTAAATCAAGAAGAGCAACAAAAATTTGAGAAATTAGATCTTGGTGCTGCGATATGTCAAATTCATAATAGTTATATTATTGCTCAAACAAAAGAAGGCATTGTTTTGGTTGATCAGCATGCTGCACATGAACGTATCAATTATGAAAAGACTAAAGATAATCAAGCATTAAAACCTAAAACGCAAACACACTTAATTGCTGAGATTGTGGAATTGTCTGAGCTCGAAATTACTAAATTACTCGATTATAAGGATGAGTTAGCTGATTATGGCTTAAAATTTGAAAAATTTGGCATTACAGCAGTTGCAATCAAGGAATCACCAGAGTTCTTGGCGAAAGCAAATTTTGCTACTTTTTTAAAAGATCTAGCTGAATCAATAATTGAAAATGATGATATTGTGCTCATGCAAGATAAATATAAAGAGCATTTTGGTAACATTGCGTGTCATTACTCAATTAGAAGCGGCAGGAAATTAAATATTGATGAGATGAATAATTTGCTAAGATCTATGGAAGCTACGCCTAATAGCTCAACCTGTAATCATGGTAGACCTACTTATGTTAAATTAAAATTATCTGATATTGAAAAATTATTTGAACGTTTATAGTTATTTCTTCTTCTCATATGGATTTCGACTTTTAACAAGCTTCACTCTAATAGGAATATTCTCCATACCTAATATATCACTTGTTGAATTTTTTAGGTATCTAACATAATCATCGCCAAGCTTTTCTGGATGATTACAATTAATCATAAATGTTGGAGGTCTTGATTTTGCTTGTGTAATATATTTTAATTTAATTGGTTTACCTTTATATAATTTCGGGGGGTGCATAGCAACTAAATCATTAAGCAAATTATTTAATTTACTTGTAGTTATTCGATAATTCCATTTTTTATATAGCGAAACCACTCTCTTCATAACGTTTTCAACGTCTTTTTTGTTCAAAGCTGTTATTTTAAGTAGATTGTCAGATTTAATATGATCAAGTTCTAAACTAATATTATTTTCAAGTTCTTCAAATGTCAGTAAATCACTTTTCTGCATTAAGTCCCATTTGTTAATAACAACTAAAACAACCCTGCCCTCATCAATACAATGTTTTATTAAGGCTAAATCCTGTTTTACGAAATGATGAGCTGTTGCGTCTATCAAGAAAATAATAACATGAGATAATCTAATGGTTCTGTATGATTCATCTACTGAGAATTTCTCAATTTTTTCTTTATCGGTTAGTTTTCTTCTAATACCAGCTGTATCTATTAATTGATATCTTTGATCACGAAATTCAAAGTTTACTTTGATTGGATCTCTTGTAACTCCAGGCTCATCAGCTGTGACTAATCTATTCTCATCAATTAATGTGTTTATAAAAGTTGATTTGCCAACATTTGGACGACCAATAATTGCAAGTTTGATTAGTTTTTCATCAAGTTCCTCAGTTGTTTCGTCAAAATCATCAAAATTTATTTGTTTTATGATCAGTTCATATAAATCAATAAAACCAATATTATGCTCTGCTGAAAACAATGTGTAATCTTGGAAACCGAGTTTAAGGATATCATCAAGATAGATATCAGTATAGTTTAGATTCTCGGCTTTATTTAAAACTAAAATCGTTTTTAAATTTTTTTTTCTGATTAAACTTGCAAATTCTTTATCTAAAGCAGTTACGCCAATTTTAGCATCAATAACAAATAAACATAAATCTGCATGAGAAGTTGCATAGTCAATTTGCTCAAGAATTTCTTTATGATAATTTGTACCAGTTTTTTCATAACCAGCCGTATCAACTAAATTGAATTTTTTGTCTAAAATAGCGCAAACTGATTCATTTCTATCTCTAGTAACACCAGGTTCATTCGATGTTATAGCTAGTTTTTTCTTAGCGATTTTGTTAAAAATAGTGGATTTACCAACATTGGTTCTACCAATTATAGCAATTACTGGGTACATTAATTAAATTTGAAAATATTGCCAAATTTATCCTGTAAGAAAAGAGAATCATTACTTAAATAAGGTAATGAAATAATATTTTTAACAAATCTATGCTTTGATAAATACTCTCCATTTAAAGGATCTACAAACAGGATTCTGCCTGATTTTGATAGAATTGCAAGTTTCTTGTTAAGAATAAATATTGCTGAAATATTTGCTTCATTAAAATCTTCTTGTTTGATTTTTTTATATTCAGCAAGGTCTTTAAACCAAATTATTTTTCCATTATTTTTATCTAAGGCAATGATTTTCTGATCTATAGTTACTGTAAAAACCATATCATTGTTGAGCCATAAGTTTGTAATTGGTCTGATTTTTATAAGCCAATTTCGAATACCGTTAGAAATATTGTAACTTGTAATATTGCCTGAATAATTCCAACTAATATAATTATTTGAATCTATAATAGGTTTTAATTCACTATCAAATAAATCATATTCACTGGCATAAATGTTGTTAAGATTGATTTTATCAATCCATATAATTTTACCATTTCTTTTATCTAAAACTATTGTTTCTCCTAATGAACTTGTAAATAAAAGAAAGTTTTTAATAATAGATAAATAGCCAGATCCGTATATCGAAGTATTCTTAGAGTCTAATTCATTTTTCCAAATTATAGAGCCATCTGAGTTACTTAATGCAAGAATTACATTATCAATTGTTGAGATATAAATGTTTTTATTGTCAACAACTGTACTTGAACGTATTATGTTTGAAACTTCCTTTTGCCATTTTATTTTAAATTCCTGAAGATCGATGTTGAAAACATTATTTATTCCAAAAGATATAACTATATTATTATCATAATATGAAAGCTGTTTTTTTAGAGTTGAAAAGCTTTCAGTCTTATAAGGTAAAGCAATAAATTTATGATTTTTAGGATTTGCGATCGAAATTTTATGAAGAAAATTCTTTGTATCAAGAAAATAAATCCAATCATCTAAGATAATCAAATTTGAACTTATAATATACTTATCTTTGATTTTCTTGATTTTAGTGATTTTGTTAGCATCTAAACTATTAAGGTTAATTGCACCAATTAAATTGTTAGCATCATTAATTGAATATTCATTTATTAATGAATAAGATTTTTCTGAAAGATTCTCATATGCTTTATTTCCTGACTCGTAAACATAGAAAGAATCCTCAAGAAGTTTTTTGTGTTTTGAGTTTGAGCATGAAATACAAAAAACTATTATTAAACAACAATTAAGAAGTTTTTTCATCAATTTTAAATTGAACTAGTTTTTGTAATTCTTGAGCCTTAGTTTTAATTATCGAAGAAGAGCTAGGTTCATTCAATAATTCAGATAATTTAGTGTTGGCAGATTCAAGGTTATCTGAATTTATTAATTTTAAAATATCAATGAATTGACTTTCAGAAATAAAAATGGGTGAACCATTATTCTGACCTTCTCTATTGTTATCATAAATAAAAACAAGTTCTTTAAAAGGAGGATATTTGATATTATTATAATTTAATTTATTAAGTAGTTCTGTTGCTTGTTGTATTTCACCAGAAGAATTTAGAAAACTATATTTGTTAATAAAGTGAATTACATCTGTTGAATTAGATGTTTCGTTAATGGAAATGTCATCTTCAAAAGAATTGGCAGCATTATTATAAAAAATTTCGTATGATTTTAAATTTTTGGAAATTTGATAATTATTAAATAAAAATCCACAAGTCACAACAGCAACAAATAGGCTAACTAAGATAAAAATAATTTTACTATTTGTAACAAAAAAATTTCTTAATTTGTCTCTTTCAACCTCTTGTTTTACTTCGTCTAATATATCCATTGCTAAAATTTAATTATATTGATTATCTTCTTCTTTTGCTTTCTCGAGATCCTCTTGGTCTCGTATGGCTTGTAACCTAGCTTCCTCTTCTTGCATCTTTTTTAATTTTTCGTCAAATTCTTTTTGTTTTGCTTCTTGTTCTTTTCTAAGCTCATTTCTTCTATCTATTACAGAATTTGAATGCTTTGCAAGAATGGCGACAAAATTTTCAATTTGAGAATCCTCTATTTGATATTCTGGTTTAAATAAATTACCTTGATATTTTCTATCAAATCTAAGCATTTGATCCTTAAGTTCATCACCTGATCGATAGTATGATCTAAAAACATTAACATTATTTAAAGCGAATTTTTGTTCTGGAAGATTAACAATGCCACTGTAAATCGATTGAGCATCATTAATATTAAAAGTTAAATTATCAATTTGAAAAATCCCTTTGTTAATTTTTAAATTTAAATCCAATGGTGAGAAAGTTATTTCACCGTTTTTAAGCATAGTTTCTAAATTAAAACTAGGAAGGTTCTCTTCATAATTTGAGACATCAGCAATATATTGAATAACGTTTTTAATATTATAATCTTTGATAGTAACTGCGCGTGTTATCATTCTAATTTCAGATTTTAAACTATTAACAAACATAAATGTGTTTTGTCCAAAACAACTTATTTTACCAGAAATGTTGGCCAGTGTTTGAAAGTTGTCATTTTCAAAAAATTGATATGATAATTTATGAAGTTTTAAATTCTCTGCTGTAAATGCAATATTTAGTGTTGGAACATCACCAACTATAAAATTTCCAGCAATATTAAAGTTTCCATTTTGAAAAATTCTACCCTTAAAAACATCAAAATATAGAATATTATCAAGTATTGTTGTTGAAACTTTTAGGTCTTGAAAAGTTAGGTCTTGGTAATTTAAATTTTTTAAGTCAATTTTGATAGTGCCAGGTAAGTCTGTAAAATCAGGAATTCTTATATAAGTTTGTGACCATCCATTCGATATTGAATCAGTATCAAGAAAATCTGCATTTAAAAGTATTCCGTCAACATTAACGTCTATTCGTGGGTTTAAGTCATTAATATCAATAATAAATTTGGCCTGAAAGTTGTTGGTTTTGCTTTTAATGTTAAAGCTGTCTATTGAAAAAAATCTATGATCTACAACTCCAGATATAGTCAGGTTTTTATCCTTTTGATTATTGGCAGAAAACTCGTCAAAATTAAAGCTATATTTAATTTTAGAGTTAATGTTTCGAAGCCATAAGAACTTCTGGAATAACGTTCTTCTATCAGATATTTCAGATATCTTTCCATAAAAATAACTAAAAATATTTCTTGTATTATTAGCAAAATCTTTAAGTTTATAATTATCAAAATTAATCTTATCAAAATTTAATTTAATTTCAGAATTTGTATTTTCATCATTTTTAACGATGTTAATTTTACCAGTTAAGTTTGTATCATCAAATTTTAGATCAATTTCAGATAATGAAATTACTTGATCTATTAGCTTAAAATTAGTCGATAAACTATAATTCCTTAGATAATTTTTATCGGCTACATTTAAACCTAAATCAAATGTATTAAGGAGTTTCTCAAAATTTTTACCCTCTGAATCTAAGTAACCATTTATTCCAAAATTACTTTGTTCATCTGATATAATGCTGCCATTAACATTAAAAAGGTTTTGGCCTGAATGAATAAAATTAATTTTATATTTTTTTGTTAAATCCTCTCCATTAATTTCTAGATTTGCAAGAACATCAGATAGCTCATGTTGAAATATATTTAGATTCTCAGCTTTAACATTAACCTTAAAAATACCTGAATCAGGAATTTGCACGAAGATTTGATCATCAGGACCTAACTTGAGTAATTCTTGTTGAATTCTTAACTTATCTTCCCTAGAAAGAATTTCTCCAAGTTCAACATTTTTTATATCAAAATTTAATTCTCCCATACCGTCGGTATTTAGGAAAAAGCTAGCATTGCTGTTTAATGATGGGCTAGATATCACAATTTCTTGTGACGAAACTCCATGTTCGTCAACCTTAAGATCAAAATCTAATTTAAAGTCAAAGTTACTACCGTCAGGAAAAAATAAAGGAGATCTATTAATATATTTAAACAGGAATTTTTGTAAGCTTGATCCAGAAACTTTACTATCACCGTAAAACTCTAATTTATTTTTGTCAAAAAAACCATTAAAGCTTAAAATATTATTATCAGAATTTAAATTGGCAATAATTGCGATTTTTTGTTCTTCATCATTTTTGAATTCGCTTTTAATTTTATATGAATTTAGATTTGAGGTAAAAGAGCCATTAATTTTATAGTTTTTATTCAGTTGGCTGATAGTAAGAGATAGGTCTTTAAATCTTTTTTCAATATTATATTTTTCATTTGTTATTAAAAGACTTGAATCTGTAAAGATAATTTCTTCTGATAATTCATGATGTTCGTATTTATCATTGCTATTAAGACCAATAAGATCAATATTTAATTCAGAATTAGCAAATTCAACATTCTTAGCAACTAATTCGAATTTTAGTAGAGAAATAAAATCAGGATAAAGTTTTGCAACCGGAGCTCGAATAGATAAATTTGCAATATTTCTTCTTAAATTACTTATTCTTAAATGTGAAACTTCAAGATGCGGTTTTGGTAAAATCTTAAAATCAAGCTTTCCTCTTATTACTACTTCTGCACCAATTTGTTTTGATAGGTATTTTTGAATAGAATTTTTACTAACAGTTGAAACCGCAATCTTACCTCCACCATAAATAAGTCCAAATATTAAGCTAAAAGCAATAAAGGTTTTTAAAATCTTGGTTTTCACTTTCTATATAAAAAAACTGTAGTATTAATATGTTTGTTTAATAATTAATATCTGTATTTTCGAATATAAATTATTAAAAAAACAATCTTGATGAAATTTATATTGTAACAAAACCAAAGTGAAAGATTTTTTTTCAAATTTAAACGATCGGCAAACTGAAGCTGTAAATTATTTAAAAGGTCCATTATTAGTTTTAGCAGGTGCAGGAACTGGAAAAACAACAGTGTTAACTTCAAGGATTGCGAATTTAATTGCAACTAAAACTGCTTTGCCACAAGAAATAATGGCTGTTACTTTTACCAATAAAGCTGCGGCTGAAATGAAAGAGCGAATAGCTGATCTGTTACAAATCGATAGTCCACTTGTAAATATCGGTACCTTTCATTCAATATCAGCAAAATTTTTAAGAAAATATGCACATTTAATTGGCATGGATAGCCGTTTTATTATTATTGATCTTGAAGATCAAATAAATATTATTAAGAAAATACAGGAACTTAAGCAAATTGATGTTAAAGAATTTCCAGCAAAAAAACTGGCATTTATAATATCGAGCTGGAAAGATAAAGCCCTAAATCCTGAAGATATTAATGCGTCACATCTTTATAATGACGATGCAAGAAAAGCTAATGAGATATATTCTCTTTATCAGGCTAATTTAAAGGAACTAAATGCTGTTGATTTTGGCGATCTAATACTTCTTTTAATTAATTTACTAAAAACTAATGATTTAGTTCTTGCTGATGTTACAAGGCAAATTAAATATATCTTGGTCGATGAATATCAAGATACAAATGTATCTCAATATTTATGGCTTAAGCTCTTTTCTCAAGGTAACAATAATATTTGTTGTGTTGGTGATGATGATCAGTCAATTTATTCTTTTAGGGGCGCAGAAGTTCAAAATATTTTAAGATTTGAAAAAGATTATAAAGGAGCTCATGTAATTAAACTTGAGGAAAATTATAGAAGTACCCAAAATATTCTAAATGCAGCAAATAAACTTATAGATAACAACAAATCACGTTATAAAAAACAGCTTTTTACTAAGGCTGATAATGGCAATAAAATTAAGCTTATATCTTGTTTTGATGATGTAACTGAAGCCAAGAAAATAATTGAACAGGTAAAAACAATAAAAGATCGAACAGGTTCTTATAAAGAAATAGCGATTTTAGTTCGAGCTTTTTTTCAAACAAGAATTTTTGAGGACAATCTAGTAAGTCAGTCTATTCCTTATAAAATTTATGGGGGTTTAAGATTTTATGAAAGAAAAGAAATTAAAGATCTAATTAACTACATCAGGTTAGTCGTTAATCATTCAGATAATTTGGCCTTTGAAAGAGTGATTAACTTACCTAAAAGAGGCCTTGGTCCAATTTCTTTAAATAAGATTGTTGATTATGCTCGCTCCAATGCAATTTCTTATTTTGATGCATTGGTAAATTTAAATTCAAAAAAACAATTTTCAGCAAAGCTAACTCTTGAAATTGATAAATTTATTGAGTTAGTCTTGGATTATCAAAAAGAAATTCAAACTGAGGATTTTGCGCTTGCTGTTGGGAATCTTATTCACCAATCAGGCTATATTAAAATGCTACAAGAAGATAAAAAGCAGGAAAATGAAACCAGAATTGAAAATATCAAAGAATTTGTAAAAGCCATTGATGATTTTCATAATGTCGAAGAATTTATTGAGCATGTAAATTTAGTTAGTGAAAAACAGAATACTGAAACAGATGACCATTTGGTTATGATGACTTTACACCAATCTAAGGGTTTAGAATTTGATAATGTGTTTTTGACTGGATGGGAAGATGGCTTGTTCCCTCATCAAAAGTCATTAGCAGAATCTGGCACCAAAGCATTAGAAGAAGAACGAAGGCTTGCTTATGTAGGTATTACAAGAGCAAAAAAAGATTTGGTTATTTCTTATGCAAATAATCGAAGAATGTATAATCAGTGGCAATCAACAATTCCGTCTAGATTTATTAGAGATTTGCCTAGAGAATCCTATGAAGAAGAGCAGTTTTTTAAAGAAAAAACTAATGTTTATAAAAGTTTTGATAGCAAATATTCAAATAAAATATCTTCTAGTCTTAATGCTTCGCGTAATGCTTTTGAAAAAGATGATCGGGTACAACATGATAGTCATGGCGTTGGTACCATAAAATCTGTTATTGGTGATGTTGTAGAGGTAAAATTTGAAAGTGGTAAAGTAAGATACACTACCGCTAATTCTCTAAAAAAAGTAAGTTAATGTTTACATATTCTTTATCTTTCTTGTTATTAATAGTTATTGTTATTGTGATTTTGCTAGTTATTAAAAACACTCGCTTAAATAAACAATTACATGATTTGTCGATCTTAAATAATGATCTTGGGAACAAGTTAGAACATGAAAAATATAAAAATTCTGAATTAGTAAAACTTGAAACCAACCTTAAGACAAATTTCGAAAATATGTCATATAACATTTTCAAAAAAATCAAATCTGATTTGGTTGAAGATAATAATAAAAATATTGATGAGATTCTATCACCACTTAAAATTTCAATTACTAATTTTGAGAAAAATTTTAAAGAAAAACATGATGCAGATCTTAGAGATAGAATTTCTTTAAAAGAAGAAGTTAAAAATTTATTTAACCTTAATCAAAAACTTTCAAGTGAAGCTAATAATCTTGCAAGTGCTATAAAAGGCGATAACAAATATCAAGGGCGTTGGGGTGAGGTTATTCTTGAGAAATTACTTGAAAATTCTGGACTGCGTAAAAATATTGAGTATTTCACGCAAGTTTCTTCAATTAACAACAATGGTCAGATTATAAGACCTGATGTTGTTATCAAGCTTCCAGGTGAACGCGATATTATAGTGGATTCTAAATTATCTCTAAATGCTTATGAAGCATATTGTGTATCAGATGATGAGAATGATTTAAAACAACACATTAACTCAATCAAAACTCATATTAATAGTTTAGCAGAAAAATCTTACCAAAATTCAGATCTAACTAATTATGATTTTGTGATAATGTTTATGCCAATTGAATCTGCATATAATCTATTGATTCAACATCAGCCAAAAATCTTCTGGGATGCTTGGGATAAGAAAATTCTTCTAACTGGCCCCCTATCCTTTCATTCAACATTAAAAATTATCTATTCTAGCTGGAGTAATCATAATGTTAATAAAAATGCTGAACTTATAGCGAAAGAGTCTGGAGCTCTATATGATAAATTTGCAGGCTTAGTGGAGAATTTAAATCAGGCTAAGAAAGCAGTGAATAATACTAATGAAATTATCGATAATAGCTTCCGTAAAATTTCAGGAAAAGGTGGTATAATCTCGAGGATTGAAAAAATTAAAACACTTGGTGCAAAATCTAATAAAGCAATAGATTTTACCGAAGATTCTGAAGCCGCATAGAATATTTTTCTTGCTGACTCTAGAAGTTAGATTTGAATTTCTTGAATGATCCAAACAAAATTATATTGCTAATAAAGAAGCAAGATCCGCTAATTAAAATCGTAACAGTAAGATTGGAAATTTTCTTTATCTCAGAATGATTTAGCTCACTAAAGAAAATATTATTAAAAAACATTATAACAATGCCCATAACTACAGAAGAGCAAATAATCTTAATGTAAAAACTTTTATCCAAAGAAAAGCTAAAAATATTGCCATGATGTTTCTTTAGAATGACTAAGCCTAAAAATACACCAATCCAAGTTATTAATGTTGTTGAAATTGCTATCCCTAAAAATGAAAAAATTTGGACAAAAATATAATTAAAAATAATATTTAAAATCATTAATAAACAGGCAATTTTCATAGGAGTTTTAGTGTCTGATCGGGCGAAAAAATTAGTGTTTATAATTCTTAAAATACAAATTGCTGGTAGATGAAGTGCCAAAATTTTTAATATTAAAGCAGTGTTGTAGGTTGAAACCAGAGAAAATTCACCTCTTGCAAATAATGTGTATATTATAGGGGCGGCCAAAAGATATAAACCTGTAGCTGCAGGAATTACAAGAGCTAAAGCTAGATGAATTGATTTATGGTTATATTTTTGAATATTGCTTTCATCACTAGATTGAATTGCTTGAGTAAGTGATGGCAGTAAAACAATTGTAATTGAAACTATTGCAAGTGCTACAGGTAAATTAATTAAGCGTTCAGCATAATTATAATAAGATACCACTCCATCCATTAAAGAGGCAAATATGGTATCAATCCATATATTAATCTGAACAATTGATGCACCAATTATAGCTGGCAAGATTTTTCTACCAAAGCTTCGCTCATTTTGAGTGATTTGACTATAACAAGGTTTTATTAAAATATTAATTTTATATGTCTGATAAATTAAATAAATAATTTGGACAATACCAGCTGTAACAAATGCTAGAGCAAGAGATAACACATGATCTTTTGTATATTCAAACAAAGTTAAAATGCCAACTATCAAAAAAATATTTGTGATTATTGGCACAATAGCTGTTGGAATGTATTTATGATATGAATTTAAAATTGCTGAGTAAAGACAGCAAATTGAAATGAAAATCAAATAAGGAAAAGTAATCCTAGCGATAAAAACTAAATGATTGAATTTATCTGGATCCTTAAGGAAACCTGGTGCGAATAAAACCATCACTTTATCCATATAAACTTCCAACAATATCACAAATATCGAAAGTATTATGAGTAAATAAAAGAAAATATTATTAGAGAATCGTTTGGCTTCTTGTTTATCTTTTCTTAATATATTATTATAAATTGGAATAAATGCTTGGGTAAAAGCACCTTCGGCAAATATTGCTCTTAAAAAATTAGGAACTTTTAGAGCAACAAAGAAAATATCAGACGCAGAACCTGCTCCTATCTTGAAGGCAATTACAGTGTCTCTAATAAGTCCAAAAATTCTTGAGATGAAAGTAAAAAATGAAAATGAAAATACCTTTTTAAAGAAGCTCATAATTATTTACTCTTGCTATTAGAATATTGATAACCATGTTTGTTTAATTTTGCACCAATCATTAAAAGAGCTGGGGTAAAAAATAAAGTTAAGATAGTAGCAAAAGTTAAACCACCAGCTATAGCAGTTGATAATTGGTACCACCATCCAGTTGAAGGAGCGCCAAAAGTGACATTAAAATTTATAAAATCTATATTCATTTTAAGCACCATTGGCATAAGCCCAAGAACTGTGGTAATAGCTGTTAAAATAATAGGTCTTAATCTTCTTCTAGTTGCGCTTAAAATTGCTCTATATGCCGTATATCCATTTTCAATATAGTATTTATAGCTGTCTATTAAGATGATGTTGTTATTAACGACTATTCCTGATAAAGCGATGATTCCTACACCACACATGACAATTCCAAAAGGTGTGTTTGTAATTAAAAGGCCAAGCAGGACTCCAATAGTAGATAGAAATACTGCGCTCATTATTACAAACGCATGATAAAATGAATTAAATTGCATAATTAAAATTAGGGTCATAACTATTAACGCCAACAAGAAAGCTTGACCTAGGAAGTTTTGAGTTTCGTTTGAATCTTCGTCTTCTCCTCTAAATTTAACTAATGTTTCATTATCAAGATTCTTTTGATTTAAATAATCTTTTATAATTTTTACTCCTTTAGATGGTAATATATCTGAAGTAACATTGGCATTGATAGTGACAATTCTTTTACTATCTCTTCTATTTATTCTGGTTAATTCTTGCTGTGCTGTCCTTTTAACAAAATTTGATATTGGAATGGCTTTCCCATCATTATTTATAATTCTTAAATGATCAAATTGAGTAACATTTCGATATTTGTCTGAAAATCTTAAAATTATATCTACCTCTTCATCCTTGTTGTCAGGTCTATAGTTAGAAGCTATTACCCCACTTGTTACTAATTTAATAAAATTACCAAGATCAGTTATATTTACTCCTAATTGAGCCGCAAGTTCACGGTTGATATCAAATTTCCATTCAATCGAATCGATTGGTCTTGAATCTTCAACATCTCTAAAAAATTGATTAGAAGCTATAAAGTTACTTAATTTTTTTGCTTCCTTATCAAGCATTTTGTAATCAGGGTGAGTTATTTCAATTTGAATATTTTTACCGCTACGAGGCCCAGGTTTTTCTTTATCTATTTCTATTATCATGCCAGGGAAATCAGAGGTAAGTTTACGAATCCTATTCATGATAACATCAACTTTATCACGTTCTTGCCAATCGACAAATTCAAGTGAAATTGTACTTACAACATCTTCGGCATTGCCGCCTCTCCTGCTTTCACCAGATGATTCACCTGATCTTAAATAAAATACTCTTATTGATTCTTTTTCAGATTCTATTACATTGTTAACTGCGATAGCAAATCGCTCTTTCTCATTTACAGATAAATTACCACGCATTCTAATTTTTACCATGGCATTGTCAGGTTCTATGGTCGGAAAAAATTCCTTTCCAGCGTTAAAATAGCTAAATATAATAATCACTCCAACAAGACTGCATAATGTTACAAATGTAAAAGAAACTGGTCTATGTAAAATGTATTTGATAGCATCAATGTATTTTCTTGTGAAAAAATTTGCTTTTTTTATATCGTTTTGTTTTAGATTCTTTTGGTTTGGTGTAAAAAAACCTCCAATTACAGGAATAAAAATTAACGCCATCAGTAAGGAGGCAGATATTGTGCAAATCAAGGTAATAGGAATAAATAACATAAATTGCCCTACTGTTCCAGGCCAAAAGAGTAAAGGTAAAAATACTATAATTGTTGTAATTGAAGAAGTTATAATAGGTACCGCCATCCTTCTAACACTTTCTTTAAAAGCATTTTGAGTGCTAAAATTTTCATTCATTTTACGATTGGCAAATTCAACAATTACAATTGCGGCATCAACAAGTAAACCGACTGATAAAATTAAAGCAAAGAATACTACAATATTTAAAGTAATGTTGATTTTAGATAAAACTAAAATTGCCATTAAAAAACTACTAGGAATAGTCAGTGAAATTAAAATTGCAGATCTTAAATTAATGAAAATCATGGTTATTAAGGTTACAAGTAGAAACGCAAAGATAATGTTACTTTCAAGATCTTTCGTGTTATTAATGATTCTTTTAGAGCCATCTTGAGCAAAGATAATTTCAATTTTAGGGCTAATTTTGTTTACTTCCTGATTTACTAGATCTTTAACTTTGGCAATTGTTTCAAGGATGTTGTGACCAGAACGTTTTGAAACTTCTAAGGTAACAGCATCTTTATTGTTAACTCTTGCTAGTGATTTTCTAGGCTTATATCCAGAAATTACATCAGCGATATCACTTATTTTTAAAACAATATTATCTTTTGTTTTTATAGGTAATGACATTATTTGTGGAATCGATTCAAGAAGCCCCGGTATCTTAACTGCAAAACGAGAATTATCAGTTTCAACTGCACCTGTTGGAATAAGTTTGTTATTATTTATAATATTTTGAATAATCTCCATTGATAGGCCATATGATTCAAGCTTTAATGGGTCTATTATTATTTCAACAGTATCTTCTAAATCTCCTGCGACATTAACACTTAGTATTTCCGGTAATTCTTCAATCTTATCCTTTATTTTTCGGGCATTTTCAACAAGTGCTCTTTCTGGAACATCGCCAGTTAAAATGACGTTTAAAACCGGAAATTCACTAAAGACAATTTCAGTAAGAATAGGCTCTTCTACACCTTCAGGCAGTTCTGCTTTGGCTCTATCAATTTTATCTCTAACATCTTGCATGGCTTTAACATTATCAAATCCAGCCTCGAACTCTAAAATTACAGAAACTCTACCTTCAATTGCATGAGATTTAATATATTTAATACCTTCAATTGATTTAACTTCTTTTTCAATTGGCTTTATCAATAACCTCTCTCCATCTTCAGGTGAAATGGCTTCATAATTAACTGACACATAAATAACTGGAATACGAATGTCAGGATAAATTTCTCTTGGTATTTTCTTATATTCAGATATTCCAAGAAATGTAATTAACGCCCAAATTAAAATAAAGGCCTTATTCTTATCAAAAATAAAATTTATAAAACTATTCATTGTTTTCGGTCTGAACTAATACTTCTTCACCTTCTTTAACAAAGCCATGACCTGTTGCTATGATACTAATATTTTTAGGTAATTTGGTAATTATCATTTGGTCATTTGATTCTTCAAGAATTTCTACTTCAGAAAATTTAACAATATTATTTTCAACATATTTTATGCCAATTTTACCTTCGTCATTTAAGGTTAGATATGAAGGTTTTATTTTATAAGCATTCACCTTGTCATAAGGTATTTCAATTTTTGCAGTCATACCGCTTCTGAATTATTGGCTTTTATTATCAATTAAAACCTCAACTTTAAATGTTATAGTGTCTGGATCAGCATCACCTGCTATAAAAGTAATTTCACCATCAGCTTCAGAATTGTTGCTAAAAAAAACTTTTGCTACATCGCCTATTAATAAAGAATTAACTTTTGATTCAGCAAGAAACCCGGTAATGATTAATCTATCATCTTCAATAATTTTTAATAATTTTGTTGAATATTTTGATACAATCTCCCCTTCTTCTACATAGACTTCTTCAATTTTGGCCGAAAATGGAGCTTTAATTGTTAAACTCTCAAGATTATCTGTTGCAATCTTTAGTTTTGCCTTATCTTCCTCATATAAAGCTTTAGCTTTTTGTAATTCTCTTACAGAGGCGAGCTTGTTTTTGTATAAAGTTTGCATTGACTTATATTCAAGTTCGCTATTAGCGAAGCTAATTTTTGCCTCATTGAGAAGTGAGTTATATTGTGGTTTTACCAAATGAAGCAAGATTTGATCTTTGGTAACAAAATCACCATCATTAATTTCTATTGATTTAACCTTAGCATCAAGTTCAGGAATTATCTCAAGTGTTCTTAAAGCTGATGACGAGCCATAAATTGTTTATTATTTCAGATATTTGAATGATGTAGGTTCAAGCGTATCGACTTTAAAACTTCTTTTTTGAAGATGGGTTTTAGCATCAGATGAAGTAATGATTTTGTGGTTTTGATTTTTCCAGAATAATCCAAGAATTATCGCAATTATTAATAAAAAATATACTACCCAACTAAATTTTTTAAATTTGTTTTTTTTGGGTAAAATTTGTGAATTATTTAATTCGGTATTTTGATTCATTTGATTCTCAAAAATTTCCAAATTAGGTTTTTTCTTTTCAGAATATTTAAAAAACTTTTTTCTTTTATGGTTTTTTCTAAATTTCATTTTAATTTTTATATTTTTTTTGAAATTTCAATAGCTGCTTTTGAGCCAAATTTTATTATGTGTTTTACAATATTATAACAAGGAGCTGACATTCCATCATTTTCTATAGCTGTATGTTTATGATGCTCTTCATCTTCTTTAAATTTTTGAATTTTTTCTTTTAGATCGATCTCTGAATCATCAAGTGAATCAAGTTGTTCTTGGTAATGCTCAGTAATTGCCTCTTCAACAGCAATTGTACAAGCCATGGCAGTTTCTTTACCTGCAATTGCTGTAATAGCTCCAAGTGCAAAACTTGCTGCATGCCATACTGGCATTAAAAATGATGGACGTACATTTCGAGATTTTAATTGTTCTTCAAAATAATTTAAATGTTCGAGTTCTTGCTCTTTCATTTCTGAAATTTCTTTTTTAGCTGCATCGTCTTTAGTAAAATTTTCTTGAGCAGAATAAATTATATTAGCAGCATACTCTCCAGCATAATTAACACGAATGATAGAATCAATTTTTTGACGTTTTGTTGTCATCAAATTATATGACAAATTTATTATCAGATGGTGGGTCTGGTTGGACTTGAACCAACGACCACATCGTTATGAGCGACGTGCTCTAACCAACTGAGCTACAGACCCAATAAAATAGAAAATCGATCCAAAGATCAACAATCAAGCGGTTATTAAATAAAACATTAAAAAATGCAAGGACAAAAGATATAATATTTTTAAAACAAATTTTAAAAAAATCATTGATATTTAGCAAAGATTTTCTTAAAGATGTTTTTTCAATATTATTTTTTTAATATTTTCCTATTGGGGATATAGCTCAGTTGGTAGAGCACTTGCTTTGCAAGCAAGGGGTCAGCGGTTCGAACCCGCTTATCTCCACCATTTATTCACAGTTTTTACTTTCAAAATTCTTTTTAAGACAAGCTCTTAAACATTTTCTTTGTTTTAGTTCTCTATCTACAAAATCGATACATTCTAAACTACATCTGTAATTAATTAAACTGTAACATTCATATCCAACAGTTTCTATATTTTCAATTGCATGAGCTTCTATTGTTGATGGTTCTCGTAAGAATTCTTCTATAATTCTACTATCTGTATCACTGTTAAATTCGTTATGAGCAATAATAATTTGATTATCAAATGCATAAGAATTTTGATTAGTAAAATTGGTGATACCCAATATTAAAAAAAGTGAAACAAATAATTTTATCATTCTCTCCCTATAAAACTTCTCCCATTTAAAATAATAGCCTATTTTCAAATTCAAGTAAAGCTAGAAAAGTTTTTGATATTTATGGTTTTATCTTTCTTTGATTTATGATGAGTCTTTGCTTTGAGATATTTTGTCAGAATGTTTGGTATGACTTGTTTCTGAAATTGGTATAATTTTCTTTTTACTAATATCTCCTCTTCTAAGATTTCTATCAAGATTTGTTAATGAATTGCCAACATTTTTTTCATGATATGATACCATTTCTAAATTTCCTGTAATATCAAGGATTCTTTCTGCTCCAGATCTTATATGAGAGGTTTTGGTACTATGATTTTTATTTTTAATCCAATCTTCATAATTCTCTTTTAAATTTTCAAATTTTCTTTGCTCCATTGGTGTCATTTCTTTTTTAATTTTGTGGCCAGATTTGCAGAATTTCTAAAATTATGTTAAATTT
>JAYOLW010000009.1:36184-58728 GCA_038120515.1 Rickettsiales bacterium | reverse complement strand
TCATATGTAGCATTTGCTGAAAATGCTGTTAAAGCAATTATTGTTGATAATGCTGATGTTTTTAATATATTCATGAAATTACCTTCTAAAACTGTTGTGGGAACGCAACAGTTCTCATGTTACAGGAAGTCGCAAGCCTTAGCAAGCATATTGTTGTGTTTTTACAACTTTTTTTTAACAGACGTAATGTTTTAGCCTTGCCCAAGCATTTTTGATGCTCGCATATGTAATACTTTATATCTAAGGCCAGGGCCTTTTAAACAGAACGCTTAAGGCAGAAATAAAATTAATTATGAATTTTCTAGAATAAATACATATTTTCTGAAATCAGAATCTGAAATATAATTGGAATTAGCAAAACCTAATATAAGATTTTTTATAGACTCATCCTTTGCAAATAATTCATAGAAATAAAAAAGCATCATTAATTTACTGTCATTAGCAATATAATTACTCGATACTAAATCATCCTTGAAAGCAAACCACAAACTATCAGCCTCATCATTTTTCTTAAATTTAAGATAATAACCTATAACCACCGCCATAATATTATTATACTGATTAGATCCTTTAGCAAACATAAGCTCATTTGACTTTATGGCATTTTCAACAAGTGTAGCTTCAAATTCGGCACCAAATTCATAGCTTGAACTATGAGATAGCAATTTATATATATCAATATAGGAGTGACTTGGATATTTATTACCAAGCATTTCCTCAATACTAACCTCATCTAATGCTACAGCAAGATTATAATAATCACCCATTGATGATAATAATGAAAAAATATTAAATTTATTAACCTGAATAAAATAATTTTTATTTAACTCTTCATTATCCTCCATCAAATAATATAACTCCGTTACAATATTATAGGCATAATCTGGATTTAAATATTGTACAGATGAACTCGTTAAATTTAAATATATCTGCGCCACCAATCTTGGATCTTGAATCTTAGCAAACTCATCATTATCTAAAACTCTAATAACAACTTTGTTATAAAAATGCTGCATGTCTGTTACCTTACCAGCGAATGCCATAATATCTGAGAAAGAATCTACATATCTAGTAAAAGGATAGTAGAAATCACCCTCATTGAATAAATCTAACAAATGAGTTATATATAAATTAGATTTTTCGTAATCATCTTTATAATAATAATAGTTAGCAAATATAACGTTATAATCATTTACAAACCCTTTATTAGCAAGCTCTGACTCTTTATAATTACTCAACAATCTTGAATATTTAAAAAACAAAGGAAAGTTCTCATCATATAAACTAATTTTAGCAAGCTCAATAAGATGACTTGATGAAAAGTTTTTCTTACAATTACATTTTATAAAATCATCAATCTCTAAATCCTGACTTGATACACCAAGAGCACCAATTCTAGCCGCATAAAGCATAAATATCTCATAATAAGCTGGAGCATTATCATTGATAAAAACCTTGAAAGCTTCCTGGTCTTTGAAAGCCAAGGTCATATATGGATTGTAATAATAATCATCAATTAGTCCTAACTTAAACATCAAATCATGCATTGGCAGTAGAAAACGCCTTTGACCAATAAAACTATCAAAAACCTCATCAAATGTAGCCTCCTGATCAGCAAATTGATTTGCAAGATTCTTTGCAAATATCTCTCTAGCCTCATCTTCTAGTCTTACTATCTCATTTGTTGAATTATAAATAAAATCGAACAGCTCTTTATACGAGTATTTATAGTAAACTTTATTCTTATCACTTGGATATGATTTAACTTCTGAAGCCTTATAAAGGAAAAAAGGAGCTAATAAAATAATTGAGATGATAGCAATATTTTTTATAATACAACGCATAGTTTAAATTTTTTAAAAAATATTAAAGTTAAAAGTTTTTTATACAAGTAGAATAGTTATTTATTAAAAATAATATTGTTGCAAAATTAGATAATCTTTATATTTTCACGAAGCTTTAAATTAATAAAATCTTTTTTGTCAATGACGACTGAAACGAACATTAAAAACGATTCACAAGATCAAGATACATCAGTAAAATCGCAAGATAATAATATTGATTTACCTAGAGACAATTCTACCGATAATACTACAGAACCTCAATCTGAAGAAAATCTAGAACAAAAAGTCAAAGATCTTGAAGACAAACTTATTAGATCAATTGCTGAAATTGAAAATACTCGCAATAGATATTCAAAACAATTACAGGATAGCGCAAAATTTGCATTATCTGGTTTTGTTAAACAGCTTGTAAATGTTTTTGAAAACTTTTTTCGCATCATTGATAACGCCCCTCAAGATGAAATAGCCAAAAACGAAGCTTTTAAAAATTTTTTCGAAGGCGTTAATTTAACACATAAAGATTTAGTTAATACCCTTGAATCAAGTGGTATTACAAGAATTTATCCATTAAATGAGAAATTTGATCACAATCTTCATCAAGTTATTAGTCATGTTGAATCTGAAAAAGATTCTGGTACCGTAATTGAAGTTATACAAGCTGGTTACTCATTAAATGGACGAATTCTAAAAGAAGCACTAGTAGTTGTTGCGAAATAATTTGCAGCATTACATAGTAATATAGAATTTGAACAGAGGTAACATTATGGTTGATAAAATATTTGTTGATGCAATTTTTGCACAAGAAATTAGAGTTGCAGTCCTAGATAATAAAGGCAAGGTTTGTAATTTCGATTACGAATCAAACTCAAAAAAACTTTTAAAGGGCAATATATATTTGGCCAAAATCACGAGAGTTGAACCATCACTTCAGGCTGCTTTCGTAGAATATGAAGATGGCAAACACGGCTTTTTACCATTTGCAGAAATTCATCCTGATTATTATCAGATTCCTGCAGCTGATAAGTTAAAATTAAAGCAATTAATGGCCAATGAAAGTAATTCCGAAGATACTGAAAGTAAAGTTTCTTCAAATCGCAAAAATAAAATTATCAAAAAGAGCTCTGATGATCATCAAGGTGACGATTTATCACAAAATGAAGATCAAATAAAATACGAACTAACAAAAAAATACAAAATCCAAGAGGTTATAAAAAAACAACAACTATTGCTAGTTCAGGTTATTAAAGAAGAAAGAGGTAATAAAGGTGTATCATTAAGCACATACATTACTCTTGCAGGTAGACATTGCGTTTTAATGCCGAACTCAACAGGAAGAAACGGAGGTATTTCTAGAAAAATTGACGATGCCAAAGAACGAGCAAGATTAAAATCCATAATTGACAAACTTGATATCCCAAAAAACACAAAATTGATTCTAAGAACTGCAGTAATTGGGGCTAAAGAAAATCATATTAATAGTGACTTTGAATATCTAATATCATTATGGAATGAAATAAGAAAATCAACTCTAAACGCTGAAGCACCTGCCCTTATTCATAAAGAAGCTGACATTATTAAAAGAGTTATAAGAGATCATTATAAAGATTCTGCATCAGAAATTGTTGTTGAAGGAGATGAAGCCTGCACCTCACTTAAAAAATTAGCTAAAAACTTAGTGCCTGAAGCAGTTAAGAAAATTAGCCAATATAAAAACAAGAAAGGTATTTTTGAATTTTTTAATATCGAAAAACAAATTGATAGTTTTTACAACACTGAAGCGGAATTACCATCTGGTGGCTATTTAATCATTAATATGACTGAAGCTTTAGTTTCTATTGATGTCAACTCAGGTAAGGCAACAAAACAAAGATCAGTTGAGGAAACCGCTCTAAAAACCAACCTTGAAGCTGCTAGAGAAATAGCAAGACAAGTAAAAATAAGAGATCTGTCAGGGTTAGTGGTCGTTGATTTTATCGATATGCTTGAAGTTGCTAATAGAAAATTAGTAGAAAAAGAACTACGAATGTCAGTAAGCGATGATAGAGCCCGTATTCAACTTGGTAGGATTAGTAGCCTTGGATTACTTGAGTTCTCAAGGCAGAGATTAAAACCAAGCCTTATTGAATCTAATATGGTTGCATGCAAATCTTGTCATGGTACTGGTCAGATAAAATCGTTTGAAACAAGAGCTGTTGATATTATTAGAAATATTCGTAGAGAGCTCTATAAGAAGAATGTAAAACTTCTAAAAGTCTTCAGTACAATTAGCATTGTAACAAAAATGATTAATTACAGAAGAAATGAAATTACAAGCTTAGAAAAGCAATTCGATGTTAAAATTTTCTTTTTTGTCGATCAAAATTTAAATGGAGCAAATTTTTATGTTACATCAAATAGTACTTTTTCAGAAGAAGATGTTATCGCTCTTCAAGATGATATAGAAATCAAATCATTGCCATTAATTAGAAACAAATTTTCATCAAAACCAAAAAAGAAATCTGATAAAAAAGATCTAGAAAATAAAAATTTTATTAAAGATTTATTTGGTAAGATTTACAAATAATTTAATATTATTTTTTTGAATTAAAAAATTTAGCCTTTGCTTTAATTATCAAAACAATACCTGCTAATATAAAAGTGATTATGTTAGCAGTTATTATTTGATAATTCTTTAGGTATATGCCATATATAATCCAGCAGAAAACTCCGGAGACAAACATCAGATACATATAGAAGGAAATAGACTCTGTATCTTTACTCTTAATTGTTTTCAAAACTTGGGGTAGAAAACTTGCAGTTGTTAATATAGCCGCTATTGAACCAACAATTTCAAACATTAGTAAATTAATTAATAAAATTATTAATTTTAAGCATATCTTCCCAAGCTGAACGTTTCCTACTTGGTTGCCGCAGCAGAAAAGAAGGATGAAAAATCGGCATTACTTTGATTTGTTCTTTGAGAAATTGATTTTGATAATCAAGCATTTCACCTCTTATCTTGGTCATTGGCGTATTCATATCAGGAAATAATGAAGCCAGAGCCGAACTTCCACATGCTACGATTAATTTAGGTCCAATTAAAGCAATATGCTTCTCTACCAGAGGTCTACAGATAGCTAATTCTTTATTAGTAGGCTTTCTATTTCCAGGTGGTCTCCAGAAAATTGCATTAGCGATATAAAGATTTTCACTTCTAACTAAATTTATAGAATCAAAAATCTGATCCAATAATTTACCACTTTGTCCACAAAATGGGATACCCTCTATATCCTCATTAGCTCCAGGAGCCTCACCAATAATCATAACATCAGCTTTAGCTGAACCATCTGAGAATACTGTTTTGTTTGCTGTTGCCTTTAATGGACAACCATCAAACTCCATCACATAATTTTTTAGCTCTTCTAATGAATTAGCTTTTACAGCTAAATTATATGCTTCCTCTTCAGCAATAGAAACTTTATCTAATGGCTTTGGGTTTTCAACTAATGACAACTTTTCTTTAGTTTTAAATGGCGATGGATAATCATTGATAATCTCATCAACACCAGCCTCTTTGAAAAACTGGACTATATCTTCTATTGCAATCTCTTTCATTTGCTCTATAAAAACGTTGTTGTTGTAAATAAATTACGCAGTAGCTTTCTTACTATGATTCAGATAAAACTCAATGGTAAACAATTTAAAATAGCAACTGGTAAAACTATTCTTGAGCTATTAGAGCTTCATAATATTGCTCCAGAAAAAGTTGCTATTGAACATAATACAATTATCTTAAGCCAAGATGATTATAGCAAAATAATAATTAACAATGACGATCATATTGAAATCGTCGAATTTGTAGGTGGTGGTTGAAATGACATTAAAAAAAACACAAGATATCTTAAAAATTGCAAATTATGAATTTTCTTCAAGATTAATCATAGGAACAGGAAAATATAAATCCTTTCAAGAAAACAAAGATGCACTAATTGCATCTGGCGCTGAGATGATTACCGTTGCACTTAGAAGAGTTAATGTTTTAGAAGCAGACAAAGAAAAACTACAAGATGTCATAAATCCTAAAGAATTTATTTTCCTACCAAACACAGCCGGATGTTATACTGCTGAAGATGCAGTCAGAACCCTGAGACTTGCAAAAGCTTCCGGAGGTTGGAACCTTGTCAAATTAGAAGTAATTGGCAATAAAGACAATTTGTTCCCAGATATGGAAGAAACTCTAAAAGCTGCCAAAATCTTACTTTCAGAAGGATTTGAGGTAATGGTTTATGCAACGGATGATCCAATTTATTGTAAAAAACTTGAGGAACTTGGTTGTTGTGCAATTATGCCACTTGCGGCACCAATTGGTTCTGGACTTGGTATTCAGAATAAAACTAACCTTCGCATCATTATTGAAAATGCCAAAGTACCGGTTATTGTCGATGCTGGAGTTGGTACTGCATCAGATGCAACTATTGCAATGGAGCTTGGTTGTGATGGCGTGCTTATGAATACCGCAATTGCTGAAGCTAAGGATCCAATTCTAATGGCAGAAGCAATGAAGAAAGCTGTCGAATCGGGAAGAGCCGCATATCTAGCAGGAAGAATGACTAAAAGACTATACGCCTCTGCTTCATCACCTTCAGAAGGTTTGCTTGATAAGGTATCTTAACCCCTAAAAGCCTCTTTCTCCTTCATATCCTTTTGCAGCTAGGCTTGCCCAACTTTCATCGGCTATACTATCCTGGACAACTTCATCTCCGTTATATTTGTACCATAAATAAAATAATAATGCAGAAGCAGAACATAAAGCCCCTATCATCAAGTAATCATATGAAGTTTGACTTAAATCATCAGATCTTTTTTGGGGCATAATCTTGCTAGGAAGATTAGATTGGGACCTTTGATTATTTGATCTATCTGTCGTCTTTACTGTAACGCCTCTCTTCAAATCCTTAGTATCGTCTTTAGACACATTAGCATCTAATTTGTCATTAGCTGTTAATATTTTATTACCACGACTAACATCTTCTATAGCACTAGGACTATTATTCACCTCTTCTTGCTTATGAATTTTTTCAAATATCTTATTCATATCTACAAGACGAAGCGGTCTTTGTTTTTTTAACAGTTTACATGTTCTATCCAAACAATAATTTGCATAGGATGACTTAAGGTCTACAAAGTCAATAGAAGTTTGTTGCATAACACTCTGAATTTGTGGTGTTATTTCAGAAACGCTTGGTTTTGAAGCTTCTCTTATTAAAATATGATTATGATATTGAGAGTTCAGTTGAACACGATCAAAAGTTCGCGTAACCATAACACTATCCTTAGTTAAAAAGACATTGCTATATGAAGTTATTTCAAATGGGCTTGGCGCTTTATTTTGTGAATCCGAAAAAAATTTATACTGAAATTTTTGATCTTTAAAGTATTTTGTTAGAAAATCGATATATGGTGTATTCATTAATCCACCATAAATCGATATAATCATATTACTTTGATCTCCCCCCTTATCCAAAAAGTCTTGTAAAGCAAATTGGAGATTTACACTAATATTATCTGCAATTTCAGCAACTATATTTCTACTTTTAATACCACCTAATCCAATAAAATTTTGCGGATTATAATGAACCATAGTTGCAACATCTCTAGACTTAATCAGAATAGCATAACATCCAGATAGACCAGTTGTGGCAAGAATAATATTTTCATCTTTGCTAAAATTAACTGTTTGATAAGCAGATGTCTCAACCGGATATACTTTCCTACCTTCTACTTCAAAATAACTACGCATCTTTACAACAAAAACAGAAAAGGTAACATAAAAGCATCTATGTTGCAAACAAAACTTAAAAAAAAGGCCCGCAAAAGCAGGCCTTTCAATTATTTTAAAATCTAATAATGTTTAGTTAACTCTATCTTTAAGAGCTTTTCCGACTTTAAAACCAACATTATTACTAGCAGCAATATTAATTTCTGCACCAGTTTGAGGATTACGACCTTTTCTTGCTTCTCTTCTTCTAATTTCGAAAGTTCCAAAACCAAGGAAAGATACTTTTTCACCATTTTGTAACTCAGAACCAACTTCTTCTAGTAAGCCATCAACAACTGAAGTTACATCTTTTTTAGTTAAACCATTTTTTTCTGCAATTTTTGCAATGATATCATTTTTTGAAGCCATTATCTTAATATAGTTAAGTTATTAAGCTAATTTATGCCTGCTATATTCTTTATTTGCAAGCCAATAGATATAAATAATTACTTAAAATGACCTACCCTCTTCGGCCTTTACTTCTTGATCTAACCTTGAGACAAAACTATTTTCTAGATGACCTTTATCTTTGTTAACTAATTTATCACAAATTATTTTTACTGTTAAAATAAGAGTGAAAAGAAATAAGTTATCAAGCTTTTTATCTTCTTTGACCGATATATCAGGTATCTCTTGAATAATATCATTACTATCATCATATGCAAATATTCTATCAGGTAAGCAAACACCAGAAATGTCAATATTATAATTCTTAGGTAAAGAGACTGACACATCTTCCGAATTCGAAGCTTTTGAAAAAACAAAACGCACACGTTCTGCACCAATTGTTTTTAAAGATTTCTGTGTTTCTTGAGATTTGTATGATTTATATTCCTGTGTAACAGATAGTTTTTGCTTTATATTTATGCCAAGAAAACCTTTATAACCAGAAACTGTAATTGCGCGATTCTCATTTGCTCTTTGCTGACTCATTAGTTCAGAAAATTGTCCTGCAAATGTTTGATTTATTGCCTGATTTCTTGCATCATCTCTTGTTGAAGCATTAATGTAAGCAGAATTACAGGTTCTTAAGTAAATTGAAAGATTTGTATCTTCTTCTAAACATGGGATGACTTCTGATGCTAGTTTTTCTGATAGATCATAGGGGTCTAAGGCTACAGAATCAAAGGTTCCTATCAACTCAGGATTTCCATGAGCGGAAATATTTATGGCTAAATTTTTAAGCTGTCCACTTTTTTTAATTTTAAAAAACTGAAGTGCTGCGGCTAAACTATGCTGGCCTTCACTTGCACCTAAATAAACTATTTTATCATATGTAACTGAATTTGCGAATCTATCGCTAAAATCTTTTGGCTTTTTAGCTTGTAGCTCCTTTAGATCAGCCTTAGCTAATTCTAAAACGTCTTGATATTCTTGATCATCATCTTCAGGAACTTCCTGAAATGGTACCATTGAAATTATCAATGAAGTTGGATTTTGCTTCACAGTATTTCTTATTAAAGTTATTAAGCAGAAAGAATTTTGAGAGTCTTCTGCTCTAATTTAATTGCCGATTGCGCCGCTGCCACTTTGGCAATAGGCACCCTATATGGTGAACATGATACATATGTAAGACCAATTTGATCACAAAATTCAATTGATTTTGGATCGCCACCATGCTCGCCACAAATACCAAGCTTAATATCGGCTCTGGCTCTTCGGCCTCGTTCTGCTGCAATTTGAATTAACTCTCCAACACCTTGAATATCTAATCTTGCAAAAGGATCATTTTCTATGATTTTATTATCAATATATTCAGTGATAAAACTTCCTGAATCATCACGAGAGATTCCAAATGTTGTTTGCGTCAAATCATTAGTACCAAATGAGAAGAACTCAGCTTGCCTAGCTATATCTTCTGCACGCAGTGCTGCTCTTGGTAGTTCAATCATTGTACCAATTTGATAATTAAATTCACAGCCAGTAGCAGCTTTAACTTCTTCAATCACCTTTAATACTCTAGTTTTAAGCACAGCAAGTTCTCTTACAGCAAAAACTAATGGTATCATTACTTCAATTTTTATATCTTGGCTATTTTCAAAACTAGCTGCTGCTTCAAAAATCGCTCTTACTTGCATTTCATAAATTTCAGGAAAAGAAATACCAAGTCTACACCCTCTATGACCAAGCATTGGATTTGACTCATGTAAATTTTCAATCCTTTCTTTAACCTTGGAAACAGAAACACCTGCCGCTTCTGCAACTTCAATAATTTCAGATTCTTTATGAGGTAAAAATTCATGCAAAGGTGGATCTAACAATCTAATATTTACAGGAAAACCCTGCATTACATTAAAAATTTTAACAAAATCTTGTCTTTGAATCGGCAATAATTTTGCTAAAGCTTTTTTTCTTCCGACCAAATTCTCTGCAAGAATCATTTCTCTTACACTCGTAATTCTATCACCTTCAAAGAACATATGCTCAGTTCGACATAAGCCTATACCTTCGGCACCAAATTCACGCGCAGTTTTACAATCTTCTTCAGTTTCCGCATTAGTTCTGATGTTAAGTCTTCTATATTTATCAGCCCAAGCCATGACCTTAGTAAAATCTCCTGAAAGATCAGGCTTAACTGTAGCTATAGCACCTTTAATAATTTCACCTTTTGAGCCATCAAGAGTTATAACATCACCTTCATTGAATAACTCATTTCCAATTTTCATAGTTTTAGCAGTATAATCAATAATCACATCACTAGCACCACTTACACAAGTCTTGCCCATTCCACGAGCTACAACAGCAGCATGAGATGTCATACCACCACGTGCAGTTAAAATTCCAGCTGCGGCATTCATGCCACTGATATCTTCAGGGGAAGTTTCAATTCTTACTAATATTACCGACTCTTTTCTAAATGCAGCCTCAACTGCATCATCTGCAGAAAAAACAATTTTTCCAACAGCAGCACCTGGTGATGCTGGTAAACCTTTTGCCAAAATGTGTTTTTCAGCATTTAAATCTAATGTAGGATGTAGTAATTGATCAATTGCAAGAGGGTCAATTCTAAGTAATGCTTCTTTTTCATCAATCAAACCTTCTTGAACCATATCAACAGCAATTTTAAGACTTGCTTTTGCAGTTCTCTTGCCACTTCGAGTTTGAAGTAACCATAATTTACCTTGTTCAATTGTAAATTCGATATCTTGCATATCACGATAATGATTTTCAAGAATAGTATAAAGCTCAACAAATTCTTTAAATAATTCAGGTAAAACTTCTTCCATCGCAGGAAGGTCTGATTCTTGCTCATTTTTAGCAGCAATTGATATTGGACATGGAGTTCTAATACCAGCTACCACGTCTTCTCCTTGAGCATTTATCAAATACTCACCATAAAGCTCATTTTTTCCAGTAGAAGGATTACGTGTAAATGCTACACCTGTTGCACTGCTATCACCCATATTACCAAAAACCATTGACTGAACATTAACAGCTGTACCCCATTCATCTGAAATATCATTCATTCTTCTATATGCTATTGCCCTGTCAATCATCCATGAATTAAATACAGCACAAATAGCACCATTTAACTGCTCTTTAGGATCTTGCGGGAATTCTTTGCCAGTATGCTCTTTAACGATTTTTTTAAAAATTGTAACCAACTCTTTGAGATGATTAGCCGAAAGATTAACATCAGCTTGTATGCCATTATCGTTTTTAATAGTTTCTAACTCTTGCTCAAATAAATAATGTTCAACACCTAATACAACATCACCATACATTTGAATAAATCTTCTGTAAGAATCATAGGCAAATCTTTCATTGCCTGAATTTGCAGCTAAACTTACTACCGAATCATCATTTAAGCCAAGATTTAACACAGTATCCATCATGCCAGGCATAGAAACTCTAGCTCCAGAACGAACAGAAACTAACAAAGGATTAGTTTTACTACCAAATTCTTTACCAAGATTTTGCTCAAGATTTGCAATAGCTTGATTAATCTGACGCTCTAAATCCTGTGGGAACTTCTGATCATTTTGATAGAAATATGTACAAACCTCTGTTGTTATGGTAAATCCAGGAGGAACCGGTAAACCGATCTTAGCCATTCCAGCTAGATTGGCACCTTTACCACCCAATAAATTTCTATCACTTGTACCACCTTCTGCAGTACCATTTCCAAAGCTATATACCCATTTGGTCATAATTCTAATCTATTTTGATTTTATATAGGACAAATTCGCTAATTTATTAACAGTTGTACAAAGAGTTGCAAGCAATTTTAATCTATTTTCCCTAACATTTGGCTCTGGATCATTAACCATGATCTCATCAAAGAAAATTTCAACTGGAGTTGCTATAGAACCAAGCTCTTTGAATGCAGTTTGATAATCATTTGCCTTAATGTTATTAAGGATCTTATCTTTTAAAATTTTGTTAGCATCAAACAGCTCTCTCTCTACTTCATGTTTAAAAGAAATTTTAAGTAATTTTTTATTGTAATTTTTATTATCCTCTTCTTCAGCCTTTTTATATATATTAAAAGCTCTTTTATATGCAGCGATAGTACGCATAAAATTTTCATCATTAATCGAATCAGACAAAATTTGCGCCTTTTCAGCCATCACATAAAGATCATCACCACTACCATTATCATATACAGCATCGACAAAATCACTGGTAATACCCTTGGCATTCATGACACCATGAAACCTCTCAATTATAAACTCTAAAACTTGATTAATAATTTCAGGCTCTTGATACTGAAAATTTGACTCCTTAGATGATTTATAGTGTTTTTTTATTAAAGCTGAATATTGATGCGTTGCATATTCGACAAGCAACCTCAGCGATATATTTAATTTGTTAGTTAGGATAATATTAATGATTGCAATAGCAAGACGCCTTAATGCATAAGGGTCTTTAGAACCACTCGGACGTTCGCCTGCAACAAATAACGCTACTAAACTATTTAGCTTATCAGCAAGAGCAACCGCAACAGTAATTGGATTAGTTGGAATTGCACCAGCACTTCCTATTGGCATATAATGATCTCTTACTGCAACAGCCACTTCTGAAACCTCACCACTCTTAAGGGCATAATAATAACCTGCAACCCCTTGAAGCTCAGGCAACTCTTCGACAAGATCTGTAGTAAGATCAGCTTTACATAAAAGACTAGCCCTCTCAACAAGCAACAAATCACTATTTGGAATAAAAACAGACAAATATTTAGCAAGAGCTGTCATATAATGCACTTTTTGACCTAAACTACCAAGTTCTCTGTGATAAATAATTTGGTCAAGCTTATCTAATCTTTCAATCAGCTTGATATTTTGGTCATGCTGAAAGAAAAATTTCGCATCATTAAACCTTGCTGTTAATACATATTCATTACCAAGAATGACATTTTGCTCTGACTTTTTATCATCAGCATAACTCATATTGGAAACAAATAAAAATTTGTTAGCAAGATATCCAGCATTATTTGCAAGAGCAAAATATCTTTGATGCTTCTTCATAACGCTAATCAATGCTTCTTTCGGAAGACGAAGAAACTCATCTGCGAATTCTCCTATTAAAACATTTGGATATTCAACTAAGCCAGTAACTTCATTTAACAAATCTTCGTCCTGAATTAGCTCAAGATTATTAGCCTTAGCAACTTCATGCAAAGACTCTAGGATTTTATCTTTACGTCTTTTATGATCATAGACAACAAAATTATCATTTAAAAATTTATCATATTCTGCAAAATTTAGAATTTTACGAGTAGCTGAATTTAATAATCTATGAGCGACAATTTTATTGTTAGTTTGCAGATGAAAATAATTAAATGTAACTGCATTACCATTAAAGATAACTGCTATATTATGTAATGGACGCATCCATCTTAAAGCATAATTACTCCAACGCATTGTTTTAGGCCAGAACCCAGATAATTTATCAAAAGCATTTATAAGGATTTCAGGTATAAGATCAGCAACAGATGCACTTGACTCAGGCTCTATGTAACAAAAATATTCATCACCTTTGATAACAGTTTTGGTTAATTTTGAAGTATCTGATAAACTCATTTTGCGTAAAAAACCTTCAACGGCCTTCTCTGGGGCTGAAGTTTTTGGCCCCCTAACCTCTTTAGCAACCTTCTTAACTTCAGAAGGCAAATTATTTAAAACAATTGTAAGGCGTCTGGGCGAGAAAAAAAACTCAGAAGAAAAATCACTAATGCCAATAGATTCAAATGAACTTGATATTTGATCACTTAGAAAAACCGCAGCTGATTTTTGAGAGCCAGCAGGAATCTCTTCAGAGAAAAGCTCTATTAGTAGTTCAGACATTTCTTATATTATTATTAGCGTCAAGTTGAATTACCTTTGGATTTATGCTATCAATTTCACTTTTGTCAATGCTACAATATGCACAAATAATAACAGAATCACCAATATTTACTAAATGTGCAGCTGCACCATTAATACCAATCTTCTTACTTCCAGCCTCTGCCTTGATAGTATAAGTCGTAAATCTACTGCCATTAGTAATATTATAAATATCTACTTTTTCAAACTCATGGATACCACTTGCTTTTAACAAATCCTCATCAATTGAAACTGAACCATTATAGTTTAAATCTGTCTCGGTAACTCTAGCCTTATGAAGCTTTGCTCTTAAAAAATGTAACTGCATATCAAAAAATATATAAACAAAGCTTTTATAGCCTGTTATTCTATCTTTGCAAAGAATTTATGCAGCCCGAATAGCTTGTTGATTTTTGTCCTTAAGACTTTTCTTAATCAAATCTTGGAAATGGGTATTAACATCTCTATTATCATCAGGAATATCAATAGACGAAACTTCAATCTTTTCACCAAGCAGAAAATTAGCATTATCTGCTAAGGCAAATTTAATTCTTGAAAGTGCATTTTCAGGTTTTTCATCTTTTATTATACCATCAAAAAAATCTTTATCCGCATAGCATAAAGGCAAAATATCTTTTGAGTTCTGAATGATAAAAAGTGATAATTCTCGACTCGCCTCTTCTTCATACAAACCAACGATATTTGCAAAAGCTTTACTGCCTTGATGATTCATGATCGATTTTATTCCTATAGAATTTTCAATAATAGCAGTTGCATAATTTCTAAGCCCCTCATCTTTCGCAATCGACATTAAAATAATTGATTTTAGAGTGTCAGGATCTTCACATATTTGCGAAAGACCATTAGCATGATCAAGAATTTTGTTAGCAACAGCATCTGTACGATGATCTTCAAGCAACGAGATCAGTTCCTTTAAGACACCTTCATCTTCTTTACATAAAGCAGCAATCTCAACTTTTCGCAGCAAAAACTTATCTTGCAACTTTTGAGGAACAACTCCTTCAGCACACAACCTCTCTACAAAATTGTAATTTCTTGTTCGCATAACTAAAAACAATTAAGATAGAAAGAAAAACAAATAGCATATTTTCAGAGCTTGTTCAAGCCTTAAAAAATTAATTAGTCAATAATCTATGCAACTTTAATAACATCCTTCTCAAGAAATAGCTGAATAGCCGACTTAACAATAGCTCTAACTCTTTTTAAATATTGCGCTCTTTCTGTAACAGACATCTTACCTCTAGCCTCAATCAAATTAAGCAGATGACTAGCTTTCAAACATTGTTCATAAGCCGGTATTGGTAAATTTTGTTTGGTTAAATTTACAGCCTCTTTTTCAGCGTCATCAAAATGTCTAATTAATATTTCAGTATCAGCATAATCTAGATTATAGCTTGATTGTTCATTCTCATTTTGCCAAAAAACATCTCCATAAGTAAATTCTTCATTATATTTTAGAGCATAAACATTATCTTGTTTTTGCAAAAACATAGCTAAGCGCTCTAAACCATAGGTCAACTCGCCAGGAATTGGATCGCATTGGATACCTCCTATTTGCTGCATATAAGTAAATTGCGACACTTCCATACCATCAAGCCAAACTTCATAACCGAGACCAGAAGCTCCAACCGAAGGGTTCTCCCAATCATCTTCAACAAATCTGATATCATGCTCTTTGGGTTCAATTCCAATAACCTTCAAACTTTCTAGATATAAATCCTGAATATTGTCCGGTGAAGGCTTGAGTATTACTTGAAATTGCATATGACTTTGCAACCTATTGGGATTTTCACCATATCGACTATCTTTAGGACGTCTTGAGCTTTGAATATAACACACATTCCACTTAGGTGATTTTAGTGCTCTTAGCACTGTTGCCGGATGCAATGTTCCAGCTCCAACCTCTACATCATAACTTGGCAATGTAATACATCCAGCTTTAACCCAATAATCAGTTAAAGCTAGCATCATCTCTTGGAAAGTTTTGGTCTTCATCTTACTTAAATAATCAATATTAACGCTGATTAAACAGAATTATTATAATTTTTAAAGCAAAATCTATTTCATTTCATGACAAAATGATCAGATTTTACCAATTATTAGAAGCCTTGCAGATAATTTTGCTTGAAGCCTTCTAAGATAGGGTTATCATCCAGCCGTCAATTAAAATCGGTCTAAAATATGGAATTTCCAAAAAATTACAATCACAAAGCAGCAGAACAAAAATGGCAAGAATATTGGCAGAAAAATGACACTTATCGTTATGATGCAAGCAAAACAAGATCTGAAACTTATGTCATCGACACACCACCGCCTACAGTTTCTGGAATGCTACATATGGGTCATGTATTTAGCTATACTCAAGCTGATTTTATTGCAAGATATCAAAGGATGAAAGGTAAAACTGTATTTTACCCAATGGGTTTTGATGACAATGGATTACCAACTGAGCGTTTAGTTGAAAAAGTAAAAAAAATCAAAGGATCTTCTATTCCACGCGATGAGTTTGTTGAATTATGTAAAGAAGTTGTTGTTTCTGCAGAAGAAGATTTTAGAGACTTATTTAAATCGATAGCCTTATCGGTTGATTGGCATGAGGAATATCAAACAATCTCAGACAAAACTCGCTTAATTTCGCAATTATCATTCATAGATTTGTTTGATAAGGGACTACTTGAACGCAAAACTACTCCTTGTTATTTTGATTGTTATGACAATACCGCATTAGCTCAAGCTGATCTTGAAGATAAAGAGCAAGATGGATTTATGAATGACATCATTTTTACATCTGAAGATGGTAAAGAAGATCTAATCATAGCAACTACAAGGCCAGAGTTAATTCCAGCATGCGTAGCCCTACTTTGTCATCCTGAAGATGAAAGATATCAACATCTAATTGGCAAAAATGCCTTAACAGCACTTTTTAACGTCAAAGTTCCAATTATTGCGGATGATTTAGTAGAAATGGAAAAAGGTACAGGCCTGGTAATGTGCTGTACTTTTGGTGATGTCACAGATATTGAATGGCAAAAAAAACATAATTTACCGATTCGATCTATTCTCAACAAGAAAGGAGTAATAAAAGATTTTATAAGCCAAGATTCTGACGATAATGATCAGGATTTAGTAAAAGACATAAAACAAAATTGTAATTTTGATAAATATACAGAAGCTTATCAAATTATTAAGAATCAACATGTTAGTAAAGCTAAAGGCATAATGATTGAAGCTGTAAAAACAGCTGGTCTTCTAGTAAAGCAAACTGCAGTAAAGCAAGTAGTAAAATGTGCAGAACGCTCTGGTAAACCAATTGAAATATTAGTTACGCCGCAATGGTTTATCAAAGTCACAACGGAAAAAGATGCATTACTAAAGAAATCTTCTGAAATTAATTGGTATCCTAAACATATGCAAATACGTTTGGATCAATGGATTGAAAACCTATCTTGGGAATGGTGTATTTCAAGACAAAGATTTTTTGGAGTACCATTTCCAGTTTGGTATATAACCAACAGCAAAACCAATCAAACAGAAATACATATCGCAGATGCAAGTGAATTACCAATTGACCCATTATTTGATCTACCAAATGGGTATGAAAAAGTTGGTACCAATGCAGAAGGCCAGATTATCGCGACCAAAAATGGTATAGAATATATAATCACTCCTGAAAAAGACATTATGGATACTTGGGCAACCAGCTCAGTAACGCCCCAATTATCATCACGCGGAATTAATGCAAAATACTATGATGACATTGAAAGACATAACAAGCTTTTCCCGGCCGATCTTAGACCCCAAGCACATGAGATAATTCGAAGCTGGGCCTTTTACACTTTAGTAAAAGCTCATCATCATGAAGATAAATTACCATGGTATAATATGATGATTTCTGGATGGTGTCTTGCAGCTGACAAAACCAAAATGTCGAAATCAAAAGGAAATGTTATTACTCCAGTTAGCCTGATTCAAGAAAAAGGCTCTGATTTAGTAAGATTCTGGGCATCAACATCTCATCTTGGCAGCGATACTGCTTATTCAGAAGATGTAGTTTCTATTGGTAAAAAACTAATTAACAAATTATGGAATGCTGCCAAATTCGCCTCAATAAACCTAAGCAAACTTGAATATAATCGGCAAAATATTAAATTAGATGTCGAGAATGGGGCCATTTATTGCATCAGCGATCTATGGATTTTATCTCGACTCAAGCAAACTATTACAAAGGCAGAAACAGAATTTGAACGCTATGAATATGCAAAAGCTCGTGATGCAATTGAAAATTTTTTCTGGAATGATTTTTGTGATAATTACCTAGAAATAGCTAAAACTAGAAGCTATGGCGATAAAGAGAAATTATCTGAATTTGATATTAATATCTCAGATGATGAGGTTAAAAGTGGTCAAATTAGCAGTTTACTAACTTTAACATACTGTCTTGAGAATATATTAAAACTATTTGCACCATTTATTCCACATATCACAGAAGAATTATATCAAATAATATTTAGCAATGCTGAAAACAAATTAACGTCAATTCATCAAATTAGCTCTTGGCCAAATGTTAATGACATGATAATTGATGACAAAGCTATAACTGATGGATTAGTGGGCTTAAACATCATCGAACAAATCAGAAAAGACAAATCTGACAACAACTTTTCAATAAAACAAGAAATCAGCAAACTAAACCTGACTGCGGCTTCAATTGAAAACTGGCATCAAGATTTTATTTTAGATCTTAAAGCAGTAAACAACATCAAAGAGATCAATATTTCTGAATCTGATAATGACGATATTAAACTAAATATTGAATATAAAACCGCTGGATAATAGTAAGTAAAACTCAAACTATTCAGAAACAGCTTCAGTAAGAATTGTGCATTTGTTGTCTAAAACTTCTATAAAGCCAGACTCAATAGAATAAGTTTTAACAATCTTATCAGCATCGTAAAACTTAATTTCACCAGCCTTTAGAATAGCAGAAACAGGAATGTGACCAGACATAATACCTAGCTCACCTTCAGCGGCATTAACCACAACCATATCGGTTGTGGTTTCACTATGTAATGCCTTTGGAGTTATAATCGAAACAACTAGCCCAGACATTAAGCAGCCTCTTGAGCAAGTTTATTAGCCTTAGCAACAGCCTCATCTATAGAACCAACCATATAAAAAGCTGCTTCTGGTAAATCATCATATTTACCCTCACAAATATCACGGAAGCCATTAATTGTATCTTCAAGCGATACAAGCTTACCAGGAAAACCAGTAAATACTTCAGCAACGTGAAATGGCTGAGATAAGAATTTTTGAATTTTACGAGCTCTATAAACTATTTTCTTATCATCTTCAGATAATTCATCCATACCTAAAATAGCTATGATGTCTTGAAGTGATTTATAAGTTTGTAATGTTTTTTGTACTTTTCTTGCTACTTCATAATGCTCTTCACCTACAATTTTAGGGTCTAGGATAGTAGATGTTGAATCAAGAGGATCAACCGCAGGATAAATACCAAGCTCAGCAATTTGTCTTGAAAGTACAGTTGTTGCATCTAAATGCGCAAATGATGTTGCAGGAGCAGGATCTGTAAGATCGTCCGCAGGTACATAAATTGCTTGTACAGATGTAATAGAACCATTATTTGTTGAAGTAATACGCTCTTGAAGCGCACCCATGTCAGTCGCTAATGTCGGTTGATATCCTACCGCTGATGGAATTCTTCCAAGCAATGCCGACACTTCAGAACCAGCTTGAGTAAATCTAAAGATATTATCAACGAAGAATAATACGTCTTGTCCACCTTCATCTCTAAATTTTTCAGCTAATGTTAAACCAGTAAGAGCAACACGAGCTCTTGCTCCAGGAGGCTCATTCATTTGACCGTAAACTAACGCAGCTTTTGATTTAGAAAAATCATCAAGGTTAATTACATTTGAATCGATCATTTCATGGTAAAGGTCATTTCCTTCTCTTGTACGTTCACCAACACCTGCAAATACAGAATAACCACCATGTGATTTTGCAATATTGTTGATAAGCTCCATGATAATAACAGTTTTTCCTACACCAGCACCACCGAACAAACCGATCTTTCCACCACGAACATATGGAGCCAAAAGATCAATTACTTTTATACCGGTAACCAAAATCTCAGATTCAGTAGATTGATTAGCAAATTCAGGAGCATCTCTATGGATTGCACTAGTCTCAGTAGCTTTGATATCTCCTTGACCATCAATAGGCTCACCAATTACATTTAAAATTCGGCCTAGCGTCGCATTACCAACTGGAACAGTAATAGGAGCACCAGTATCAGTTACTTTAACTCCTCTTTGAAGTCCCTCTGTTGAATCCATCGCTATTGTTCTAACAGTTTTCTCACCAATATGTTGAGCTACCTCCAAAACTAAGCGTTTGCCGTTATTTTCAGTTTCAATAGCGTTAAGAATTGCTGGAAGCTTACCTTCTGGAAACTCAACATCCACTACCGCCGAGATTACTTGACTAATAATACCTGTATTTGACATAAGACTAAAATATATATTGAGATACTCATAAACATTATTTTTTCATTATATTCAACAGAAAATCTTACATTTAGGGTAAAATTGATTATTATTTAAAGAATATACTTTTATTTATCTGCAAAAGGCCTAAAAGATTTTGTATAATTTTTAGGGAATATTTTGGTTAAAAAGTTAGATTTATACATAGGTAAAATTTTTTTGCAGAAATTCCTAAAAATCTTTTTTGGATTTTTCATATTAATTTTTCTGATTGATACTCTTGAAAGTTCCCGAAAATTAACTAATGAGTTTTTGGTTTTAGATTTATTAGAATATGCTTTCATAAAGTCTATTCATCTCTCTATTGAGATTTTATTTTTTGTCATTTTTTTAGCCACTCTATTTAGCCTAATTCAACTAAACAAAACATCAGAAATTCACGTTATAAAAACAAGCGGTTATAATAATTGGAAACTATCTCGGCCATTTATAATTATCCTAGTCTTGATTAGTTTTTTGCCGATTTTATTTTCAAATGTAATTTCAAAATATTATGAACAAAATGAAAATAACCAGAATATATCATTTGGCAGCACAGGCATTTGGTTTAAAGAACAAAATTTAAATGAGTTTTTTTTAATTAATCTTAATAAATATAACGAAGCAAATGATAAATTCCAGGATATCAACATAATATGCTTGAGATGTAATGGGATATCTCCGAAAAGCGTCGTAAAAGCAAAATTTGCTCTTATTGAGAATCAAGAAATTCGACTTCAAAATGTTTTAATTTATCAGCATAATAAATTACAAATTGCTCATAAAAACTACCATTTTAAAACAAGCTTAAGCAAAAGCTTTGTGTTTTCGCAAATAAAAAATCAAGATTATAAATATTTAAGCTTCTTTCAGACTCTGAAATTATACCAAGAAGCAAAACGAAGCGGAGTAAATCAAAAAGAATACAAAATTACTATTCACAAATATCTTTCAACACCAATTTTATTTCTTGCTACATTTCTTCTGGCTATGGTAATTGGCAATATAAAACCGCGTGAGGGAAATTTTTTTAAAATTATATTAATTGGCATTATATTAAATTTTATCATATATTTTTGCATAACAATAACCGAACAATTAATTCATCTTAACATTGGTGACGCAATTACCCTGCTATACATTCCAAAAATTATTTTATTATTGATACTAATAAGGAAAGTTAGTCTCAGCAACTTTTAGATAAAATAGTTTTTTAAAATAAAAAATAGTGTTATGATAAAATAATATTTCATTTGCTAAGGAGGATGATCTTTTTGTCTAATTTTTTCATATCGTTATCGGTTTTGTTTATGATTCTTTTAGGGTCTAATATTCAACATGCCTTTAGTTCAGAAAAATCATCTAATGTTTTTTCACCTCTTGATTCTTTATCCGATAAATTCTTAGCCCCTGCCGAGAAAAACACCAAAAAAAATACAGAAAATGAAGAAAAAACTAGTAATAACCAAAGCCTAAGCACTGACACAAAAAGCATTGAAACCAAAGATGCAAAAACTAAGGAAACATTGGATCAAAAAGATGAATTGGATAAATTTGGAGATGATTTCATGAATTTAGACTCCATGTTATCACAAGAATTAAAAGAAAATTCTGCAGAACTAGATGATCAGGATATTGATGATAATTCTGATATACATAATCAAGATAATGAAGATTTCGAACAAAAATTGTTTGACGGCTTTAAAAATGAAGAAGATATCCTGCTTGCTGATCCAATTTTCGTCAACGAAACTAATAATAATCAAGAAGCAGCTGATCAAAATAAACAAACTAATATTGCTACCGAAACTCCTGAAACCGACACTAGCAATCAAGAAGAAACTAATCAAAATGAACAAACTAATATTGCTACCGAAACTCCTGAAACTGACTCTAGCAATCAAGAAGAAACTAATCAAAATGAACAAACTAATATTGCTACCGAAACTCCTGAAACTGACTCTAGCAATCAAGAAGAAACTAATCAAAATGAACAAACTAATATTGCTACCGAAACTCCTGAAAC
>JAYOLW010000009.1:34324-36084 GCA_038120515.1 Rickettsiales bacterium | reverse complement strand
AAGAAGAAACTAATCAAAATGAACAAACTAATATTGCTACCGAAACTCCTGAAACCGACACTAGCAATCAAGAAGAAACTAATCAAAATGAACAAACTAATATTGCTACTGATGATCATGACAAGGCAAAATCTTTGCCATCACAAGCAAAAGAAACTGAGAATACGAAGATCGAAAGTTTAGATAGCAACAAAACCTCTGTTAAAATCAACACTACTAACACAGTTTTGTCTGACGATGCTCAATCTGGTACAAATTTATCAATCAACAAAAATACCATTGCTAATGTAATGAATCAAAACACATTTATAGAAGAGAATTCTCCATTACTAAAAATTAGAGTTCAAGCAAAACCAATTCAAAATCCATATTTAACTATAGGTTCTGGATTTTATAATAATGCAAATTATCAACATCCCAATAATCATATCTCAGAACCAATATTTCTTGAGGAATATTTCCAACTTCTATTTGCTTCAATTAAAACTGAAAACGTAAACGGAGTTAAGGCTATTATCGAGAAAATTGGTTTAAATTATGATATATTTAGCAATAATTTTTCACCAATTACATTTGCATTACATGAAAATAATTCGCCATATATAATGCGGCAATTATTGTCTATGGGATATGACCCAAATACTACAGACCTAAACAACAGGCCGGCCCTATATTATGCAGTTGAAATGCAAAAATACGATTTTGCTATTGAATTATTGTTATGGGGAGCTAATCCAAATTTTAGCCATAATGATGATATAACACCATATGATCTTGCAATGCATAATAACGACACAATTATGCTTGATATATTCAAAAAAGCCTTAGTTAATTAATTTCATTCTTTTATATAGAAATACTGCCACTAAAGCCATAATTAATAAAAACATCAAAACTTTACAACTCTCTTTGAAGATTTGACCATAAATATAATCATTATTATAGCCTCCAAGTATTGTAAATGGATAATTCTTTAACTTTTTGACATAATAAAAGGTGCTATTTTCTATTACTAAAGCCTTATCCAACAAACTAACACTTTCAACTCTTAACTTCTCATCATTAGAAAGGAAATTATTAGAACCATTTGCTAAAATAACATTATGACTTCTATCTAACAACAATATTGTAACTTTATTATCAATATTATCAAAAAGTTCTTTTAACAAAATATTAACATTAATTTTTGATTCAAGCGAGATTAAATGATTTAGCTCATCCTTCATATGAATTTTTACTGGTATAATCTTGTTACCAGTAATATTATCATATTCTGGATCAAAGATTTCTAAATTAACAATTTCTTTGTGCGAGTAATTTTGCTGATCTTTTGCAGAATAATGTAGCAACAATATTTTTTTTAAGGAACCCTCAAACCCAATATTTAAGCGCTCCGTATTTTCTCTTAAAACAGATATTCTATGATTATTACTATCATTGAAAATGCAGTATGTCTTTGTAATAAACAATACAATTAAAAGGGCTAATAGCATATAATGCAAACAAGACGAATTAGCCTGCTTACATTTTTTAAATATGTAACATTTTAGGCTCATGCCCAAAAAAGAAAATTCTTATCTGCCAAAATACCAAATCCCATACTCTCCTCTCATTTGTTATTTTATTGTCACTAACTCATTAATTTATATTTGCAAGTTTATTTGCAGCATCTTCTGCAATCAAAGGATCGACTAAATAATCAAGTTCGCCATTATGAAGAATTTCTTCAATTTTATATAAAGTTAAATTAATTCTATGAT
>JAYOLW010000009.1:0-34314 GCA_038120515.1 Rickettsiales bacterium | reverse complement strand
AAATTCTACTTTGAGGAATATTATATGTTCTTATTCGCTCAGAGCGATCTCCTGAACCAATTTGGTTTCTTCTTTCTTCAGAACGTGATGAATCTTCTATTGCCTTCTGATGGTCATACAACCTTGCTTTCAAAATGCGCATAGCTTTTTCTTTGTTTTTATGCTGGGATTTTTGATCTTGTTGTGATACAGTTATACCCGTTGGAATATGAACTATTCTAACTGCAGAATCAGTTGTATTTACTGATTGTCCACCAGGGCCACTTGCTCTAAAGATATCAATTCTAAGATCTTTTTCGTCTATTTTAATATCAATATCCTCAACCTCAGGAAGAACTGCCACCGTTGCAGCTGAAGTATGAATTCTTCCACTAGATTCAGTTTCTGGAACTCGTTGTACTCTATGCACTCCTGATTCAAATTTTAATTTACTAAAAACATCTTTACCCGAAATAGATGCTGTTGCCTCTTTGCATCCACCTATTTCAGTACCAGAAATTGAAATTAACTCAAAACGCCAATTTTTAATCTCTGCATATTTTTGATACATTTTCAATAAATCAGCTGCAAATAATGCTGCCTCACCGCCACCGGTACCAGCCCTTATCTCGATAATTGCATTTTTTTCATCATCCTTATCTTTTGGTATCAAGTGCTTTTTAATTGAAAGCTCTATATCGCAAATATCTTGTTCAATCAAAGGTATTTCTTCAGTCGCCAATTCCTTCATTTCTTTGTCATTACTTCCATCAGATATAATTGCCTTTAATTCTGCTAATTCATTAATTTTAGTTTTATAAATATTATAATCTTCTATAATTGGTTCTAATTCAGAATATTCTTTTGAAACCTTAACAAACTCCTCCCTTGATAAGCCAGATGGATCTTCAAGTTGTTTTGCTATTCTATTATAATTAATCTCAATTTGTTCGAGCTTTGATATTATATCCATTATTTTAAATCTTAATTTATTGAGAAGTGCTGTTTTTGTTCATAAATGGTATCTGAGAAATAATAAATAACATCGAAATACCAAGAATACCAAATACTTTGAAATTAACCCATATACTCTCAGAAAAATTTCTCCACACTATTTCATTTAAAATGGCCAAAAATATAAAAAGAATAGCATAACGCCTGGATAAGATTTGCCATGCCTTATCATTCATAGTTAATGATTTTTCCAGAAACATTTTAAGCAATGGCTTTCCTTTATAATTTGCAATTAATAATGTTATTGCAAATATTATATTAATAATTGTTGGTTTTAATTTAATAAATATTGGATTATCAAATAAAATCGTCAGCGCACCAAAAAACACTACAACAAGAGCTGAAAATAATGGCATTTTCGCGACCTTACGTTCTTTTATATATAGCAAAATAATTGATATCAATGACAACAAAACAAGAACGATTGTTGCATTAATAATCCCATATTGTTTATATGCTATTAGAAAACCTATAAGTGGTATTATCTCAACTATTGATTTCATAATCAGATTTATCAATTGATTTAGCTGCAAATCTTACAAAATAAAAATTTACAAACAAAAATATTAAAAAGCTCGAAGGATATGTGTTTAAAATAAAAGACTGTTTATATGTAATAATATTAACAAGCTCTAAAATAAAATATGGGATAAATGCACAAGTAGTAAGTACAAACGTCTTATAGTATTTTTGTTTATTTGGTCCAAAAACTGCAATTGCAAGAAATGTGAATATTGTAATTTGCACAAGTAAAATAAAAAATTTGGCAATAACAAAATATAACGACACTATTAATATATATTTTCGATCATATTTTGCCAAAATATCAATCATCAACGACCTAACATAATTTGATGATATACTAATATCCTCAAAATTGTCATATGATAAAAACTCATATACTTTGTCATGATTAGAAGAAATGAAATTTCTACTTGGTATTTCAAAAAGATTTGTAATAAAGTAACTCAAAACTAATTCATTATAATATAATCCATTTGAACCAAAATATAATGCCCCGGTTTTACTTTGAAGCTCTTTAGTATCAAATACAATGATATCATCATGATTTTGATATTCGGTAATTGTAATTTGTCCAATATCTTCATTATTAATTTTTCCATCCTTGATATCAAAACTCGGAATCTGTGATATTACATGATCAATCTTTTTTGAAATAAGGTTATTAGGATTAACTAAATCAATCGATACAAATTTACTAAAAACTGAAGTAAATGGAACCATGTAAGCCATAAATAAAATGACGAAATACAAGATTAGAATTCTTGATAACCTAAAATTAATTGCATCACGATAGAATGATTCCTTGAATAATGAGCCAAATATATATTTGATAAATATCAATGCGTTTTTGGAAATATTTATCATTTGCTATAAAGCACTATTCTAATCTTTAACTATAGAAATATCAGGAGCATCTATAGCTTTCATGCCAACAACATGAAATCCAGAATCTACATATACGACCTCACCTGTGACACCAGAACTGAGATCACTTATCATATACAAGCCAGACTTACCCACATCATTAGAAGTAACGTTTCTTTTTAATGGAGAGTTATACTCATTCCATTTTAGCATATATCTAAAATCTCCAATACCTGCAGCAGCTAAGGTTCGCATAGGACCAGCAGAAATTGCATTAACCCTAATTCCATCTTTACCAAGATCACATGCAAGATATCTAACACTTGCCTCAAGTGCTGCTTTTGCTACACCCATAACATTATAATGCGGCATTACCTTTTCAGCACCATAATATGATAAGGTTAAAAGACTGCCATCAGAACTCATAATGCTAGCAGCTCTCTTTGCAATTGCTGTGAACGAGAAACAAGAAATTTGCATAGTTCTCGTAAAATTCTCTAATGTGGTATTAATATAACGACCTTTAAGTTCTTCTTTATCTGAAAATGCTATTGCATGGACTACAAAATCTATCTTACCCCACTCTTTTTCCAATGTCGCAAATAATGAATCAATCGACTCATCATCTGTTACATCACAAGGGATAACAAGTTTTGAACCAACAGATTCAGCTAATGGCTCAACTCTTTTTTGAAGAATTTCACCTTGATATGAAAATGCTAATTCTGCACCTTGTGCATGAGCGGCCGAAGCAATAGACCAAGCAATTGATTTGTTATTTGCAACACCCATAATTAGACCTTTTTTTCCGGCCATCAAGTTTCCTATAGGGAAATTCTCCAATTCAACAGACATAATAGTAACTAGTTAATTCTTTTTAATATTTTCCAACCATCATTTTCACGGCAAGCAACTCCTACAATAGAAATGTCAGCAATTCTAAAATCTATCCTACTTGAAAACTCTCTGCAAAATTTTCCTAGAGACAAAATCTCAAAACTGCTAATTACAGCCATATCAATTTTTATTTGTGACTTGTCAAGATAGAATTCTTTTGAACTTTTGTTAGATACATTTTCAAAGAATATATTTGCATCATTTTGATATAGCGAAATCTCCTCTAAATCAATATCTGACAAATTCATCTCAAGAATTAAATCTTCAAAATTTTTAAATTCATATAATGCATTTATATCTACAATTTCTTCCTCTAGAACCTCTTCCAAATCATAATCTTCAACAACCTCAACATCAAATTGTTGTATAGGCTCTTTAGTTGAACAAGAGAAAATAAATAAAAATGAAAAAATTAGGAATTTAAGCATAACATAATTCTTTTTTTTGCAATTTATAATTAAACTTTATTTATAGCTACTACTTTTTTTATATAATAAAACAAAATGATGTAAACAAACCCATAAACTCGCAGTAAAAGGTATAGCAAAAAGTATTCCTACAAAACCAAATAATGTCGCTCCAGACAATAATGAAAAAATAATTATCGCAGGATGCAAACCCACCTTATCTCCAACCAACTTTGGTGTAATAAAATTACCTTCAACAAATTGACCAAACAAATATACAAACAGTACAAGCATTATCTGATAATAATCCCCAAATTGTAAATATGCTAACACAACACCAATCGACATACCTATAGCAACTCCAAAATAAGGTAATAAAACCAGAATGCCAGAAACAAAACCTAACAATACTCCGTAAGTCAAACCTACCAAACCAAGTCCTAAGGAGTAAAATACACCTAGTATGAAACAAACATTAAGTTGCCCCCTAATATAACCAGACAAAACTCTGTCGATCTGCGTCATCAAGGATTTAACTGTTTTCAGATGCCTTCTTGGCACAAGATTATAAAAATTCATCACTATATCTTGCCAGTCACGCAACAGATAAAAAGAAACAATTGGCGTTATTATTAATAAGGCTACAACATTTATAATTGCCAAACTCGAATTCCATAAATTAGACAGCAACCCTGTTGAAAGTTTAATAATGTTTTGTGAAGCTTTCTGTAAAACAGTATTATCACCATCATAAATCTTTATGCCAAAGTTATTATAAAATTCATCGATATGGGGTGAAATAACATTTCGAAGATTAGCCAAATAATCTGGCATTTCTTTAACAAACAATGATAACTCCTGATATAAATATGGGCCAATTACTAATAAAGTAGCCACTAAAATTAAAATTAAAATTAACAATGATACAACTGCCGCAAATGAGCGTGAAATATGTTTTTCTAGTAATATTGTAACCGGGTTTAGTAAATATGCTAAAATCAAGCCCAAAACAAAAGGCAATAAAATTGCTGAAACTGAATATAACAGAATTGAAACAAATGCAAAAATTAAGAATAATGATAGTCTAAATGAGTTGAGCATTTATATTTTAATTATCAATTATAAACAAATTATCACCATTTCTTGAAATTCTATAGCCAACATTTTTTAAGCTTTCAACAAAATCTAACGGAGTTTGTTCAAAAAACAAATTCATACCCAAATACATAGTTGAAACAGAAGCCAAATCATATGATTTAACAAAATTTAATCTGCCAATGTCAGAAAAAATCTTGTTTACATCTTGAGGTTTGTTAATTCTGAAGACCACTAGCTGTTTATTTAGCTGAGATGAAAGAGATAATGTCGAGAAATTAACCCAAGCCTCATCAAGCTGCCTATATAACAAATTTGCATATTCCGCTAAATTTTCTCTAAGTGACTCATCTGGACTCATAGATTTATTTGCTAAAATTGTTCTATTTTCTAACTTACCAAGCTCTCCTAAATGTAGGGAAAGGTTGATGTCAGAATAAGCTTTGTCATAATCATAAATTACCGTTGCTACTATTATTTTATCAACTCCATAGTTTTGCTTAAGGGCATTTATACTTTCAGGTGTGTAACTGCCAAAATTTTCAACGACAAAATTACTAAGATCATCAATATCTCCTGAAGGTATCTTGATATCAATCACGGTTTTTGGATCAATGTTTGTCAATGCTGTCTTCCATATATTTCCATATTGCCATAATTTAAAAAAACCATTCTCATTCATCACTGGGATAACTAGTACAGAAGGAACTTGAGCCTTCGCATCCAAAATTTTGTTATCTAAATAATATGTTGTATAATTTTCATTAAAAAAAATAGTGTATGTAGCTGCATAGTTTTGATTAGTAATGACTTCAGCAGAAATTTCAATTGATTCAATTAATTGCTCAATATCACTATCTTTAAAATTAATTTCAAACTCATTGCCAATCAACCTTCCAACTAAAGTCTTGAAAGCTTCTAATTGAGCCCTCTCAACAGCTTTCTGTCTAGCAATTGTAGAATTTTCACCAACTTCAGATATATTGATGCCATGAACTGTAAATTGTTCGTTTGCATAGGAAATGCTAAATGGCAGCAGGATTAATGTAATTAAAGCTAAAAATGCAAAATTTTTCATGATATAAATTTATTTTTTAAATCGGCAGGGATCTTCACAACCTGAAATTTATCATTAACACTAACAATTAAAACATCAATATCTGTTATCAGTTTATCAATTAAAAATATCTGCTGCTTTATTTGCAGACTTGCTCCACTACATTTTACAACATTAGAAACAACCCTAAGCTCATCATCAATTGAAGATGATGCTTTATATGTAATTTTACAATCTTTGACTACAAATAATATATTTGATGATTGAGCTAATATATTCTGATTAATACCAAGGCTTCTCAACATCTCAGTTCTTGCCCGTTCTGCAAATTTTAAGTAATTAGCATAATAGACCACTCCTCCAAAATCAGTATCCTCATAATATATTCTAACTTTATGCTCAAAAAATTTAGACATTTTTTAATAAAATCCTACCTTTTGGTGTTTTGGCAACAAAACCCTCTTGAATTAAATAGGGCTCGATTGTTTCTTCAATTGTACCTCGCTGTTCTGACAATGCCGCGGATATTGTTTCAATACCAACAGGACCACCATCGTAATGATCTTTGATAAAATTTATATAGCGACGATCATTTGAATCTAATCCATTTTTATCAATCTCGAGATTATTAAGCGCAATATCAGCAATTTTACTGGTAATAACTTTTGAATCGACAAAATCCGCATAATCTCTAACTCTCTTAAGAAGCCTCAAAGCAATTCTAGGCGTCCCTCTTGATCTGCTGGCAATTTCAAAACTACCATCTGCATCAAAACTAATGTTTAATTTTTTAGCTGCGCCAATAATAAGCTGCTCCAATTCTTTAGGATCGTAAAATTCCAATCTTAAAGGTATTCCAAATCGATCGCGAAGTGGCGCAGATATCATACCCATTCTTGTAGTAGCGCCAATAATTGTAAATCTCGGCAAATCAATTTTAACAGTCCTTGCCGATGGACCTTCACCAATCAAAATATCAAGCTTAAAATCTTCCATGGCAGAATACAGAATCTCTTCAACAGCAATATTCATACGATGTATTTCATCAATAAATAAAATATCTCCTTCTTTCAAACTTGTTAATATTGAAGCTATATCACCAGCCTTTGTTAACAATGGACCCGATGTGGAAACTAAATTTGCGCCAGTTTCAACCGAAATAATTTGGGCAAGAGTTGTTTTACCAAGTCCTGGAGGACCATAAAAAAGAATATGATCCATCACATCTGACCTTTTTTTAGCAGCAGTGATAAAAACTTTTAGATTTTCTTTAAGCTGATTTTGACCAATAAAATTTTCAAATGATATGGGCCGAAGCGAACTATATATAGCATCGACATCTTGTTTTTGTGAATCTAAAATATTTATTTCTGACTTCATACTAACTCTTTTAATCCCATCTTAATTAACTCCTCAAGAGATTCTGCCTGATTTGAAACTTTGTCAATTGCTTTCAAAATTTGAGATTTGTTATAACCTAAATTTTCAAGAGCTGAAATTGCATCTCTTGTATTATCATTGATAGCCACTGAAGAATCGTTGCGGATATTTGAAGCTAATGGAAAATCAAGATTTTTAAATTTATCTTTAAGATCCATAATTATTCGCTCAGATGCCTTTTTACCAATTCCTGATATGGTTTGGAATAACTTAGCATCTTGAATGCAAACTGCGTCAATAATTTTTTGCGAATCAAACGCACCTATTATTGCCAAAGCAGTTTTTGCACCAACCCCTGATACTTTTAACAAATCTAAGAAAACTTTTTTATCTAATTTATCTGCAAAACCAAATAGTGATAATTGATCCTCCTTTACATTTGTATAGATAACAAAGCCATATTCTTGACCTATTTTAACAGCACCAAACAATCTTTGTGGCAGAAAAACCTCATAGCCAACTCCTGAAACATCAATAATGACGCTTTCGTTTAAAATATCAATTATATTGCCTTTTATGTATCCAATCATTTTATAATTCAATTTTTATTCAAAAACTAGATGAAGAATGAAATGTTAAATCTTCAGCACTCGAAGATTTCTTCACCAACCTATCAACCTCTCCAAGCCCTTTAACAAATTTGTTATCGGTAACGGCCTCAAGCCAAGAGACTTGCTGACCAGGCCAAGGTTCAACTTCATCACCTTCTAATTGTGATATAGCAAAAGAATCCCAAATCAAATTTTTTCTAAGTTTTAGCTCTTTTATTTCATCTTTTAAATTATTCACCGTCAAATTCCACATGTTTATGTGATTGATAAATCTTTTAACATCTTGTCTTTGCGATTCATCTGGAAGAACTGAAGGATCTTGAACCTTCAACGTCCATAAATCTATTTTTTCTTTAAAAGATCGATGGCAACTATCTAACTTTAAAACTTTATCAAGTAACAATGAAGATTGATCTTCAATAAAATTTATTCCATAACTTTTTTGCCTATGAAAAACACGAGTCTTACTATCAAGGAACTGAAAGATTTCTCTAAAATCAAGGGACAAAGCAATTCCTTTAAGCTCTTCTAACATTTCTCTACTTCTCAGAAAAATAAAATCTCTTTTAATACTAATCTTTTCAAAACCTTCTGTATTAAATGAACTAATAAGAAAATTTTCTAATCCTTGCAAATTTGAAGAATCATAAAATTTATTGTTAACAATATCTTGTAAAGTTAGCGAAGAATAAGGCTCATCTGAAAACCTTTGCAAAACATGATCTTCCGACTTAAATTTGCATGAAAAATTTATGCTGGTTGTGCCAAAGTAAAATTTTAACTTATTTTCATCAAACTCAAGATCAAAATGAGATGACAATGTGTCAAACCCCTCGCTTGATAATGAATAGTTATCTGCTTCTATGTTAAATTTCACTTCATGTACATCAGGAACTTCATCACCATCTATAGAAGTATTTAAAGCCCAGAAAACAATTGTATGCTGGGTTTTATCATACTCGCAGCCCCTTTTTACAAGTTTGTTAATCAACTCATCGAAAATATCTGAATTGAAAATATAAGAATCATCGACTCTTTTAGCAACAGCATTATCTAAAAACATCTGCTCTCTAGCTTGTCTTAAGGCTAAGCTCTTATTTCCTATACGAGAATCTGTCCAAATTGCATCAACCTTATTTTTAAAACCATCTATGTTACGTTGGTTTTTAGCCAAAACTTCATCACGGGCTTTTAAATTCAAAATAAACATTTGAACATACAACTTGCGTCCATCAGTTCGAACATTTGGAAGACTTATTAACTCTCCAGTACTAACAGTGTAACGATCTTGATCCTTTATATAGTTGATTTTAATGTGCGAATCTGCACCAAAAGCAACCTCGGAATCATCCCCTAATTTTATATATGAAGCTTTCACTCCAACCATACTCATAAAAAGTTTAATCTGATCGAAAGTAAATTCAACATTATCACCATCAAAACTACAATCTGGGAAATCAATTAGATTTGTATTTGAAACAGAATAATATTTGCTTTTTTCTTTTTTAAAGCGATCAAGTAAAGCAAGCTCAAGGGCAAAAGCTTTTTCAGGTATAGTTGCCGAATAATTCATCAACATATCATTAGTTGTAGTTAACAACAAATCTAAATTATCTATTTCTGTGGCTAAAAACTCTAAAGCACGATCACGAGCAAATTCATAAGCAACAGCCTGATGTCGTTCAAGCAATGTTTTGATATTAAAAATAGATTTTTGTTTGATCAACTCTTGTATTTTGGCTTTATCAGCTTCTGGAATTGGATCTCTTATATATTCATCCAGCCACAATCTTCTCTCGAAAACTAACCTGTCCGTATCTCCATACAAGCCATCACTAAAATAGAATCCGAATTGTTTTTGTAACAACACAAAATCAGCATTTGAGATAATAAAATCACCATTATCTCGGGCAAATGATAATTTTACATCAGGAGCAATACTTAATTCTAGACATTCTTCAGCTTCAATTTTAGTAATTTTGTATTTTAAAAATCTTAAATATTTTTCAATTTTAACAACTGAATCATTAGATAGTTTAAAGAAACTACCTGCTGCACCTTCATACTTAGCAATCTCAACATATTCTGCATCATACCATCTATTGATACGATAATCTATTTGGGCTCCATTTAATGATGCAATATCCATATCACTAGAAGCTAAAGCTTGCTCTAGAAAAGCGGTTTTCTCAGAAACAACTTCTTGTAATCTATCTTTTAATGATTCTTCGAGTTCCCCTCCCTGACTTGCTGTGACCTCTTTTTTTAATGCTAGAGCACGATCCTTACGCTTGATCAAAGATTTCTTACTTTTCCTCAAAACATCAGCTTTTATATCTTCTTTAAGATGATAATTTGGCATCGAACACTTTATAATAGATGCAAATAGCGGATCTTTTAATACCTCTTTAGATATACCTTTATCTTTTAGCGCCTCAAGGAAAGGAAATAATTCAAGCTTACCTTGGTCACCATCTAAAAGAAATGTAACAAATCTATCTGGATGTGGCATCGAATTGAATGAATTTATAACATCAATATCCGCCTCAGATAAAGAAACCAACAATCTATCAGACAAATTATAAATTTCGCCTATGTCTACACCATCATATTGTAAATTACCTTCAATGGAAACATCGCTAATAACAGTTTGTAATATTAAAATTCTAATTTCTCTCAATAGATCAGGATCATCAACTGAAAGCCCTGATAACAAACCATCTAATTCTTTGATAATTTTACAACCTACAATATATTGATCTAACTGATTCGTAAATCTTCCAATATTTTTTTTATGTAACCATTCTTGCTCTAGAAGATCCTCACTAGCACGCTTTACGTTCGATAAATGCTCTAATATCTGAACTGGCTCCATCATTTCATATTCAAAATCTTGAAGAATTTCGTTAAATTCTATGCTATCTAAAACCTCGCGAGGAATCACTAACTCACCATGAGCATTTACAAATTCTTCTATAGCATTCAAAAACTTTACATAAGCTATTATTCTTGGGAACAAACCTTTATTGTAAGCATCTGCTAGACGGGTATCACTCTGAGTTCTGTGCATCATTTTCGCATAAAAACTATCTGGTGATGGTAACTCACAATTGTCAGAATCTTCAAAATAATTTCGAATTAAACATCTAGAATTTCTTGTTTCTATTAATTTGGCAATCGCTTGCTGACGATAAACCTTCATATCTGGGCGAGAAATATACTCTTTAAGGTCATCAGCTAACTTTTGCATTTCTGGAGACTCAGACGTCGTCTCAAATAAGGATGGAAAAATTTTTGCATAAGCATCCACAATCTTTGGCAAAACCTGCTCATATGATCTTACTAACTCAGCTAAATATGCAGATTCAAAATGTAAATGATCATACAAATATTTGAAATGTCCATCCTTAGCCTCTGTGTCAAGAAGAGTTTCCAGAGTAAAGGCAGTATTATCTTGAAAAACTCTATCCTGAATATTTAATGGTAATAACAAACACAAAGCTAACTCTTGGTTAAACTCGACAAAATTTACAAAAGTTTTAATAAATCTATACCTACCATCCTCGTCTGGGCATGAGCTAATAACAACATTTACAAAATTATTCGCAACCAAATCAGAGCTATCTCCAAAAAAAGTTTGAAAAAACCCTGATAAACTAGCGTAGTCTTGTTCTGCAAGGGATACTTCTAAAGACTTAAAGCTTTTAAAAACTTGGTCAAAATTAGCTCGATAATGCAACACCTTCTTATTTGCAAACATTGCAGTTACACCATTCTCCCATTGAGCAGCACAAGGCTTAGAGGTCAGAGATCGGGAATTTAATTTTACCGCATCATCAGCCACCAAAAATAAATCTTTATACAATTGGTCAATAGCAGGACCACGATCGTCTGATCGCTTATGATCAACTAATCGCAAAGTGTAGATAAAATCTCTAAGCAAATATACACCGCCTATATCTTTTGGACATGTTCTCAAAGCCAACAGTAATTTCAAATTATGTTGCTTTTGATTAACATTTAAAGACCCAAATATATTTGCTGGAAATAAATCATTTAATGCAGAGTTGTCATTAGCCATAAAATGCCGCCATATAGCAACAAGATCTGGATCATAATATGGTAAAGACTTGTCATTTGAGCCTGGGTCAAAACTGCTTAGATTAGAAACTGATTCTCTGATATTGCCATTAAAACGGAATGTAACATTTTTTACACCATCAATATCTTCACTAGATTCAAAAATAGGAAAATCAAACGATGCTTGTTTTTCCATTGTTGGACCTTCAAACATCTTAAAACTTATAGATTCTAATGCATGCTCTAACTCTTCATAAATAATAAGTTCTCTTATATCTTTCTTACCAGCAAGGGTCTTTAAGGCAAAACTTCTTGAATATAAATCAATTTTGAAATCTGATTCTTGAGTTTCAAGCATTTGAGATCTTTGTGAAACCGCATCTTTTGTGACGTTATTTTTAAAGAAATAAAACCGAACTTTACCTATATCATCAATTAAACTTTTTAAAGATAATATATATGTTGGCGTATTATGATCACCCTTTCGATGACATACAAGTGAAAATGCTTGAGGTATTTCTTCTGAAGGGTCATAGGCATTTTCAGTATGAGGTAACAAAGAACTATGAGAGCCCCTACTTGATGCCGAACCAACCGAATTTTGTTGAGGAGCTACAACATGAATCCTTTGCGGAATATCACCAATCAATCTTTCTCTCGGGCATACTAATGCTTTTGACAGGATTGCTTCATACGATCTTAAAAACATTAATGTTGTCATTAAATTTCTAACATCATAATAATTACTTGCAGAAATTGAGGGAATTGTAGGACAATTAGCAGATTCAGTTGGACAAATCAGATTTGCTACAATTACAGAAAGTATTTCTTTTATATCAAGATCTTTTTTTTCAGAATCTTTAGTTAACTCGCCTAACTTTTCAATATGAGCTGGCTTTGTTAACAAAGGGTGATTAGGGTAATTTTTAACTAAATCAACTAAAGCCTCCTCTTGAAGAAGTCTATGACCAAATAATACATGAGGTGCCTCAACTTCAAGCCGCATTAAAACTGATAGAGTTGACATAAAAGGATCAAAAACATCAGTAGGATCTCGTTTTATGGACACAGAACTCAAATAACTCATCAACGTATGAAGTGTTTGTAATCTTTCTTTTTTATGAGGTGTATCACCCTCAACACTTACCACAACATGCTCATTTTTTTTGACACGAACATTACCAGCCTTTGGAGTAGTTGCTACGGCAACAGTCATTGAACTAGGTAGTAATGGGCTAGAACAACTATTCGACCTAGGCCTTCCTCTAGACGGGCTTTGCGAACTACCCTCTTCAGATGAATTACTTTTATCCTCTTCTGAGGAGGTGCTATATGAAACTTCAGATAATTGGCTATCTTTAGAACCGTCATCAGATACACCAAAACTCACTTGTACAGACCTTTTATTACCTGGGCTCTCTAGCTCATCTTCTTGATCCTCATGAACTTGCTCTAAATTGAAATCGTCAGCTTGTAATTCTGGCATTTGATTCAAACCTAAACCTTCACCAGAAGAGCCTTTTGCTTCAGACCGTGTTAACAAACTAATACAGTTAGGATCAGTCATCCGACTGTTCTCAAATCTAGCTTTTTTAGACCTAGGCGCACCCTTTTTAGCCTTAGGCCAAGCTTCATATAGCTTCTGAGCATCTTCTACCTCCTGACCTTGTTTTTCATAATCTAGTCTTTGTTTTTTTAATGGTTTTTCTAGACTTAACTCTTTTTTTCTCATTATTTACCTCAAACACACCTAAAATCCTTAGGTATAAAAAAATTATTTACTATGCGAACTAAAGCAGAAATATTTTTAACCTAATTCATCTTGAAGCCTAAAAATAATCATTTGTATAGCATTTGTTATTTCAGCAAACATCTTTTCAAAACCATCATAATTTCCATAATATGGATCTTCAACATCGGAATTTTTGTTTTCTGCATACTCCCTAAATAAAAAAACTTTATTTTCTATATTAGGGAACTGTGATCGTAAAAGAGCTACATGACCTTTGTCCATACCTAGTATCAAATCGGCATTAAGGTCAGAATCAGAAAACACACGAGCCCTTAAATGCTCAATATTGAAGCCATTATCACGAGCAACTTTGATTGACCTATAATCAGGCATGGAACCAACATGATAATTATGAGTACCACAAGAATCTATAATTACCTTATTTCGCAAAATATCACTTTTAGAAACTAAACCTGCCAACACAGCATGAGCTACAGGAGATCTACAGATATTACCTGTACAAACGATCAAAACTTTAAACACGTTTACGCACCATCACTTATTCTTTAGAGCAAGAGATTATTTGCAATAGCTTATAAAACAACCTTTTTTTTATTTTATTACATTTTCCCTTATAACTAAACAAAGCAAGTGGTAATTTATCACCAACTAGTTTTCAAAATTAGTTGCTTATGTTACATTTAGATTGCAATTAACAAAATTTGAGAGATTTTGTGCGTGAGTTCTTAACAATTTAAACAAAAATCAAAATGGTAAAAAAAGTAGTTTTAGCTTATTCAGGCGGTTTAGATACAAGCATTATACTAAAATGGCTGCAAGACACTTACAATGCTGAAGTAATAACATTTACTGCAGATATAGGACAAGGTGAAGAAATAGAGCCAGCTAGAGCCAAGGCACTTAAATTTGGCGTAAAACAAGTGTTTATTGAAGATCTCAAGGAAGAGTTCGTACGCGACTATGTTTTTCCTATGTTTAGAGCAAATACAATTTATGAAGGAACATATTTACTTGGCACGTCTATTGCCAGACCATTAATTGCAAAAAGACAAATTGAAATTGCAAAAGAATGCGGCGCTGATAGTGTTTCCCACGGGGCGACTGGAAAAGGTAATGATCAAGTAAGATTTGAACTTGGTTATTACGCATTAAATCCAAAAATAAACGTTATTGCTCCATGGCGCGAATGGGATTTAAACTCTAGAACCAAATTGCTTGCTTATGCAAAACAACATAATATTCCAATTGCAAAAGATAAAGAAAACGAAGCTCCATATTCAATGGATGCTAATTTACTACATATTTCATATGAGGGTAATGCATTAGAAGATCCTTGGCAAGGATTTGACCAAACAATGCTAAGAAGAACTAAAATTCTTAACGAGGCCTCAAGTGAGATTGAAGAAATTCAAATCGATTTTGAGAAAGGTGATCCTATTGCAGTAAATGGTAATAAATTATCTCCGGCAAATTTACTTGAACAACTAAATAAAATTGGCGGCAAGCATGGCATTGGTGTTTTAGACATTGTTGAAAACCGTTATGTTGGAATCAAATCCAGAGGCGTTTATGAAACACCTGGAGGAACAATTTTACTTCATGCTCATAGAGCAATTGAATCTATTACCCTTGATCGTGAAGCAATGCATTTAAAGGATGAGCTAATGCCAAGATATGCAAAAATTATTTATAATGGCTTTTGGTTCTCACCAGAGCGAGAAATGCTTCAAGCAGCTATTGACCATTCACAAAAAAATGTCACCGGATCGGTAAGATTAAAATTACATAAAGGTGCAATTTTTACCTCAGGCAGAAAGGCACCATATTCGCTTTACAATCCAGCACTCGCTAGTTTTGAGGAATCAGACTACAACCAAAGAGATGCAGAAGGTTTTATAAAATTAAATGCACTTAGGTTAAAATTTTAACTGGTTAATTTTTAAATTTATTGTTAGCAAATTAATATACAAAATTTGCTAATATGCCTTTCTTTTTACAAGACCAAAATATTTTAATATCAAAACTTGGTAATGATGGTTGGTATCCAAAAGATAAGCATGTGTTAAAAAATATGTTAGATGAGATGCTACAAGGTTCAGCATCCAAAGCTAAGATCAAAGCTATGATTTGCCCACATGCAGGATATATTTATTCTGGTGATGTACTTGCGAAAGCAGTTATTAACATTGATCAAAATCAATATTCTAAAATCATCATTTTAGGACCTTGTCATTACGCAGCTAAAAATAATTTAGCAATTGTGACAGATTTTGATGCTATAGAAACCCCAATAGGAATAGCAAAGCTATTAAAAACAGATGTTAAAACTCTGCTCGAAAATCCTTTTTTTAGAATTGAGGATCAAATTCACAAACCCGAACATAGCATTCAGATGCTAATACCGCCTTTACAATGGCAATGTCCCAATATTCCAATTGTGCCGATTATAGTTGGCAGTTTATCAATTGAAGCATCACATGCAATCGCCTCACAAATTTCCCAAATAATTGATCAAGATACTTTAGTTTTAGTAAGTAGTGATTTTACTCATTACGGTGATTATTTCGATTTTACCCCTTTTGAAAATCCAGCATATGGTAGCACGAGAGAACAAATAGAAAAACATGATATGAAAGCGATTCAGCCAATTATCGAAAATGATTTATTAAGTTATCAAAAGTTCATTAGAACAAAGAATCAAACAATTTGTGGCTGCTACGCAATTGAAGTATTAATGCAACTTTGTCATAACAATACTGAATTTAAATTATGCGCCTATAAAACTTCTGGCGATCTTACCGGTGATTACTCTCATTCTGTTAGCTACGCTTCAATAATAGCTCACGGTAGATGGTAATGATTGAACTAGATAAAGATCTTCAAATATTTTTATTAAACATAGCTAAAGCAGCTATTGAGTTTTATCTAAGACATAACCGAAGACCAAATTGTTATGATCTTGAAATTGAAGAATATCTGAATGACAAAATTTTAAAACAAAAATTTGCAGCATTTGTAACACTTAAACAACAACACAATCTTCGTGGCTGTATCGGTTCATTAGTTGCTGACAAGCCACTAATAGATCAAATCATCTTTCAAGCCGTTAACGCTGGTTTTTTTGATAATAGATTTCAGCCTTTATCAGAATATGAAATAAGCTCTATTGATATTGAAATTTCAATTTTATCAAATCCACAACCTATAAATCATTTTAATGAAATTCGCATAGGAACAGATGGTATTATCTTAATGAAAAATAACAAATCAGCATTGTTTCTACCAGAGGTCGCAACCGAGCAAGGCTGGGACTTAGAAACCACACTTATTAATCTATGCCAAAAAGCTGGACTAAATCATTATGACTGGATGGAAAATGCAAGGTTTGAAACTTTCCAAAGCTTTCATTTTAACAATTAACCATTCAAACTATATATATAATCAAAACCTAAACGAGACATTAAGTTTGACCCGAAAAATTGATCTCGCATAATTGACAAATTTAAATATTTTTTATTTATCTACATAAATGCAACATTAAAACTGGCGCTAATATAAGAGACAATTTTTTTCATTATTTTCCAAAAAAACTATATCCTTTATTTTCATGCCTAGACCTTTTAAAGACTGGCATAGGATTTAGTAGCGGATCATTAAAATCTTCCTCTGTCCATTCGCATACAGGAACCAAACCTCTCCTCAAAGGTTCAAGACACTTATTACTATAGACAGATGTATTAACAGGTGTTACCGAAATAGGAGAATGTTCAGACGAAGACTCTTCATAACCTAAAGGTGAAGACGAGCTAGAAGAAGCGATCTGAACAGAATTAGAACTAAAACTTGCTCCAAATGTTAATTCTCTTTTTGATTGCCTTGTTTTATTTTGTTCATATGTTGGAGCCTCAGATTGTTTAGTTGTAGATACTGAATCATCAGTATCAGACATTGATGTTGTGGTACCATTGTCAGTTAATGAAGAACTAGATCTTGAATCCTCTTCAGCTCTTAAATTCTTACGCTCTGCTAAAGACCATTCTGATACAGGAATCAGACCTGGTCTCATTAATAATTGATTGACATGACTAGTTTTTCTATCAAGAGGGCTTGCTATGACTAACAACTGACTAATAATAGAATTCACATTCTTTAAAAAAACTTCTTTTAACTCAGATATTAACTCTTCATCGAATTCTCTGTATCTGAAAGCAACACATATCTCAGCATCACATAAAAGATCATTTAATTTATCATGACTTGCTACTCCAGCAATTAAGAGAACAAGTTTAATTTGCTCTTCACTTAAATCACAATTACCTTTTACAGCATAATTCAAAATGTCCGTCTTATTATCATCAACAAAGCTTTGAATTGCAGCTTTTAAATCCTGATCTGATACGTAACCAAGTTTTACATAAAATACATTTTGAAAAAAAAAATCATAATAACCTATATTACTTCTCATATTCCTCTAACCAAAAACAAAACAAGCAATGCTTGTTTATTAATTAATAAATACCTCTTTTGAAACAACGCATATGAAACTCAATAAATTATAAAAATAAAATTTGAGAAATATGCAAAATCGAATAAATCTTAACCTCCTAGGATTGAATAAAAGCTAAAAATTAACTTTGATTCAAAAATTGGTTTAACTTTATAACATATTGCTTGTATATTTGCAACAGATTTGTCAAAAGGCTCGTTTTGTAAAAAAATTTGACTAAAAAAACAAGAATGCTTTAATGATGATTAAATCAAAAACTCATAAACAAATTCTTAATATTATGAAAAAACTTACCCTTTTGATCACCATTCTTATATTATCAAACTGCGCAGCTCATAATCAAAAACTTGCTAAGAAGCTAGACAAACTATCTAATGGTGGCGATACAAGTAAAGTTATCTCTTACCTTGACAAACTAGAGAAAGATCAAATCACAGATGAGGATGGCAGTCTTGTAAGAAAAACCATTGAGCTAAATAATAGCGAAGTAATAAACAAATTATTACTACAAGAAAATATTAAAATTAATATTAAAGGTGAAGACGGTCTAACATCACTTGGTTATCTTATCGTAAATTCAGACGATAACGAAGAAAGCAACAAAATCGCCGAATCATTAATAAACAATGGCGCTGATGTTAATTCAGTTAACAATATTAACGAATCTTTAATTATATTAAGCGCTGCAAATAAAAAAACCGAAATTACAAAATTACTTATCGATAACGGGGCTGATATTAACGCCAAATCAAACCTTGGCGAAACAGCTCTTCATCGTGCAGAAGGTGAAACAATTAAAATCTTAGTAGAAAATAATGCAGATATAAAGATTAAAGATAACAAAGGTAATTCAGTTATCCATAAATTATATTATATTGACGATATCAAATATTTAACAAATCTTGGCCTTGATATAAATGCACAAAATAATCAAGGCGAAACTGTATTATTTAACGCATGCACCAAAACAAATTGTAACAATGCTAGGATTGAAAAGTTAATCGCCATTGGCGCTGATCCAAACATTAAAAATAATGATGAGATATCGTTGGCTCACCTTGCCCTTAAGACCAAATCACATGACACTTTAAGAATTTTAGTTAAAAACCAGGCAGACACAAACTCACCTGACAATACTGGAAAAACTCCCCTACATTATCTTGCGATATCTCTTGAGGATGTTAATTTTAATAATGACGAAGATGTCCAAGAAATATACGAATCTGCGGCCTTATTGTTTGCATCAGGCGCGGATCCATTATATAAGGACAATGATGGCCAAACACCATTTCAGATTGGTAGCAAGGTAGTAAAAGAGCAAATAAAATTATTTAGAGCACAAGTTAATAACAACTAATCAAACCTTAGAATTCTACCAAAGCTCTGGGCAGTAATGCATTTATATCAATGATTCCGACGATGTTATGTTAACGACTTGCTAATTATTATTATGAGTATATAGTGTTTTGCGGAAGGCTTGACCTTCCAATTCGCACTTGGGCCCTGGTTTTCACCAGGGTTCAAAAGTTTCATTAAAAACCCATCGTTTTTCAACCCTAGATTGACAAGTATTATTTGCTACTTAATATCAAGCTTTTTGATATTATCATGAAGAGTAGAATTGGAATTCTTTTAATCATTTTTGTTACTATTTTTAGTTGTGACGACAAAAAAGATGATGAAACAACTGAACTAATTAAAGCAGTTAAATATCTTGAGGTAAATGGTAACTCACAAACAAATGTTAGAGAAATATCTGGGGCACTTTCACCTCAACAATCATCTGAGCTTAGTTTTAGAGTTTCTGGTCAGATATCAGATATTTTTGTTAAAAAAGGACAAAAAGTAAAAACAGGTGAAATTCTTGCAAAGCTAAAAACCACTGAATATGATTCAAATTTAGAATCGGCTAAAGCAAACCTTCAATCGGCAATGGCTAGTGTAAACAAACAAGATAAAAATTTCACAAGACAAGAAATGCTGTTTGAAAAGAAGTTAATTAGCAATGCAGATTATGAAAAAGCAGAATTACTATATCAGGATGCAAATTCAGAACTAATTATTGCAACAGAGAATCTTGAAAAAGCGAAACTTAATATCAAATACACCTCTCTTACAGCTCCTTTTAATTCTGTAATAGCAGATTTATATGTAGAAGCATTTGCCGAGATAAAACAAGGACAAAAAATACTTAAAACTAATAGCAGCGACTTATTTCAAGTTGAGATTTTAGTTTCAGAAACTTTTATCAATAATGTAAATATTAGCGATGAAGTTACTATTGATATTCCAGCAACTAAATCTAGATATAAGGGCATTGTTAGTGAAATTGGCGCCCAATCTGAACAAGGTAATGCTTATCCCGTGACCATAAGATTAGAAAAAGCTACACCGGATCTTTTATCTGGCATGACAGCTCTTACATATCTTTCATACAAAGCAAGTGATAACGAAGTTTATTTGATTCCTTCATCAGCAATTGATTTTAGATTCGAAGGTAAAAATGCAGGAGAAGCAACTATCTACTTATTTATCGAGGATACCAACAAACCTGGCTATGGCACAATAAAACAACAAACTATAACAGGAAATGACATAAGAACAAATATGATAGAAGTAATTTCAGGATTAAAGGATGGTGATAAAGTCGTAACAGCTGGTGTTAGTTACCTTTCCGATGGGCAAAAGGTTAAGAAATGGGAAGAGTAACATAATTTTACAACATGGAAAAAATCACTAAATTTGCATTAGAATATAACAGGGTTACTGCTCTTGTACTAATTTTTGGAGTGCTAATAGGGATTTCAGCTCTACTTACCATGCCAAGACAAGAAGATCCAACTGTAACAATCAGAGCAGCTCAAATTAATACCTATTTTCCTGGAATGAGTACTGAACTAATGGAAAATCTAATTGCTGCTCCAATTGAACGTAAACTTAGAGAAATTCCTGAAATAAAAGATTTAAACACAACTGTAAGAACAGGTCACGTTCTAATACAACCTAATTTATATGATAGATATTTTGACCTTGAGCCCATTTGGCAGAAAGTAAGAAATAAAATGGAGGAAATTCAAACAGAACTTCCCTCTGGCACACAAGGGCCTATAGTCAATGATGATTTTGGAAGAGTAGCTGCCGCAACCCTTGCGATATATAGCAACGACTTTGATTTAAATGATATATATAAAGTCGCTAAAATCATACAAGATCAATTATATGGTATAGATGGTTTATCCAAAATTGAGCTTTATGGTAAGCAGGATGAGCAAATTTATTTAGAATTTAATATTGCCCAATTAAGTAATTATGGTTTAAAGCCACAAAATATTATCAGCAGCCTTCAGAATCAAAATGTTGTTTCGTCATCTGGAAGTATAGAAGCTAATGGCAGGAAATTACAATTAGAAGTTTCTGGAAGATTCAAAACAATCGATGAAATTGAAAATTTAACAATTACCAATCCAAATACTAATTTACCCCTGTATTTAAAGGATATAGTCTCAGTAAAAAGGAATTTAATTAATCCACCAGTAAGACCAGTTTTTTTCAAAAACCAGCCAGCTATTATTTTGAGCTTTTCGATGGTTGAGCAATTTAACATTGAAGTTTTTGGTGAAGAATTAAAACAAAAAATACATAATATTGCTAAGGATTTCCCAGCAGGTATTAATATCGAATTTGCGACATATCAACCAGAATTAGTAAAAAAATCTGTTCAAAACACTATTACTAACCTTGTGCAAACAGTGTGTGTAGTGCTCTTTGTTGTCATTTGCTTTTTAGGAATTAAAAATGGTTTAATTGTCGGCGCTATAATCCCATTAACAATTATGTTTACCCTAATAGTGATGGAGTTATTAGCTATAGATCTTCAAACTATGTCAATAGCTGCAATTATAATTGCTTTAGGCTTATTAGTTGATGATGGCATTATTATCACCGAAGATATCGCGACAAGATCCGATTCAGGAGAACCAATAAAAAAGGCAGCATTTAAAACAGTATCATCACTTGCAGTACCATCGTTAATTTCGAGCTTAACTACTATGCTGGCATTTCTGCCTCTAGCGTTATCTGAAAATCTCACCGGAGAATATCTGAGTTCACTAAGCTATGTAATTGTAATAGCTTTGTTAATTTCCTGGTTTCTTTCAATATATGCGGTTCCAGTATTATGCGTAAAATTCATAAAGCGTCAGAATAAAGAACAACAACTTAAATCAATTGATAAAATCACTGAGATTTTAAAAACAAATTATCAGTTTGTATTAAACTATATACTAAAATGCCCAAGAATATTTATGATGATAATGATATCCTTGCTCATTATTTCTATTTATTGCCTTAAATTTCTCCCAAAACAAATGCTACCATATTCAGATCGGAATCAATTTTTAATATATCTTGATCTGCCAGCTGGAACTAACATTATTGAAACAGAAGCAACAGCCTTAAAATTAGGCAAATGGCTTAATGATAAAGAGATAAATCCTGAAATTGTTAGCAATGTTACTTATATTGGTTTTGGTGGACCAAGATTTGTATTATCTCTTTCGCCACCAGATGCAAAGAGCAATGTAGCATTTATAATTGTTAATACCAAAACTAGCAAAAACATTAAGGATTTAATTAAGAAAACAAATCATTTTATGAATGATTATTTACCTAATGCCAGTGGTAGGGCCAAACAAATGTGGATGGGAGGTCAAGAAATAGGTCTAATTGAATATAAAGTAAAAGGTAAAGATGATAAAGTACTTTATGAGATTGCAAATGAAATCGAGAAAATCATCAAAGCCTATCCTGGTGCAGTTGGCATTGTGAATGATTGGCAGAATCCAATTGCGACCTTTGAAATTATTATTGACCAAAATCGTGCGCAAAGAGCAAATGTTAGCAGCAAATCAGTTTCTGAATCATTAAATAGTTATCTTGATGGCACTAAAATTAGTAACTTCTATGATGAAGATATTGCTATTCCAATAATTATTCGTGGTGACATGCAAAGAAATAGGATTGGTGAGCTTAGAACTGTACCAGTTTTTACTAATGACGGAAAGACTATTCCGTTAAATCAAATAGCAGATTTTAAAGGCGATATTAACAATAGCGTTATAAAAAGAATCAATCAAGAAAGGACAATAACCATCTCAGCGAAACATGATTTTCTTCAAGCTTCAGGATTCCATAAAGAGTTATTAAAGGAAATTAACAATATTCATCTACCTGAGGGATATAGGATAGATTTTGGTGGCGAAGTTGAAGGCTCGAGTAAGGCAAATGCTGCATTATTTGCCAATTTGCCTTTTGCAATAATATGTATGGCAATATTAATTGTTCTGCAATTTAACTCTTTCAGAAGAACAGCTATAATTATGCTAACAATTCCATTAGTTATAATTGGAACTGTATTTGGTCTTTGGATTGGGAATGCCTTCTTAAGTTTCACAGCAATCCTCGGTATGTTTAGCTTAGCAGGAATTGTTATTAATAATGGAATTATTTTAATTGATAAGGCTGACGCTGAATTAAAGGAAGGCAAAACTAGCATAGAATCAATTCAAATTGCCGCAAATGCTAGGTTAAGACCAATTTTAATAACAACGCTTACAACAATTATTGGTTTAATTCCAATGGCCTTATTTGGCGGTGATATGTGGTATCCGATGGCAATTGTAATTATGTTTGGATTATTTATTGGCACTATCCTTACTCTTGGTGTAGTTCCTGTTTTATATGTTTTGTTTGTTGGCAATAATACCAATCTTAATCATAAGAATAAAACCGACGAATTTATTATGATTAATTCAGCCCAAAAAGCCTCTCCATCATTCAAAAACATTACCAATAGTATTAGTACAGATGATATTGATGCGGAGCATGAATTTTCTGAAATATTGCAGCAATATGGATTAAAAAAGAAACAAACTAATTTGAAAAATTTAATTCGCAAAGGTCTTGCAAAGTTTAAATATGTTCCAAAACATAAACTAGATCATACAGAAAACAATTTAGAAACAAAGCTATCTAATCATAGGCCCAGAAGACTAAATAATGAAGAAGATGATACAAAGTAAGAGCGCATTTATATATTTGTTTATATTTATTATTTTTAATAATTGTAGTAATTATTTTCAGCTAAAAGAACATAAATATCCCGATATAAGACTTACTGCTCCAACACCAAATAATTGGCAAAATCAAATACAAAAAGATAATTTCAATTTCATAACAAATGGCTGGATTGAAGAATTTAATGACCCTAAAATTACCTTAATTGCTAAACAGGCATTGGAAAATAATCAGGATCTAGCAATGTCGCTAAGTAGATTAAAAGCTGCTGAGGCCTCTGCTAAAATAGCTGGTGCAGATCTAAAACCGACTGCAAACCTTAACCTTAATAACAAAAAAACTGGTGATTTTGATGAAAGCAATACAATTAATAATGTTGGTGCATCAATTGACGTTTCTTGGGAGATAGATTTATGGGGAAGAATTGAAGCAGGTGCAAACTCTGCTAGAGAAGATTACGAAGCTAGTAAAGCTGACTATATTGCAGCTAAAGAATCATTAATTGCTCAAACTATTAAGGCTTATTTACTGGCGATTGACACATTACAACAATTTGAGATTGCTCAAGAAACCAAAAAGAGTTTCGAAAAAGAATTGCAAATTACTGAAGTATTTTATGAACTTGGCGAAAAATCAATTCAGGATGTTGCAATTGCAAAGGCAAATCTTGCATCATCTAAAGAAACAGTTCTAAAATATAAAAATAGTCATGAGGAATCTGTAAGAAGTTTAGAATTATTAATCGGAGTTTATCCCGCAGGTAAATATTCTATATCAAGTAATTTTCCTGTTGACCCTGGCCCAGTACCCACAGGTATTCCATCAGATATTCTAGAAAACAGACCAGATATTAAAGCTAAGGAGCGTCAAATTGCTAGTGCTTTTAACGCAACAAAAAGTGCAAAGGCAGCTAAATTACCTTCCATTGCCTTAACTTCAAATATAGGTTCAAGTAGTGATGGTCTTAAAAATCTGAACAATCCTTCCAACATGTTTTGGAATTTTGCCGGAAATTTACTTATCCCATTATTTAATGATGGTACATTACAAAACAATGTCATAATTACTGAAAGTGAACAAAAAGCTGCTATAGCCGAATATAAACAAGCCGCTTTAACAGCATTTAATGAAGTTGAAACTGCACTCAATAATGAGCAATCACTTAGGAAAAGAATTGAATTACTTAATCTTAATTATGAACAATCCGAGATAGCATATAAAATAGAATCAGACAAATACCAACTTGGTGAAGGAAATATTTTAGATGTTTCACAATTAAATCGTAACTTAATAACAAGTAAAGCGGCAATAGTAACTGCAGAACGTCAGATCCTAACCGAAAAAATAAATCTTTATCTTGCACTTGGTATTCCAGCATTTAATAACCAGAATAATTATTAATTTTAGCTTGAATGTTTACATTTGAAACTGACTTTAGCCAAATTTTATTTAAGAAGATTTTATTTTTTATCGATTGCAGATATAAAAATTATTCAGTGTTATATTCATCACTAGTCACAAGCTATAGTGGCAATAGATCAATTATTGGCTTTGATGTGATTGAAACTATTAATTCTGAAATCTATTTACAAAATAAACTGTTGGCTAATGACAACCCTAAGATCTTTGGTTATTTCCCCTATGAATCACTCGATGCTTGGAATTTTCATAAAAAGCAAAATCAAGAAATAAATTTTCAATATTATCGTAATCATATCTATATATGCCATAAAACCAATAAGATAAAATTTGAGCTTACAGATAAAAACACCTATGATGCTATTAAAAATTTTGATTTTAATTTCATAGCTAAAAAGCATGTTATCAATCCTATTAATAGCTCTTCAAACATGACAGATGATCAATTTAAGCAATATGTAAATGAGATCAAAAATGACATTCTAAATGGAGAATATTATCAATTAAATTTAACCAGAAAATTTTTTGGTAGTTTCAGTGAAGATGTTAGTAAAATAAATATTTTTCTAAAACTGTCAGAAGAATTTCCATCTCCCTATTCTGCATTACTTAAGCGAGGTAACGAATATGTTATTTCATCATCGCCGGAACGCTTCATAACAATTGACCATGATATTATCAAATCAAGGCCAATTAAAGGCACAATAAAAAAAGATGATAAAAATGAAAATAAGAAAATTTTAGCCAATAGTGTTAAAGATAGGGCTGAAAATCTAATGATTATTGACTTGATGAGAAATGATCTTAGTCTTTCAGCACAAAAAGGAAGTGTCAAAACTGGTCCATTATATATGGTTGATGAATTTGCTAATTTATTTCATATGTCAACGGATGTAAATGCAGTAAAAGACAAAGATAAGACATCTTTTGATGTCATAAGAAACGCATTTCCACCAGCCTCAATGACGGGAGCCCCAAAGAAGGCCGTGATGAACAAAATTGCTAAAATTGAGAAATTACCTAGAGGAATTTATTCTGGAGCTATTGGTTATTTTGATAACAATAACTCATGCGACTTTAATGTGGTTATTAGAACAATTATTTTTAACGGCAATAACTTTGAATATCAGGTTGGTGGAGGTATAACTTATGATTCTGATCCTGAATTAGAACTTGCTGAGACAAATATAAAAGCTGCCAAAATTAGGAAAGTGCTGGGACTAATTTAAAAAGTTGATAAATATATTTTAGGATCAACAGCTTGCCTTCCTTTTCTTAAGCTAAAATATAATTGCGAGGTTTCAACATCACCTGTAACCCCAACAGTTGCTATTACCTCACCTTGTTTTACTTCCTGATTTTTGGTAATATAAACTTCGTCATTATGAGCATAAGCTGACAACCAGTTATTTTCATGTTTAATTACAATAAGATTTCCATAACCTTTTAAAGCATTTCCGACATATACCACCTTACCACTTGCAGTTGTTTTAATAGCAGAACCTTTTTTAGCAGAAATATTAATTCCATCATTTTTAACCCCATTTCTAACATCACCAAATTCAGAAATAATCTTACCATTGACTGGATAGATAAATTTATCAGCTTTATTTTGTAGCCCTTTAGCTTCATTTTGATCAGCTTTAATTGCAATTTTATTTTGTGATAATTGTGTATCTGCATTTACAATATTATATGGAAGAACCAAAATTTGTCCTGGGCGAATAATATAAGGTCTTGAGAGGTTATTGATAGAAGTAATATCATTACTACTTATACCATATTTATGAGCAATAATTGAAATATTCTCACCATAGCGAACTACGTGTGTATTACGCTGAGATGGAATTTTTAATTTATCTCCAGGATACAATTTATATGGTGGTTCAAGATTGTTGGCTTCTATTAGATTTCTAAGTGGAATTTTATTATTCTTGGCAATTAAAAACAGCGAATCTCCAGGTTTAACAGAGATAAAATCATCTATTTCTGAGGAATTTTCTTCAGACGTTTCAATTTTTTTCTCTTGAACAACTGTTTTTGCAGGACGTTGATAGATGGAATCATCTACAATATTCTTACCATAAAAATTATGACCTTTATAAACAATTTTAGCTGGCTCCTGTGAACAGGACGCTAAATTAATAATAAGAAAAATTAATATAACTGCAGATTTTAACATTTAAAACACATATGTTTCAGATTTGTTTTTTGCTTATATAAAAATGCAAACTTTTTAGCAATTGATTTTTAATTTGTTAAAAACTTTGCTTATGTCTTGACTAAAAACAATAACTTATATAATAATCCATGCCTATCTGTTTTATACCAGATATTTCAAGTTACCGCGGGGTGGAGCAGCCTGGTAGCTCGTCAGGCTCATAACCTGAAGGTCGTCAGTTCAAATCTGGCCCCCGCAACCAAACTTACTTCCATACACTTCCAAGAAATTCCTTTCAAGCCTTATAAAACAAGGCTTTACAGCTTTTAACAGTCCAAGCTCTTCCTTGTGAATCCAATAAAATCTGGATTTTTTTAATGTATAAGTTAATGTATAAAAAAACAAATACATTAAAAATACATGCCAAAAATTAACGAAAAACTAACACATAAAAAAATATCTGAGGCTAAACCGAAGGATAAAGAGTATTTTCTCTTTGACCAAGACGCTCTTAGAATGATTATAAGGCCTAGTGGTGCTAAGGTGTGGCAGATGCCTTATAAATTCAATGGTAAGAATAACATCTATACTATTGGTAAGTTTGGCAATGAGGCGGATAAAGTTAGTCTAGCACAAGCTAGAATACTTAGAGATGAAGCTAAAGAATTATTAAAACAAGGCATTAACCCAACTACTCATAAAAAAACTGTTAGGCAAAAAGCGGTTGTTGAATCAGAAAGAACTTTTGAAAAAATTGCTCAAGACTGGTATACAAAGCAGAATTGGACAGAAAAACATGCTAATAATATAAAAAGCAGATTAGAAAAAGATGTTTTTCCAATAATTGGCTGGAAAGCAATTAAAGATGTTACTATTCCAGATATAATACAAATTCTAAGAAATATTGAAAATAGAGGCGCAATTACTGTAGCTCAAAGAATAAATGGTTATTGCACAGAAATATTTGATTATGCCATTTCTCAATCAATTTGTGATACCAACCCTGCTCTTGGTAGGGCAAAATTCTTAAAAAAGCATAAACATAAAAACAGAGATCATTTATCAGAAAAAGAATTACCAGACTTTCTTAGAAAGCTTTATGATTATGAAGAATATAATCAAACTGCCCTTTCAATCAAATTACTTGTTTTAACGCTTCAAAGACCGGGTGAAATCAGAGGTGCAAAATGGGACGAATTTAATTTAAAAGAGGCCATTTGGCACATACCAGCCGACAGAATGAAAAGAGGTAGAGATCATTTAGTGCCATTATCAAAGCAAGCATTAGATGTAATTGAAAAAATAAAAACTGTTAATGGCAATGGCGACTTATTATTTCCGGGCAGAATAAATAGAAATAAGCCTATGTCTGATGTTGCGATGATTAAAATAACTAAAAAGTTATCTGATGGAAAAATGACCCCTCACGGTGCTAGACATACAGGATCAACCATACTTAACGAACAAAATTACAATCGTGATTGGATTGAATATCAATTATCTCATGTTGAGGATAATAAAATTCGTGGCACTTACAACAAAGCCAAATACCTAGAGCAACGTTTTGAGATGATGCAAGATTGGGCTGATTACTTGGATAAAACCAGAGATTAGACAATGGCGAAAAATAGAAGTTTTAAATCTGAAATAAAAACTGGTAACAATTCCCTGTCTGTTGTGATTGAAGAAGATAAATCTCAAATCTTAGAGCAAATAATAAAGGAATTAGAAAAATTACCCTTGAAAGATTCTATAAGAGAAGAAAAGGAAATATTGGATAAAATAGCAAATGAGATATACACAATCTTATTTGATTATGATAGAGATAGAAAAATACCAACTGATAATCAGATTTATAAATATCTTAAAAAGATTGATAAAATGTTAGGCAACCTTGGGGCAGAATTAGACAAAATGCCGTGGGAGATTAAAGAGCTATTGATGGAATCAGATTATTTAAAGGATACATATTTTCAAATTTTTCCTGATAGTGAAAAAATATTGAAGTCTCGTCTTTTAATTGGTGAGGCTATAAGGCAAACTGACACTTTCAAAGAAAGTTTAGATAAAGATTTAAAGAACCCCAAAAATGAAAGGGGCAATAAGAAAATTCCATTTAATTATTATTTATCAGAATATTTAGCATCAACTTTTCATTATTTAACTGGAAGATTAGCAACAAGGAGTTTTGACCCCACTGCTACTGATAGAACTAAACAAGAGCGTAGTGCATATTTCTATTTTGTTGAGGCTATTTTTAAAATTGGCAAAATAAAAGCTTCATCAATACATCAGACAAGAAAATCAATTGAAAGACTTGATAAAAAATCTATGGAGTTAATTGAAAAAAAATAATCGTTATAGCTCCATTTCCACTTTTCCATAGTTGTTCTTATGGTTCTTATAAAGATTGCGCCTCATTGCAATCTTAGTAATTTATTTAAGAACTAACTATGGACAAAAAAATATTACGACTACCAGAAGTCAAATTAAGAACAGGATTATCTCGTTCCTACATTTATCATCTAATCACACAAAATAAGTTTCCCAATACAATTAAAATCGGCAGTCGTTGTGTAGGCTGGCTTGAATCTGATATAAATTTTTGGATAGAGTCAAAATTGCCATCTCCAAATAACGGAGGTCAAGATGAATAGTAATATAAAAACAAAAAATCTAACCACTCAGGAGTTGGCGGAAGCTTTATCAATGAATACTCAATATATAAGAGACCTTGCAAGATGGGGGAAACTTCCATCCAAGAAACTTGGCAGACAATGGAGGTTTGATCTTGATGAAGTTGAAAAAAAACTTGAAGAAAATGCGGCGGTCGCAGTTCAAAATTCTTTTATCATTTCTACCAAAAATAATTAATTTACGACAGATGAATTTGCGAAAGACAATTGAATTATACCATCAAAGCAAGATGGTTCTTATAGCTTTAAATGGCAAAATACCAACAGAGAAAAATTGGCAAAATAAAGAATGGTCAAAAGATGGTATTCTTAACATTAAATCTCAAAGTGTTGGCTGGGTCATTCCAGATAATTATTTGGTGATTGATGTAGATAATAATCACGGAAAAGATGAAAAAAATAATCTTGGCAGTGAGAGTCTAGAAAAAATGTCAGAATACTATAATTATAATTTCATGGCGCATGCTGGAATTATAACCAATACCGCTAGCGGTGGATTTCATTTATATTATAAAAAACCCAATAAATTTCTAAATCTTGATACAAAGAATAGTTTATCAGATTTTCCATCAATTGAATTTAAAGGTAAAAAAAGACAGGTCGTAATCCCCAACTCTACCTTGCCAAATGGCAGGAAATATAGCTTTAATATTTTATCATCTCATTCATTTTCTGATATAAAAGAACTGCCAGAATCAATAGTTGCAGATTTAGTAAATAATCAACAATTACCAGAAGTTCATGTAACGCCAGAAGGAAATTATCATCCCCAAGATTTAAAAATAGACCAAGATAGATTTAAGGATTTTTTGACAAACCAACCGGAATTGGGTCAAGGGGAGCGTGACAGTAGCTTTTATATATTGGCCTGCAAAGGTAAAGAGTTTGGATTATCTAAAACACTTATATTTGAACTTTTAAAGGAATTTAATAATTTTAAAGTAAGGCCAAAATTTCCACAGGGGCAAATTTTAAAGTGTGTTAATTCTGCTTTTCAATATTCTCAAAATAAACTGCCTATCAATTCTATAGCAGAAGATTTTAACGATAAAAAGTTAGGAAAAATAGAAGTTGGTGACTTACTAGAGGTAAAAGAACTTAACCTTGAAGAATGTTTGCCAGATGAACTAAAAGATTTTGTTGAAGATACATCTCTTCGTCTCACCGTTCCAAATGATTTTATTGCAATTCCATTAATAACTGGCCTCTCTTCTCTTATAGCTGGGAGAGCTTTAATAAAACCCAAGAGGAAAGATAATTTTTGCGTTCCTCCTAATTTATGGGGTGGTATTGTATGCAACCCAAGCTCTAGAAAATCAGACTCTTTAAAAGAGGCATTATTTTTCTTTGCTGGATTAGAAAAAATTGCAGAAGAGGAGTATATAAATAAAATGTCTGAATATGAAAGCCAATCTAATTTGTATAAGATTAAAAAACAGGCACTAGAGGAAGAACTTAAAAAATTAATAAAAAAGGCCAACCCTACAAATGACATAGAAAATAAATTGAATGAGTTAAAAGAACCTCAAAAGCCATGCTTAAAAAGGTTTAGAATTAATCACGCTACGACTCAAAAGATTACGGAAATATTAAGGGATAACGATAACTCATCTATTCTTTTAGAGCGTGATGAATTATCTGGTTTTATTTCTGAGCTAGAAAAAAAAGAAAATGATTCTGATAGATCTTACTTTTTAGAAAGTTGGAGTGGTACATCATCTCCCAAAAGTGATACGATTATAAGAGGATATGTAACGGCTTTAAATGCTGCAATATCAATTATTGGAACTACCCAACACGATAAAATCAAATCTTATATAGAGAGAGCAGCTACTAACTTAAATGATGGTTTACTGCAAAGATTTCAATTATTTGTATATCCTAATCCTAACGAAAATCTTAATTATGTTGATGAAGTGCCAAACCAAAAGGCTAGAGAAAAAATATTGGAGATAGTCAATTATCTAATAGAAGCAGATTTTTTTAATACCTCCTCTGGAGAAATAGAAAAGAATGGCAAATTTTATCCCTTCTTTATTTTTAGCGATGAAGCGCAGTCTTTATATGTGGATTGGTATATCAAGATAAACAAAAAAATAAGGGATTTTACAAAAGTAGGTAAAAACTTATTAGCGCAACATTTTGGAAAATATCATAAACTATTGCCTGCATTATGTTTAATCTTTCATCTATGCAAGGCCAATAATGCCACAAAGAGCATTGATAAAAACACTATATCTAAAGCAATCAAATTTTGCGAATATTTAGAAAGTCATGCAGTTAGAATTTACGGCATAATAGGAAATGATAATAGACAAAAAGCAAATGCCTTGAATTTTCTAGAAAAAGCAAAGGAAAAGTTTAAATCTGGCAACAATAGTGAGTTCTTTAAAAAGGAATTTACAGAATATGAACTAGGAAGAAAATTTACACCCTTTAGAAAAGGATTGGGCGAGATTATTGATATTTTGGTTCAATATAATTATTTGAGTGAGTCAATAACAGCGCCATCATATCAGCAAAGAGGCAAGTATTCATATTCTTTTAACCCAGACTTATTGCAAAGATGGTCAGAAGAATAAAATCAATGATATTTTAGCTATTCTTGGTTTTGTTTTATTGTATAAGGGTTCAGTGATGATATGCCATTCTGTTACTGTTGTTATTCTTAAATTAGAATAACATAGAATATCATGGTATGCAGTGCAGCTAGAGAGCTTGTTTACACTGATATTATCAAGAATATCAACAATAACTTTATTGACTACATACAGGTAAAATATTGTTGGCTAGGAAATATCTATTTATCAGTTAAGTAGCTCTAAAAAATAGGCCTTATTTGGCAGTTAATAAAATTAAATTATAATTGCGAAAGCACGATAAAGCTTATAGAATAAAGCCCTAATTAGGATTGAATTAACAAATTCAAATTTTGAATCAAATATGAGCCGAAAAGGACAATTAAACCAATATTACATACGTATTTATCCAGAAAAACCAAAGGTTATTGGTAAAACTTGCTACACAAAAAAGGTGATAGCTACCAATAAAAGTTGTGCAATAAAACAAGGTGGAGATTTGGCTTATAAATTAGGAATTGAAGCAAGGCAAATTTCGGTAATTGGTTTTGTTTTTCCAAAATCAAAATATCGCCTTGGTAAACTGATTAAAGATTACATCAAAGAAAGGCAGCCTAAAGAAAGAACGGTAGAGTGGAAAATATCCATGAAATAAGCATTATAAAAGAAATAGTGATAATTTTCTTATTACTAGCAATTACAGCTCCTTGATCGTCTTTTTTAGACATCCATTTTAATAAAGAGTAATTTGCCAATAAATAAATTATTAAAAATAGTAATAGCGAGAAATAACATCCAAAATCCAGACCCATAATTTTCAAATTATATATAGCGGTAATATTTGGCGATACTATTTCTGGACTCAAAGAGGATGCTAAAAAAGAAGCAAAAAACAACTTTAAACCAATGTCAAAATTTCTATAGATTAGCGCTTCATGTTGGACAAAGCTAATAAAAGCATGCTCTGTTAAATTGATTAACAGAAATGATATTATAAAGAATCTTCCCGTTTTTTTGGATAATTTATTATTTACCCACGCAACCAATTTTTTGATATGTTTAAAATCTTTACTCAAGACCCCTCCAACAGAAACAATAATTTTTTTGAGCAGTTGAGAAATGTATATTATTAAATCAATCATGGTGGCAAACTAATTATTTTGATTGATAACATTTACTCTATTTCCCTTATCTAAAGCCTTATGATAAGAGGAG
>JAYOLW010000008.1:15907-66931 GCA_038120515.1 Rickettsiales bacterium | reverse complement strand
AATAAAATCAAAGCAAGATCCCGAACCTCAAGAGCCTAAATCAATTGGTAGTCAACTGAGAAGTTCCGGAGTGTCGCAACAATCTAGTAAGAGTCATGAAGAAAAAACAGGTTTAAATAAAGCATGGAGTAAACCTGGTTTATTGGCTGCAATAATAAAATCAAAGCAAGATCCCGAACCTCAAGAGCCTAAATCAATTGGTAGTCAAACTACAAGTTCTGGAGTGTCGCAACAATCTAGTAAGAAGCATGAAGAAAAAACAGGTTTAGATGAAGCATGGAAAAAGCCTGGTGAATTGGCCCCAAAAATTAAATTAGAGCTAAAACCCGAACCTCGAGAGTCTAAATCAATTGTTAGTCAAACTACAAGTTCTGGAGTATCACAACAAGCTAGTAAGAAGCATGAAGAAAAAGCCGGTTTAAATAAAGCATGGAAAAAGCCTCGTGAATTGGCCGCAAAAATTAAAGCAACGAAAAATTGTCAACAAGGCAAATTATCGCTCTAAACTATTTTCCTGAACTGATCTGGTGATAGTAGATATGTCTAATCCAACTTTTTGCAGTTCTTCAATTTGAGAATTCACCAAATTGTAATTAACTTCTAATCCAGAAGAGTTTTCTAGTTCACTGAAAGTTTTAAACATGTCTTGGTAAAGTTTGCTTAAGTTTTGATATTCAGCTTCATTTATTATTTCTAAATGTTTGGCAATATCTGGGATTACCATAAGGTAAAACAAAGTTTCATTTGTAAGATCTTCATTACGTTCAAAATCTAATTTTGAGATTGCAGCTAGGCATTTAAATTTATCAAGCATTAGAGAGTAAAAACAATATGCTGGATTTTCTTTACTAATACTAGGATGCTCAAAACTATAAAATTTTGCTGGATTATTTGGCAGATCTATAGATTGAAGAAATTTTGTGATTTTATTCTCAGCTGTAAGCATTTCTTCTGCAAAACCAGATGATAAATCTCCAGTTTTAGTAAGAAATGTCTTTCCAACATTGTTTCTACTCATTAATCCCCCTTTTAAATGTTTCAAGATTATTGTTTTATTTTCCCATGAAATAACAAATCTAAATGTGTAAAACGATTACGAATTAAGCATGCATTATTTAAGCAAAACTCTGTTTCGTTTTCATTTATAACATAATCTCTTGGTTTTAAGGAAATATTACAATTGGAAATTAGAGTAAAGAATTTTTTTGTATAATTTAAGTTCTTTTGAATTGTCGGTAAGATTATAATATAGTTATCGCTTATATTTTGAAGACTTTTGTTATGCTTGATACTATTTGCTTTTTGGTTGTATTCAATTCTGCAACTATTTGCATATTGTATTGGAAAAACCTCTTCGAAGTAAATATTGGCTCTTGGTTTAATAGTTAGATCATTAATATGATTAGATATTAGGCTTTGAATTTGAAAACTTAAAACAGTGCCAACGAGGACTTGTTCACCATGAAAATAATCTGCATTGAAGCTATTTCGCATATCTAAAAGATGAGCAATTAAATGTTCAGCCTGGCTTGCAGGTTTTGAACTTTTATTAAAATTCATTAACAAACCTGTTATTAATAGGAGATTTAATAATGGCATGGGATCTTGGTGATCCATAACCTTTGTAAAGTTTTTAGCTAAATCTTCTAAATATGGTCTCTGAATTTCTAAATAAAAAGGATCATATTCATTATCGATGCCAACTAAATTACTTAATAACCAATCATTTTCTATAAGATATGCACAGATAACATCAAAAATGCCACTGCAAGTAAGACGTTTTGGTGAGTTTTTAAGAATGTTTAAATCGAAAAATGCGTGAATAGGAGCTAGGCCATTAACTGATTTTTTGTGATTGTTGATTGATATTGAAACATTTTTTGATAAGTAACCATTCATTGAATAAGCTGTACCAATAATTGCATAATCAATGTTTTTTTGATATGCTACATATTTGCATAAATCATTAATTGTGCCAGAACCAAAACCCAAAATAAGATCAACATTATTGACAAATGCGCTAATATCATTTGCTGTAGCAATATTGCATTTTGGGTTTGATAAAATATATGATTTTGCGTTTAATGTTTGTTTTAGTTCTTTGAAAAATTCTTTGTTATTAGTTACAATTTGGCTATCGCTAATTATCAGAATCTTTTGAGTGGTTAATGAAGTTTTGATTTCTGGTAATAAATTTGCTGCAATATGGATATTTGTTGATATTTTTTGATTAAATTTTTGCTCAATTTTATTAAGAGTAGAATCTAAATCATTTATCATATGGCTAAAACAATTTTAATAACAGGTGGCGCAAAAAGGATTGGTAAAAAAATATCCATGTTTCTTGCAAAAGAAAAGTATAATATTGCAATTACTTATAATAATTCTGAGAATGAAGCGTTAAGTCTTCAAAATGAATTAATAAATTTAAATATAAAATGTAAAATTTATAAATTTGATCTCAATGATTTAGATATGATTGATGATCTTATTAACAAAGTTTTTAATGATTTCGGTGATTTGTATGGTCTTGTTAATAACGCAAGTATATTTGAAGAAAGCTTGTTTCAAGAAACGTCCAAGTTAGCTTTAGTGCAAAACTATAATATTCATGTTTTTGCACCTTTCTTATTGTCACAGGCATTTGCTAAAATATGCAATAAAGGTAAAATTATAAATATTACTGATCTTAGAGTTAAGACTGAAACATTAAGATTTTTTCCGTATTTGCTTTCGAAGAAATCTCTTTCTGATCTAACTAAAATGCTTGCTAAAGATTTAGCTCCTTCATTTTCTGTTAATGAAATACGTCCAGGAATATTGCTTTCTAATAACAAATATGATCCAAAAGAAGATATTGATAATGAGTTTACAAAGCATCAAAATCTTGATGTTTTCTTAGCTATAGTCAAAGATATCTTAGATAATGATTATTCAGGTAGGCAAATTGAAATTAAGTAATTAAGATATTTTTTCTTCAATTAGTTTAATCATATTATCAATTCCAAAAATCTCGATAAAGCTACCCATTCTTGGACCTTGTTTTTGACCTAGTAAAATTTGATATAATGCTCCAAACCACTCCTTAAGGTCAAATTCATATTTCTTACCAATATCGTAAACAAGAGTTTGAATTTCACTGGAATTTGAATTTTCAGGAATTTTCTGAAGTTCGTCCTTGAGATCTTTTATAGCAGTTAATTCTATTTCACTTGCAGATCTATATTCTTTATATGGTCTGATAAAATCTTGATAATAATTAATTGCATATTGAGTAAGATTATCAAGTAATGGTGCATTTTCTTTGTTAAGATTGGCGTCATATTTTGCAATAAATCCCCATAAAATTTCGTTACTTTCTGGGTTACATGCTGAAGCCAAATTAAGCAGTAAAGAAAATGAAATATTTCCAGTGTTATTATCAGGTGCTTTATTACCAAAAATATAAAAAATTGGGCTTTTATATTTGTCTTCTAAGTTATCTAATGAATTATATTTGTTTAAAAAAGTTAGATATTCATCGGTTGCTTTTGGAATAACATCAAAAAATAATCTTTTTGCAGATTTTGGTTTTAAATACATATAGTAACTAAGGCTTTCATGCGGAGCATATCTTAACCATTCATCCATAGTAAGACCATTACCTTTTGATTTGGAAATTTTCTGACCAGCATCATCTAAGAAAAGCTCATAATGAAAATTAACTGGAGCCTTAGCGCCAATTATCTTGCATAGTTTACCGGCAATATCGGCAGAGCTTATTAGATCTTTTCCGTACATTTCGTAATTAACTTCAAGAGCGGCCCATCTCATACCAAAATCAGCTTTCCATTGCAGCTTACAATTACCATCTCCTACATAACATTCTTGAACCTTATCTTCACTATCATAGAATTTAATAGTGTTTTTTTCAGGATTTACAGAAATAACACCTTTCTCCAAAACTTTGCCTGAAGTTGGACAAATTGGCATGAATATTGAGTATTCTTCTCGTCTTTCAGCGCCTAAAGTGTTTCTAATTAAATCATTGATCTGATTGTAATGTTTCAGCATTTTCTCAAGTGTTTTATTAAAACGACCTGATTTATAATATTCACTACTACTAGCAAATTCGAATTCAAAATTAAATTTGTTTAAAAAAGCAACAAGCCTTTTATTCATATTGGCGCCAAAGCTTGCTTCAGTTCCGTATGGATCTGGAACAATTGTTAGCGGAAGTCCTAAGCTGTTTTGGAGTATTTCTTGATTTGGTAAATTCGATGGTACTTTTCTTAGTCCGTCCATATCATCAGAAAAGCAAATAAGTTTTGTCGGGATTTCAGGGGCTAAAATATTAAATGCTTTTATGATCATTGAGGTTCTAGCAACTTCACCAAAGGTACCGATGTGAGGAAGTCCAGAAGGGCCATAACCAGTTTCAAATAATACAAATCCTTTTGCCGGTGTTTTATAATTTATGAGTTTTAAAATTCTTTCAGCTTCTTGAAATGGCCATGAGTTAATATTTAGATCAGTCATTTTTAATTTGTATTTTGCTTATTTCTTTTTCTTAATTCTTCAATAATCTCAAAGCGAAATTCATCATCTTTAAGACGGTCACGTATAAAATATTCCATAAAATTTAATTCACCATCAGATAAATTATCAATATTCTCAAGAATATTAACAATTATTTCTTTCGATGCAGCCTTTTCGCCCAGTTGCTCATGAATAAAGGCTGGCATTTGCCTAGCCCAAAGTGGCATGTCTACATCATAAGGTACTTGGTTTAATTCAAGTGCTATATCAAGTGCCAGTTCTTTGTCTTTTAAGATATGGTTGGAGATGTATACAGCCTGAACAAGCCACCACCATTTAGTTCTAAGATCTTTATTAGCATGCTGTCTTAAATATTGAATGATGTAAATTGTATCAGCTTTATTTTGAGTTTGAGCGTAATAATAACTGGCAAGAGATGGTACAAAATTTGATCTAGAATCCAGATCATCAAGCAACAAAAACCATTCTAATAATTTTTCGTAATTATAGTCTTTGAGCGCTGTGAATCTGCCCCAGCTATCACCAGCATTTTGAATAACAAAAGCTAAATAGCGAAAATAAAATTGAGTGTCTCCTAATGCAATTATTTGAGTTGATAACTTGTTAGGAACATTTGGAACAATAATCATATCCGGTTTTATTGCTTTAATATGGTTCCAAATGAAGATTTGAAGCAATAATGTCACAATAAGTAAAATATGAATATATTTATCTTTTATAAATACCATGTTTAAAATTGACGTTTTTTAAAATCTAACAAAGACATCAGTAATATTAACGATATATATATTGCAGATTGGATCGAAATTAAGAAAAACACAGAAAGGTCAACAGATTGATAAACTAACCATTTACTTTTAGCAAAGAGATCTAATCTTGGCAGAAAAATTGAAATTAATTTTAAAGAGGATTCCATTATTCCTGTTAGATTTAATTGTAGTAATTGCTTTGGCAGGATGATTGAAGAAACCGCAAAACCGATAATTCTAGAAATAAAATAAAAGCATAAACACCCCATCACTGCTGATACAGCACTTCTTAGGATTAAGGAAGCAAGAATTGCAAATGATGTCATTATTAAAAGCTCAAAAAATAGTGCCAAACTCCATAATATAATTATTGGTAATTTTACTTGAAAAAATATTGTTAAAATTAGAATAACGGGAGTTGTTGCAAAAAGTGCTAAGCTTGCAAAACCTAAGAAATAGGCAATCACAAATTGATTGCGTGATATTGGTCTGGATAAATTATATTCAATCTCTCTATTATCAAAAGATCTTCTTATATGAAAGCATATAAACATAATCATACCAATTACGATGATTAATCTTGAAGATCCGGCAAAATAGGCAATTTGATTTAGAGGTTGTTCTGTGATTGCGGCAGAACCTAAAAATAAAGATACAAAACCAGCTATTAAAATAAGTAAACTTAATCCTATAAATAACCAATCTCTTGTAGCAGTAAGAATAATATAACGAATAATTGGACGCATTTTTTAAACTTGTTTTATTAAAAAAAGAAAGGTCTTGGATCAGTAGTGAATTTTTTGGCAAAATCTTTATCAGATTGATCTACTGAAGAGTTAGGCGTAATAATTGAAGCTCTAAGTAAAATAACAGTTTCTGTTACCTGTAATTCTTTAGCTTTTGATTTAAATAAATAGCCAAACAAAGGTATGTCTTTTAAGATGGGTATACCATTTTCGATATTATGATCTTTTTGTTCAATCAACCCACCCATAACAATAGCTTCTCCATCTTTCATTTTAACAACAGTATCCATTTCTCTAACAGCTACTTGCGGAACTGAGCTGGTAATACCTGAGTCGTCATTAAGTGAGGCGGCGGTTAAAGTAACAGCAGGGTCCTCAACTGAGCTTAGGTAAGTGGTAATAGTTGGCCTTACATTCATAATTATTTCATTCTTTTTTAAATCAATGGAAGGCAGTATGCTCAAGATAATACCAATAGGGGTAGTTTGTACTTCGCTTGTAATACTAGTTGTGCTTCCAGAATTGTCACCAGTAGAGCCAGTAGTGGTAGTTTGATCATAAGTTACATTAAAATACACTTCATTTTCAGAAAAGCTTAATAATGCTTGTTGATTATTAACAGCGGTTACTCTTGGGCTAGATAATGTTCTGGTAGTACCAAATTCTTCAAGCATAGTGAGTGTTGCAGAAAATGAATTTTTGCCTCCAGTTTCATTATGTGAGAAAATGACACCAAAAGGGTTAGTAAAAGAGGTTGAGTCTCCAGATGAGAAATCTGTAAAATCTGCATTAGAAATATCCGAAATGCCTGACCAATCAATACCAGTTCTAAACTCATCAGTTAAAATTACTTCAATTATTTTAGCTTCAATTAGAACTTGCGCTGATGTGCTTTGTTTAACTTCTTGTAAATATTCATTAACAATTTTATGCTCTTTGTCATAAGTTTTAACAGTTACTATTCCTGCTTGTCTGTTTATTGTGACAAAAGGTGATAGTTCATCAGAATCAGAGTCTTCTTCACTATTTAGCCCGATTATTCTACTTATGTTTAATGCTATTGCTTTCCAAAGATCTCCTGTAGTAGTTGAAGAAATGTTGGTTGTACCTCCAGTTGATACTTCATCAGCACCAGTAGAAGTAGAAATTGCAATTGATGATGAATTATTTCGAATAAAATTTAAAAACTTAACATCATAATTGACTATATATGGAATATCTTTGGTTACTTTAAGAATACCGTTATTAATAGTGATTTTTAGGTTAGTTAAAGATGCTATACTTTCGATAACTTCTTGAAAAGGCCTGTCTTTAACTATTAATATTACACTTCCAGAAATATCAGGACTGATCTGAGTTTCCACTCCAGCAATTCTTGCAAGTTCAATAATAACATCTTTGATTGGAACATCTTCAGTAACAGACAAAGTGATTAATTTATCATTAGCAAGCTTTGGTTTTGGAGGTGCCAAAAGCATTTGTTCGAAGGCTAGATCTGATTTAGTTAAGTTATTGCTGGATTCTAAATTATTTTCTTTTCTTGGATTCATTAAATTTTGTTTATAATCTTGTCTTGTAAGATTAGTTGATGAATCGTAAGGAAAATCTTTCTCAAGTTTTGAGGATGCCTTGCAACCGGTAAGTGCTAAGATAATAGTGATTGAAATAAAAAACTTCATGAAAATTTATTAAAATATTAATTGTTAATATGTAGTGCTAACCGGCTTGGAAATAATAAATTTCTATCACAATATTCCATAAGAAATTAAAAAAGCAATCGACAATGATGGAAAAAAAGGAAAAAGATCTTGTTTAAATATTTTTTGCCAAATTAAACCAAAAATTACACCAAATGTTCCAGCCAGAAACATAAAATAAACAAAATTTTCAATACCAAGAAAAATTGTAATAATAAATGCTAGGTTTATATCCGCTAAACCTAATCCATCTTTGTTTCTAACAAAATAAAAACTATATTTTAAAACAAGTCCGCAACTATATATAATAAATGGATTAATTAAGAATTCTTTATAACTAAGTGAGTTTTGTATGGCAAAGATACAGGCAAGTGATAATAAAATTAACTGAATTTTAATCGGTACTTCATAAGTTTTAATATCAATAAGAGAGGCAACAAATAAAGTAAAGAAAGTAAGATAAATTGAAAGAGATTGAATATTAAGGCCGTTCTTAAAGAAAATAATTAAAAATATAAAACCGCATAATGTTTCGATTACAGGATAACTGTATGAAATTTTTTTTTGACAAAATTTACATTTGCCTTTTTGCCAAATAAAAGAGAATAAAGGAAATAGCTGAAAAAAACCGAGAATGTGATCACAATGAATGCATTTTGAACGAGTTTTGATAAAGTCTTCGTTAAGAGGGATTCTGTAACTTAAAGCCGTTGCAAAACTACCAAATATAAGACCTAATAGAAAAACGAAAATTGCAGATTGAATAATCATGATGATTCTTATGTTGAATTTTTAAAATAAAGATAATCAATAAAAATTATTTTGCTTGATATAATTACGCTAAAATTTATTAAAAGGTGGAACAGGCCAAATTTTGCACAATTTTTAAATTATTACATTTGTCTTTATGATGAAGAATTTCGTAAGAGCATATACTTTGCTTGAACAGGCCATTGCTATTTCCATTTTAAGTTTAATTGTCATGATGACAATAATGATTACTGATATTAGATATGATGCTAATTTTTATGATGATACCAAAGCTAAAATTACAAAAATTGAGCAGGCGTTAATAGCAAACATTATTAGATATTCTAAAGATAGTTCTTTATTGTCTGGAAACGCATTACCTTGTCCAGCTGATATAAATGCTGCGATTACTAGCTCTGATTTTGGCATTAGCAATTCCGTTTATCAGGATGCTGGTGGTAATTGTTTGGGCTTGTATACTACAGATACATCTACTCTTGATAATTATTATTATGGTATGATTCCTGTTAGAACGCTTGGTCTTTCAGATGATTATGCTTTTGATAGTTGGGGTCGGAGGTTACTTTATTTGGTCAATAAAGATATTTTTAAAACAAATAATGTTGATATTGCCGTGGAGGATTATACATCATCTTTGTTTTATATTATCAGTTATGGCAAGAATGGTTATGGAGCATATAGTAAAAATGGAGCTTTGTTAGACTCTGCAAATGCTGGTACATATGAGCTAAATAACATTTTAGCATCGCTTGATATTGCAAATATTCAGGATATGCCAAGATCTTCTGGCTATGATGATATTGTCGCAAATAAAACATTACTTCAATTTTTCGCAGAGCTTTCAGGTGGTACTATTTATTCATCTGCTCAATGTGCTACACTTCAATCTTTGTCACCTTCTTGCAATGATGTTGTGAAAATTTCTGATGCTTCTTGTATTTTTAGATAGATGAAAAAAGCCTATAGTTTACTAGAATTATCAATTGTACTTGTGATAATGGGATTTATTGCTTTTACTTTTACTGCTGTATTAGACAGCTTTTTGAAAGTTAATCGTTTAAAAACAACTTTTGAACGTCTAGATGTGATTGAAAAGTCACTACTTAGATATTTAAATGAAAATAGGGGGTTGCCTTGTCCTTCTGGGCAAACTATTTCTTCAGATTCTGCTGGTTATGGTGAGGATGGTGACTCTTGTGATTCTTCAAGTGTTACTGAAACTTGTATTAACGCTGAGGCTTATGAGGTTGGGGGGCTAGTAGTTGGCTATAAAGGTTCTATTCCAGCTATAACATTAGGTCTTCCTGCTGAATATATCTATGATGGATTTGATAGGCGTTTAACATATTATGTTTCAAGTGATTTAATTTGCAAAAATGGTGTTGATATAAATTCTGGTTTTTATGCAAATGAAGATAATTTACCTGTGGTATATAATAAACCTAATTCTGCCTTAGCGGTTTATGAATATCAAAAAAATGCATATGTTATTATTTCTCATGGCAAGAATGGTTATGGGGCTTATACTAAATCAGGAGGTCAGGTTAGTACTGCAAATGCTTCAGTTGATGAAATTGAAAATTCTGATAGTGATAATGAGTTTGTATATAATTATTTTCGGCCAGCTTTGATGGATGATATTTTGCGTTTTAAGAGTAAATGGCATTTGATGAATGATTTAGATGATCTTGAATCAATAAAAAGATATCCAAGTTCAGAATGTAATTGTTCAACAGGTGTTGAGAAGTTTAATGATATGTGTTTTTAGATAGTGTCTTTGGTCCTAAATCGGGCCTTTTCGCTTATTGAAGTAGCATTGTTAAATCTGTTGATTTCTTCTGTAGTTATTGGTTTCTGTGTTTATGAATCTGGGCTTTCCAGAAAGCAAAAGATACTTAAAACTGAAGCAGAAATGCAAATTGTAAACAACCATCTTTTGGCATTCTGGTTTCAAAATAAATACCTGCCCTGTCCATCTTTTCCTGAGGAAAATCTTTATCAAGAAATCAGTTATAAAGAAGCTAGGTATTTTAATGAATGTATGCCATATTATGGTTTGAAAAAGTCACTAAGTGATGAATATTACCTTGGAGCTATTCCAATCAAAAATTTAAAGTTAAATTATGATTTTCAAACTGATGAATTTGGTAGTAAATATTTTTATTTTGTTAGGAAAGAGTTAGTTAGTCTTGATAATCAATTTGTTTCTATAGAATTTATTCAGCATAAATTAAAATCTATTATTTGGTTCGTTCCTGATGCGGAGGCTGTTACAAGTTCACAATGGCTGATTGAGAAAGGTAGTGGTGAAAAAATCATTAATTTAAATAATGATTTTCAGTATTCTGAAATGGATAATAAAAAAGCGGTTACTGGAACTAATTTAAATATAGCTCTTAATAATGATCATGATTATTTATTAATGGATTTCAGTTTTGATAACAACGATAAAATAAGTTTCGCAATTGAGGATATAAAAATAGAGTTTGAATATATTAATGGTGAATGCAAATTTGATTTTTTAATTGGAATTGAGATTTTTGATTCAATATCAGCTAATTGTGGTTACTCAAATTATATTGGCTTTGAATATGATTTTGAGGATAATAGTCTAATTTTAGCGGTGAATTTTTCAAATGTATTAGCTATCCCAATATCATTTTCAGATAAAAAATTAAATATTTCTGCTTCTGATAGTTTTAGAGTTAACAATCTTGTTTTTTTGAATAAAGCAGATTTAAGCCTTGTTAATAAGTATTTTGATCAGCCAAATTTGTTAATTTCACAGGATATTGAGATTTCGAATAATGACAATTTTAAATTTCCTGATTTTATGATCTTAAGTAATTTATCTAATCGTTATTATAGTTATAACTTAAATGGAAAGTTAATTGTTAAGGGTGAATTAGTTGAAAAGGAGTTTAAGCTTGATAATGGTTTTGTTTCTAATAAATTAAATTTTGATTGTGAAGATATTTCGGTTGCATGTTCTGTCTATAACAATAGTACTGATTACAGTATTTTATTAGGAAGTTTATTTTGAGATTTGTAAAATTATTGAATTTTTTTATATCATCTAGGCTTAAAAGGGCTTTTTCTTTAGTTGAGCTTTCAATTATTTTAACAGCAGGTTCAATTTTTGTAGTTGGAGGCATTTATCTTTCTGAATTTAGTGAAAATGAGGATAAATATTTAGCAACTGAAAATAAAATTGAATTAATTGAAACAGCTCTTTTGGCTTATTATAAAAAAAATGGATTTTTCCCATGTCCTGCTGATCCATCTTTAAACATTAAATTAAGGGATGCAGGTGACAGTCTGGATATTAATGGCAATAATAGTGAATGCGATATCTCTATTATTAGTAGTGATGGATATTTTTATGTTGGTGCTGTTCCTACTAATGAGCTTGGACTTTCTTATGAATATATGCTTGATGCTTGGGGGAATAAGCTCTCAATTGTAATTCCTAAAGTGATTTATGATGCTCAAGTAACAGCTAATCAGGCTTTTTATAGCACTCCATCAAATTATTCAAATTTGTTATTTTGGCTTGATGCTAATGATTCATCATTAATAACAAAAGATGCCTCTAATTTTGTCTCGAGAATTGAGGATAAGGGTGATAATAATTATGATTTTATCCAAAATACTTCATCATATAGGCCACAATATATTCTTGATGGCAATTATCCTGCTATTAAATTTGATGGTTCAAATGATAGATTATTTATAAATACAAAATATTATAATGGATATCATCAAATACCATATTTAACTGCTTTTGTAGTTTATAAGACATCATCTGGTAATAAGCAGATATTTGTGTCATATGATGGTGGTGAATATTGGCGATCTGCAATGGATTCAAATAATAGATTTGAGTTTAAAACTGGAGATCCAAATCTATATTTATACTATAGTTCATCTGGATATCGAGATGGAAATATTCATATCTACACCGTAAGATATAGTAAAGATGAGCAAAATAAGAGTATTTATTTAGATGGTGTTTTAAAAGCATCAAACACTACCTCTTTGCTATCTGGTGGGTTGGGATCTGGAATGGTTAGATATGGTTATATTGGCGTTGGTTCTGAGGCTGGGTCTGCAGGTGGGGCGGTAAATGCTGCTTCAAGCTATGTTTTAGGCAATATTTATGAGGTTGTGGTATATGAAAAAGCTTTTACATCAGGAGAGCTTTCAGCGATGCATGACTATTTGAATAATAAATGGAAAAATGGTTATGCTTATCTTGGTGTTAGTGTTTCTGATTCTGGATATATGTCGATAAAGGATGTTGATAGTTCTCTAATTGAGAATGAAGGTATATTTGCCATAATTTCTTTTGGACCTTCTGGAAATGGTGCTTATGCTAAAAGTGGTGTCAAAGATTCTAACTTACCTACTTATAATAATCTCGAATCAGGATTTGATAGTCAGTCTATTACTACAGATTATAAGTTTATTGATTCAGTTTTAACAAAATATAAAGGGTTTAATGAAAGTTTTGATCAAATTGTTAGATATGCAAATTTAGATGATTTGGCAAGATTTGATAATTGATTTTTTGACAAATTTGTCTTTATAAATTGTAATTATAAACACTTTAATGTATAAGATTTGGCCGTTATTAAGAATATGCCTAAAATTAAAAAAATATATATTGCTTCAGATCATGCTGGTTACAATCTAAAGTCTCATTTGCTTAATGTTATGACTGGTTTTGATATTGTAGATTGTGGAACTAACTCTACTGATTCTGTTGATTATCCTGATTTTGCAAAAAATGTTGCGGATTTGATGGATGGTTCTGACAGTTTTGGTATTTTGATATGTGGTTCTGGTATTGGTATTTCAATAGCTGCAAATAGATATTCTCATATTAGAGCAGCCTTATGTGAAGATAAAGCAAGAGCGATGCTAGCAAGGCAGCATAATAATGCTAATGTTTTAGTTCTTGCTGCAAGATTTCTTAATGATGATCAGGCTTTTGAAGTAGTAAAAACTTTTTTTTCGACAGAATTTCTCTCTGGAAGGCATCAAAAAAGAATTGATAAATTAGGTTGTTGAAAAATAAATTTGTCAGATTTGTTAAAAAAAGTGATTTTTTTGCAATAAATTTGAATGATTTTGTTGTTTTTTCTTGCTTGTTCTCTAGTTATAGTTTAATTTTTCTATGTAATAATTTTAAAGAGAGTAGATGTCTGATTATTTGATTAAGAAAATTTGCGATAAATTCTCAAAAATTGAGGATGAAGATCATAACGTAATAGTAAAATCATTGGTTGAGTTTGATTTAAGTAATGTAAGTAATGATAATATAATTGAGTTAAATCTAAATCTTGAAAATTATATTATTAATGTCATAGAAATTATAGATGATATAAAGAAACTTATTGTTAAGTTCGAAAAATCTAATTCAAAGTAATAAATCAGTTTTATGTTTTCAAAAAAAGTTAATGTTGTAGAGGAAAAGTCAATGTATTCATCCAGTTATCCAGGTTTGTCAGTTATTGATCCAGAGATTCAAAATGCGATAGATAACGAATTTATTAGACAGCAATCTCAAATTGAATTAATTGCTTCTGAAAATATTACTTCTAAGGCTGTTATTGAGGCTCAAGGAAGTATTCTTACTAATAAATACGCTGAAGGTTATCCAGGTAAAAGATATTATGGTGGTTGTGAATTTGCTGATGTTGTTGAAACTCTAGCTATTGAAAGAGTTAAAAAGCTTTTTAATTGTACTTATGCAAATGTACAGCCAAATTCCGGTTCACAAGCTAATCAAGGTGTGTTTACTGCCTTACTAAATCCTGGTGATACGATTTTAGGTTTGTCATTGGCTTCTGGTGGTCATTTGACGCATGGAGCTGCGCCTAATCAATCAGGTAAGTGGTTTAATGCTATTCAATATTCTGTGACAAATGATACTAATTTAATTGATTATAATGAAGTAGAGGCTTTAGCCTTTGAGCATAAACCAAAAATGATTATTGCTGGTATTTCTGCATATTCAAGAATTGTTGATTGGGCTAAATTTAGAGAGATTGCTGATAAAGTAGGTGCGTATTTGCTCGTTGATATGGCTCATATTGCAGGTTTGGTTGCTGGTGGCGTTTATCCATCGCCTTTACCATACGCAGATGTTGTAACTTCTACTACTCACAAAACTTTAAGAGGTCCAAGAGGTGGTATTATTCTTTCAAATGACTTAGAGATTGGTAAAAAAATTAATTCAGCTATTTTTCCAGGAATTCAGGGGGGTCCTTTGATGCATGTAATAGCTGGAAAGGCGGTTTGTTTTAAAGAAGCATTAAGTGATGATTTTAAAGGATATGTTAATTCTGTAATAGAGAATGCTAAAATTTTAGCTGAGACTTTAAAAAATAGAGGGCTTAATATAGTTTCTGGTGGAACAGATACTCATATTGTTTTAGTTGATTTGACGCCAAAAGATTTAACGGGAAAAGAAGTTGAGGCGATTCTAGAAGATGCTGGTTTGACTTGTAATAAAAATGCAATTCCAAATGATCCAAAAAGTCCTTTTGTTACTTCTGGCATTAGGCTTGGTACTCCGGCTGGAACAACTAGAGGATTTGGGGTTTCAGAATTTCAGAAAGTTGGTAATCTGATAGGAGATGTCTTAGATGCAATATCATTAAGAGATGATGCTAAAATATCTGAAGTTGTTGCTAAAGTAAAATCAGAAGTAAGTGAGCTTTGTGTTAAGTTTCCAATTTCTTAATTAATATATTATGTTTTGCCCTTTTTGTAGTAATGAAGAAACTAATGTAAAAGATTCAAGGGTTGTTGATGATGGGAAGTCCATTAAGAGACGTCGTGTTTGTAATTCATGTGAAGCAAGGTTTACAACATTTGAAAGAATAGAAGCAAAAGAAATTGTTGTTGTAAAGAAATCTGGTGAAACTGAGTTTTTTGATATTAACAAATTGCGTTCTGCGATTAAAATGTCTGTAAGAAAACGAAATGTTTCTAGTGAAGAGCTTGAGCGTTTGATAAACAATATTTATAATACAATTTCTGAAAGATCTGATTCTAGTATTAACTCTTCTGATATTGGTGACCTTGTATTGGAGTATCTGCACAATCTTGATCAGGTTGCCTATGTAAGATTTGCGTCAGTTTATAAAAATTTTACTAACACAGAAGATTTCCAAAGTTTTGTTAAGAATCTTGCGGCTTAACAAATTTGTTTTTGTGATTGATTATTTATAATGCTTCAAAGTAACGCTTTTTTTCAGAAAATAGCATTTAATCTTGCTTTTAATAATTTGGGTTTAACTTATCCAAATCCCTCTGTGGCAGCCCTTCTGGTCAAAGATGGTAGGATAATAAGTCGAGCAGTTACTAGCAAAAATGGTGGTTCTCATGCTGAGTTTTTAGCTCTTGAGAATTGTAAAATTAAGGATTTAGCAAATGTTGACATGTATGTTACATTGGAGCCATGTTCGCATATCGGTAAAAATCCTGCTTGTGCTAAATTAATTATTGATAGCGGTATCAAGAGAGTATTCTATAGTTATCTTGATCCTAATCCTTTGGTTAATGGCAAGGGAATAAAGCTGCTTATGGAGAATGGTATCGAATGTATACATCTACCTGTTTATCAGGATGAATTTGAAGGTTTCTCGCCTTTAAGATATGATCGTACCAAAATATTAGTTTCGTTAAAAAGCGCTTCTAGTTTGGATATGAAAATGGCTCTTAAAAATGGAGATAGTAAGTGGATTACCAATGAGGCATCTAGAAAATATGGTCAATATTTAAGAAGGATTAATGATATTACCTTGACAGGTATAGGAACTGTTTTAGCTGATGATCCACTTTTTAATTGTCGAATTGATAGTCAAAAAGATTCGCATTTGGCGATATTAGATTCAAAATTAAATATTCCAATTAATGCAAAATTATTTGCGCCTAATTTACATAAAAAGGTTATTATATTTTATGATGCAGCATTACAAAATGAAGCCAAACTTGCTGCTTTAAATATATTTTCTAATATAGAATTAGTGCCAATTATGAAACATAATGCTGGTTTGTCGTTAAAAGATGTGATGAGCTTTTTGTTGAAAAGAGAGTATTTTTCGATTTTAGTTGAGGCTGGTCCATGTCTTTCGGCAAGTTTTATAGAGGCTGGTCTGGTTGATTTATACTATATTTTTACTGGTCACAAATTGCTAGGGGCTGAAGCTAAAAACTCGTTTGAAATTTCATCACCAGAAAAATTAATAAATTGTAGTAATTTAAGCTTAATTGATGTAAAAACTTTTGGCGAAGATGTTTTGAGAGTTTTAGCTCCCAAAAGCCTTTTTAAAGAATAATTTATTAAAAAAGTTTCATGACTGAAGAAAATAAAATTCCTAGTTCTGATATTGTCAAAATTTCAATAGAAAATGAAATGCAAAAATCTTACTTAGATTATGCGATGAGTGTAATTGTAAGTAGAGCTATTCCTGATGTTTGTGATGGTTTAAAACCAGTGCATAGAAGAATTTTATTTTCAATGTTTGAAACTAGTTCATATTACAATAAGCCATATAAAAAATCTGCAAGAATTGTTGGAGATGTAATGGGTAAATATCACCCTCATGGTGATAGCGCTATTTATGATGCTTTGGTTAGAATGGCGCAAGATTTTTCTATGCGTGTTCCTTTGATTGATGGTCAGGGAAATTTTGGTTCTATGGATGGTGACTCTCCTGCTGCTATGCGTTATACAGAATCAAGGCTTGAGAAGATTTCGCATTCACTGCTTGAAGATATTGAGAAAGATACAGTTGATTTTCAGGAAAATTATGACGGTTCATTAAAAGAGCCTGTAGTTTTGCCTGCTAAATATCCTAATATTTTAGTTAATGGTGCAGGCGGAATTGCGGTAGGTATGGCAACCAATATTCCTCCTCATAATCTTGGTGAAGTAATTGATGGAACTATTGCTTATATTAACGATGAAAACATTTCTATCGAAGATATTTATCAATATATTAAAGGTCCTGATTTTCCAACTGGTGGAATTATAGTAGGCCATTCGGGATCAAAAAATTCAGTTTCAACAGGTAGAGGTTCGGTAATTATTCGTTCTAAAACTCATTTTGAGCAGCTAAAGTCTGGTAAGGAATCAATTGTTGTGACTGAAATTCCTTATCAGGTAAATAAAGCTAAAATGATTGAAAAGATAGCTGAGCTGGTAAGAGATAAAAAAATTGAGGGTATTTCTGATCTTCGAGATGAATCAAATAAAAAAGGCATAAGGGTTGTTATTGAGCTTAAGCGTGATGCAAATAGAGAGGTTATTTTAAATCAGCTATTTAGTTATTCACAAATGCAAGTATCTTTTGGAACTAATTTATTAGCTCTAAATGATGGTAGACCAGAGCTTATGAATGTTTTAGATGTTATTAGGGCCTTTGTAAAATTTAGAGAAAATGTTGTTACAAGAAGAACTTTACATTTATTAAATAAAGCAAGAGCTAAAGCACATTTGTTAATTGGTCTAGTTTTAGCAGTTGATGCAATTGATAAGGCCATTTCTATTATTAGAAGTTCTAAAGATACAGCGGATGCTAGAATCAATCTATTAAAAGAAAAGTGGGATGCTACTAAGGCTGCTAATCTTATAGCATTAGTTGCTGATGATAATAACATAATTGCTGATGGTAAATGTTATCTTACTGAGACTCAAGTTAATGCAATATTGGATATGAAGCTTGCAAGATTAACCGCACTTGAGCGTGATAAGCTTGAAGAAGAGTTGATGGAGCTTAAAGGAAAGATTGAGGAATATCTTAAGATTTTAGAAAATCGTCAAATGATTCTTGATATCATAAAATCTGAATTAACTGAGATTAATGATAATTATGCGACTCCAAGAAGGTCAATTTTTGAGGAAAGTGAGCTGGAGCATGATATTGAAGATCTTATTGCTGAAGAAGATATGGTCGTTACTGTATCTGTTGAAGGTTATATTAAAAGAGTTTTGTTGGATCAATATAAGGCCCAGAAAAGAGGTGGAAAAGGACGAAATGCTTTGTCTCAAAAAGCTGATGATAATTTAGTTGATATGTTTGTAACAACTACTCATACTCCGGTTTTATTCTTCTCAAATATTGGAAAAGTATATAGGTTAAAAACCTATAAATTGCCTTTAGGTTCACCACAAGCAAAGGGGCGGGCATTAGTAAATATATTGCCTTTAGTTGAAAATGAAAAAATTACAAATATTCTTCCTCTTCCTAAAGATGCGTCTACTTGGCCAGATTTAAATTTATTATTTGCAACAGCGAATGGAAATATCAGAAGAAGTGATATGGCTGATTTTGCAAATATTAACGCTGGTGGAAAAATTGCGATTAGGCTTGATGATTCTGATAGTTTAATTGGTGTTCAATTTTGTGATGATGCCAGCCAAATTTTATTAGCTTCAAGACATGGTAAATCAATAAGATTTGGTTTAGATAAACTCCGTGTTATAAAAAGTCGAACATCTTCAGGTGTTAGGGCTATGAAGCTTTTAGGAGATAATAAGGTTATATCATTGACAATATTAAATGAGCTTAATGCTTCTAGGGAACAAAAGGATCTATATCTTTCAATTCCATTGGATAATAGAAAATTAATTAGTTCATTAGAAACGTTTGATGCTGATAAAGTTCCTGAAATTGAAGGTATTTCAAAGCAAATGGTTTATGATATGGCTAAAAAAGAAGAGTATATTTTAACTATTACCGAAAATGGTTATGGAAAAAGAACCTCTTCTTATGAATACCGTTCAACTAATCGAGGTGGTAGCGGAATAATTAATATAATAACTTCTGAAAGAAATGGTTCGGTCGTTGCATCTTTTCCTGCTTTTGATGATGAAGAAATCATTATCATGACAGACAAGGGCAAGTTGATTAGGTGTAGTACACATGATATTAGAGTAGCTGGTAGAAATACTCAGGGTGTCACTATACTTAAAACTGATAAAGCTGAGAAAGTTGTTTCTGTATGTAAAATTCAAAAGACTGAAGGTGAAAGTGACGACACTGAAGTTTTGGCTTCAATGGAAGATGATGATTTAAATCATGATGCAACGAATCAAGATGTGTCAGATAATGTTGAAATTCAACAAGATCCTACCATTAACTAAATTTTTTGCAGCTGTAGCTCAGTAGGATAGAGCGAAGGATTCCTAATCCTTAGGTCGCAGGTTCGATTCCTGCCAGTTGCACCAACTTTAGTTATGATTCTTCACTTATTTTGTCAATTTTCATTTTGGCTTCGTCTAGTTTTTTGTATAAATGTTTCTTAAGAGCAACGCCATATTCATAAATATTGATAGAATCATCTAAATTTGCATCAGAGCTTTCAATTTGTGAAACTACTTCTTCAAGTTTTTTGAGAGCAGTTTCAAAATTAAGATTCGGTATATCCTTGATTTTATCTTGCATTTGTTTTAATCACATGTGATTTAAAATTTATAACAATTTTTACTATAAACACAATCAATAAAATATATGGCAAAAGAAGAATTAATTCAATTTGAGGGTAAGGTTATTGAAGTGCTTCCAAATACTATGTTCAAAGTTGAGCTAGAAAGTGGTCATGTTATACTGGCTCATACCTCTGGAAGAATGAGAAAAAACCGTATTAGAGTTTTACTTCATGATGAAGTTACTGTTGAAATGACTCCTTATGATCTGACAAAAGGAAGAATTACGAGAAGAAAAAAATAATGATTAAGCCAGATGATTTTATCCTAGCATCTGGGTCTAAATCTAGATTGGGGTTACTGCATTCTATTGGTTTGTTTCCATCAAAAATATTGCCACCTGATATTGAGGAAGTGAGGAAAAAAGGTGAAAAAGCTCAAGAGATGGCAAAAAGACTGTCGTTAACAAAATGTCAAAAAATTGCTGAGACAAATCCAAATGCTTTAATAATTGCGGCTGATACTGTTTCTATATCAAAAGGTCGTATCATGGATAAAACTTTTGACGAAAAAGTGGCTCGTGAATATTTAGATATTATAAAAGGCAAGCGTCATAAATTGTATACATCAATGTGCGTAGCATTACCTCGAGATAACATTTTTAGATTAAAAATTGTCGAATCAGTATTACAATTCAAAAATATGACATCAAAAGAAATAGATGATTATATTGCAACGGGTGAATGGATGGGGTGTTCTGGGGCTTATAGGATTGAAGGTTATATAGGCAGATATCTAAAATTTATCTCAGGCTCCTATTCTAATATTTTAGGATTGCCAGTTTATGATTTACATCAAATCCTATCTGGTTTAAACGTCGATCTTTCAAGTTTTAAGGCTACTAAATAAATTATGTCTACAGGAAAAAATATCAGAAATTTTGCAATTATTGCTCATATTGATCATGGAAAATCTACTTTAGCTGATAGGTTGATTGAATATTGCGGTGGATTAGAACAAAGAGAGATGAGTGCTCAAATTCTTGACTCAATGGATATTGAGAAAGAAAGAGGTATTACAATTAAAGCACAGACAGTTAGATTGAAATATAAAGCTAAGGATGGGCAAGACTATATTTTAAATTTAATGGACACTCCTGGTCATGTTGATTTTTCTTATGAAGTTTCTAGGTCTTTGTCTGCATGTGAAGGGTCGTTACTAGTTGTGGATGCCTCTCAAGGAGTTGAAGCACAAACACTTGCAAATGTTTATCAAGCAATTGATAATGACCATGAGATTATAACGGTATTAAATAAAATTGATCTTCCAGCAGCTGATCCTGAGAGAGTTTTGGAAGAAATTGAAGATGTAATTGGTATAGATACTAGTAATGCAGTGCAAGCCTCGGCTAAAACTGGTAAAGGTATTGAAGAGGTTCTTGAAGCTATTGTTAAATATATACCAGAGCCTAGCTATGCCGATGAAGAGCCTTTGAGAGCGCTTTTGGTTGATGGTTGGTATGATAGTTATCTTGGAGTTATATTATTGACTCGAATTATTAGTGGTTCTCTTAAAAAGGGCAAGAAAATGAAAATGGTTTCAACTGGATCCGAATATTTAGTTGAAGATGTTGGTTTTTTTACTCCTAAAAAAATAAAATCGGATTCGTTGTCTTCTGGTGAAATTGGTTTTATTAATGCAGCTATCAAAGAGTTATCAGATTGCAATATTGGTGATACATTAACATATTATGATGCAAATGTTGAAGCTCTACCAGGATTTAAAGAAATTAAATCGGTAGTTTTTTGTTCGTTATTTCCGACAGATCAAAGTGAATATGATAAATTAAAGGATAGTCTATATAAACTGAAACTAAATGATGCAAGTTTTGAATTTCAGCATGAATCTTCATCGGCATTAGGTCTTGGTTTTAGATGTGGGTTTCTAGGGCTTTTGCATTTAGAGATTATTCAAGAAAGATTGGAGCGTGAATTTGATTTAGATCTTATTACAACAGCTCCAAGTGTAATATATAAAGTTGATTTATCTGATGGAACAGGTTTGGATGTTCATAATCCTGCTGATCTTCCTGATCCTATGAGGATTCGTTCAATTCAGGAGCCTTGGATTAAGGCAACAATTTTAGTACCAGATGAATATCTTGGTAATATTTTAAAGCTTTGTAATGATAAAAGGGGTGAGCAGGTTGATCTTACTTATGCTGGTAACAGAGCTATGGTAGTTTATCGATTGCCTCTTAATGAGATTGTTTTTGATTTTTATGATAAATTAAAATCGGTTTCTAGTGGTTATGCATCTTTTGATTGGGAGATGGATGGTTATTCAGAGGGCAATCTTGTTAAACTTCATATCTTAATTAATGGGGATCCAGTTGATGCTCTTGCTATTATTGTTGATAAGGCTTTTGCTGAGGCTAGGGGGAGGATTTTATGTCAAAAGCTAAAAGATTTAATACCAAGACAGTTATATAAAGTTGCAATACAGGCAGCTATTGGTGGTAAAATTGTAGCGCGCGAAACTGTAAGTGCTATGAGAAAGGATGTTACTGCCAAATGTTATGGTGGTGATGTATCAAGGAAGCGTAAGTTATTGGAAAAGCAGAAAAAGGGTAAGAAAAGAATGAGACAAATTGGTAAAATAGAAATACCTCAATCAGCTTTTGTTGCAGTTCTTAAAATTGATTGATTTTTTTATCTTCGGTAAGACTTGCTAGCATCTTTGTTATTAAGTTTTTCACAGGCTTCGTCAAATTTATTACATAATTGTTTTATTGGATTAGTTTTATTACCAACTTCCTTATCAAACTCATCAGGTTTTAATGATCTAATTTGTGAGATTTTTGGCAATAAATTTGCCATATATTCAATTCCATCATTTGCATGATAATCTAGGTCTTGTAATATACGACCATCAATATCTTTTATAGTTGATGTATCAAATTTTATATTATGTTTTCTGCAAAAATCTTTAATCCATTGGTTTGATTCATGTAAAAGTCTATTAAATTCGCTTTTATCTTGTCTATAGTTATCTGATCTTTCAATTCTGTGGCAGACACTATGTATTAATTCATGTAAAATTGTTTCTTTTGCTTCTAGTCTTGAGTGACCATAAAAAGTTATAATAGATGAGTCTGACCCATTTAAAAACTCTGTAGTTCCTCCACAAAATTTGGGAGCTGAAGATGAGTTCATTTTAGTTTTTAGAGAAGGTGACTTTAAATCATATGTGTCTTTGTAATGTCCGATTAAAGTTCTTTGTGCAAATCTACTATGAGTATCTTTTATCGTAAAAAGAAATTTACCATTTAGAGGAGAGTTTTCGAAAGGTCTAAGATCGTCATTGAGTGCAGCTGTCATTTCGCTTAAAATAACAGATTTATTTAGCCCCTTTTGATCAAGAGCTTTTCTTGATACAACATGATCTCTGAACTCTTTACTAAGTTTGTTGTAACCTCTGTTTAGAAACAAATTAGGATAATAAGTTATGACGTAAAATAATGTCATTATTGCAAATTCTACAATATTGATAGGTAAAAGAAATAAATTTTCTTTAAATGGGTTCTTTGGTTTGAATAATTTCTGGGAAATAAGTTTTTCTGGGGTTTTTTGTTTAAAATCTTTTTTTATTCCTGGAAAATTATCTTCAAATCTTTTTTGATTAAAAAACAAAATATCTGTAGGTTTGATTCCTAATATACCAGATCTAAACATTTCTGTGCTGTTAGGCCTTCTTTTCGATAATTCTTTAGCTAGAGTCTTTTCGTAATCTCTAAGAAAACTAGGGCCATAACTCATATTTGTTAATTGAGTTTTAGTCCTTGTATTACCTGACATAAATCTGTCTCTATAGAAATTAAAGGCAAGCTCAGTTCTATAAAAATCTAAAGATGACATCTTTTTAGATCTTTCACAAATAATTGAATTTTTATTGTCTGATAAAACGAAATCCTTAAAACCTTTAATACTCGATAAAGTTTGTTTCATAGATATTGTTTGGGCTTCGAGAAATCTATTGAAAAATGTTTCAAGACCATTTCCATGTTTTGATGTGACTTGAGCATATGCGGAACTAGGAACACTTATTTCAAAAACATTTGGATTTGACTTTTGTCTGTATATAGTTGCTATGCTTGGACCTCCAAATGCTTTTTGAAGATTCAAAGCCATATTAAGGTCTGCATTTGTATTAAATGATATTACAATGTTGTTTCCATCTCTGTAAGCACCAGTTTGTATATGAGTTAAACCCTCAATAAAACTTAAGGATGAATAGTTGTTATATCTAGCTCTACCCATTGCAAAAAAATATTACTATTTAAATATGTTAGTTTATAAAGTCTGTGATAAATAATCTTTTGTAATATTATAAACTATTTTTATATAAATGGCAATAAACCTTGATACATATTTTACATTTGACGATGTTTTACTTAAACCGCAATATTCAGAAATACTTCCTAAGCAAGTAAATATTGCTACAAAAATCTCTCGTAATGTTGAGCTAAATGTTCCTATTATATCTGCTGCAATGGATACTGTTACAGAAAGTAGGCTTGCTATTACTATGGCGCAAAATGGTGCAATAGGTTGTATTCATAAAAATATGACTGTTACGCAACAAAAAAACGAGGTAATAAAAGTTAAAAAATTTGAATCTGGGATAGTGCATAATCCCATAACTATTGGTCCAGATGAAACAGTTTTATCTGCTATATCATTAATGAAAAAACATGGCATATCAGGAATACCTGTAGTTGCAAAAGATAAAAAACTAAAAGGTATATTAACTAATCGTGATGTAAGATTTTGTGCTGATACAAATTTACAAGTAAAAGAGTTGATGACTTCAAAAAATCTAATAACTATTACTGAAGGTGCTAGTAAAAAACAGGCTAAAGAACTTTTACATAAAAACAAAATAGAGAGACTATTAGTCGTAGATGGAGACTATAATTGTGTAGGTTTATTAACTGTAAAAGATATGGAAAATGCCAAAAAACATCCATTGGCTGTAAAAGATAATTTTGGAAGATTAAGAGTAGCTGCCGCAGTTGGTATTGGTAAAGATTCTGAAGAAAGGATTGATGCTCTTGTTGAGGCAAAAGTTGATATATTGATTGTTGATACTGCTCATGGCGATTCCAAGGGTGTTATTGAAATGGTTAAATACATAAAACAAAATTATAATAATGTTGATGTAATAGCTGGGAATATTGCAACTGATGAAGCTGCTAAAAGATTGTATGAAGCTGGAGTTGATGGTGTAAAAGTTGGAATTGGCCCAGGTTCTATTTGTACTACAAGAATTGTAGCTGGTGTTGGCGTGCCACAATTATCTGCGGTACTTCAGGTTTCAAAAATGTGTAAAGAATTGGACATTCCGATGATTTCTGATGGTGGTATCAAATATTCTGGTGACCTTGCCAAAGCATTGGCAGCTGGAGCTAGTTGTGTAATGCTGGGTGGGTTGCTAGCTGGTTGTAAAGAAACTCCAGGCGAGATTATTCTTTTTAAAGGAAGATCATATAAATATTATCGTGGCATGGGTTCGTTAGGTGCGATGGCACGTGGTAGCGCTGATAGATATTTTCAAGAAGATGTTGATAATGAATATAAGTTAGTACCTGAGGGTGTTGAAGGTAGGGTGCCATATAAAGGTCAGGCTGCAGATGTTATATATCAACTTATTGGCGGCCTTAAGTCTTCAATGGGATATTGTGGGTCGAGAAATCTAATTGAATTTCATAAAAAAGCACAATTTATAAAAATTTCGCAATCTGGCTTATTTGAGTCTCATCCTCATAATATTGATATCACAAGAGAGGCTCCAAATTATGGGGTTTCTAAGTAAAGGTCTGTAAAGTCAGAGCTTTAAGTGGAGATCTTTAGTTTTTTTTAAAAAAAGTTATTTTTGTTATTAATTATTCTGGATTTTTGAAGAAAACTAACATAAGTTATTAATAATTCTAAATGTTTTGTTGTTTGCTTTGTATTGAAAAATTCTTTTAAAATGTAAAAATAACCCTTGCATATAAAATACAATCATTGCTAGAATTAATTAAAAATATATATAGTTTTTTCTGAAACTTTCTTAAAATTTGTTATAATTAGAGTTAAGATGATAAATAACTTTTTTAGAGTTAAAAAAATTATGCTGATAACTGATGATCAGATTGTCAGTTATGCTTTGCCTAAAAAATATCAGTTAGGTTTTTTTGCCTTAGTTGGTATTATTATTAGTTGGGCTTCGTTTTCTAGTGGTAAATATTTTGCCTATAAAAAAATACTAGTTCACAAAGAACAAGAAATTGAACAAGCAAACTTAATCAACTTAGATTTGCAAACAAGAATTGATAGCCTCCAAGGCAACTTGGTTCGTTTAAATAGTTATTTTGATACAGTTAAAAGCTTTGACTATAACCGTAAAGAGCTAAATAAAAAATTTAAAAAATTAGATCAAACAAGCTCTCTAGATTCAAACAAAAATGATTTGAAAAAAATCTCTAAACTTGAATCTAAGGGTAAAGTATTGACTGAAATTAATTCAAATACACTTTCAAGAATTTCTGAAATAGAAAAAATAGTTTCTATGACTGGCCTTCCTCTTTCAACGATAAAGCCAAATGTGAAAGAAAAAAAATCTAATAATATGAATATTGATTCTATTTTTTCTAATCAAGGTGGTCCTAATACTGCGGAAACTTTTGACGTAGAATATGATGAAGAAAACATTGATAAAAATATTGCTTTTAACGAAAATGTTTCAAGATTGTTTTTTCTTGAAAATCTAATGAATTCTGTACCATTATCATCACCGGTTAAAAAATATTATATTTCTTCATATTACGGTGAAAGATTTGATCCATTTCTTGGTAAAGAATCCTCACATTTTGGTCTAGATTTTGCTGGTCCAATTGATAATGAAGTTATGGCTACTTCACCAGGGGTTATTAAATTTGCTGGTAGAAAAGGAAATTATGGTAATTTAATTGAAATTGATCACGGTTATAAAGTTACAACTAGATACGGACATTTGAAATCTCTTAAAGTTGCTAAAGGTGATATTGTTACTAGAGGTCAAATTATTGGTATTCAAGGAAATACTGGCAGAAGCTCTGGTCCTCACTTGCATTATGAAATTCGTTATATGAATAAACCTTATAACCCAATTAATTTTTTAAGAGCTGGTCGATATGTTTTCTAGAAAAAAAAATAAATCAAATGCAAACCTACCTGCAATTTCTTCTGCTCCATCTATTATAGTTTCTGATCTAAATATTTCAGGAGATTTGGTTAGTCAGGGCTCTATTGAAATTGGTGGTAAAGTTAAAGGGAATGTTAAATGCAATAATGTTATAATTAGAAAGGAGTCAAAAGTTGATGGTGATATCTTTGCTGATAAACTTGTAATAAAAGGCGTGGTTAAAGGAATAGTTAATGTTGATGATGTTATAATTGACGATACTGGTGTTTTTGAAGGTCAAATAAATTATAAAAATCTTACTACTAAACCAGGTGCAAATATAAATGGTATTTTAAATAAAGTTGATAAACCAAAAGAAGAAATAATTTCTGATAATGAAACTTTTTTTGAGAATAATAAATCAACAGATACTGATCTAGATATTGATAGTGATAAAAATTCTGATGATGATTTAGAATATATACCATCTATTAGCAGTCTTATTGATAGTAAAGATAGTAATTCCTCAAATCTTATCAATTTTAATAATGATGATATTGCCGATAAGGATGATGATATCATTTTAGAAGATAAAATAGATATCAGTAATATAAAAAATATTAAGGATTCCAAGAAATCCTCAATATTAAATGATGATAGTTTCAATTTTATTCCTCCGAAGAAAAATAAAAAAAAGAAAGCCTAATTTTTTTTTATAAAGTTTTTATATTGTAGAGCTTCATATAAATTGTTTTTTGTGATAATTCCTTCATTATTTAGGTCTGAAATTGTTTGTGCCAGCCTTACAATTTTAAATATTGAGCGTGATGTAAAAGATTTTTCATTAAGTTTTTGAATAAAGTCATTAATAACGTTGTTTTCTGCATATATTGATTTGATAATCTTTGTTGTCATTTGATTGTTTGTTTCAATATTATATTCAGAAAGTCTTTTTCTCTGCAGCTCTCGTGCCATTACCACCTTTTTTTTAATTATATTTGATGATTCATTGTTATTTTCAGAAATTGATAATTTTTGGTATGACAATTTTACGATTATATCAAATCTGTCTAAGATAGGACCAGAAACCTTGTTCATATATTTTTCAGAACAAAATGGTATTTGGGTACAATTCACATTTTCTTCGAAGAAATTTCCACATTTACAAGGATTCATAGCTGATATTAATTGAAATTTAGCAGGGTAGTTAACTATTTTCTCAGCCCTTGAAATTGTTATCTCTCCTGATTCAATTGGTTGTCTAAGTGAATCAATAGTGCTTTGATTAAATTCGGGCAGTTCGTCTAAAAATAAAATTCCATTATGTGCCATTGAGATTTCTCCTGGTTTTGCATTTTTACCTCCACCAATAATTGATATATTAGATGCTGTATGATGAGGAGATCTGTATGGTACATCATGTTTTAAACCTTTGCTAAGTTTGCCAGATATACTATATATCATGCTAGTTTCTAAAATCTTTTCTGGATTAGGTTCTGGCAAAATTGAAGTAAATGCTTCTGCTAGCATTGTTTTACCACATCCTGGTGGTCCAATCATTAATATATTATGGTTACCTGCGGCAGCAATAGTTAGTGCTCTTTTTGCCAGCTCATGACCTGATATTTCTGAGAAATCTTTATAGCTTTTTGTGATTTGTTTTTTAATATTAATTTTAGGATTTTCAATTTCAGTTTCGCCTTTGAAATATTTTATAAGCTCTAAAATGTTCTTTATTGCATATATTTTTTGATTACCGCTAAAATATGCTTCTTCATAATTATCAGCTGGGCAGAATAACTCTTTTTCGGATTTTACGGAGTGTATCGCTATAGGTAATATACCATTAGTTGGTTTTATATCAGCATTAAGTGAAATCTCACCAGCAAAAATTCTATTTTCTATGTCTTGCTTTCTGATTACTTTCATAGCTGCAAGAATTGCAAGAATTATTGGAAGGTCATAATGACTACCTTCTTTTATAATGGCTGATGGTGCAAGGTTTATAATTATTCTTTGACATGGTAATGAGATACCTAATGAGTTTATAGCAGCTTTAACTCTTTCTTTTGCTTCAGAGATAGCTTTGCTACCAAGTCCAACTATTTGGAATCCTGGTGTGTCATTAGTTAGTTGACATTGAATTTCGATTTCAAGAGTTTCAATCCCATAAAGGGCTACAGATAAAGTTCGCGCATACATAATAAAATATTACAAAAAAACTATTGACTACTAGCATAAGTAGTAATAAAAAATTACATAAGTGCGAATAGGCTTGTGATGTAGGTGCCCTGAATGAATGTAAGGGCACCTACCGCCCTCTCTTTATTTACGCAGCTTTAGCTGATGTATTTGTTTTTCCTGTCACTGGAAGCCCTAATTTTTCTCTAATTTGTTTCTCAATTTTCTCAGCTATTTCTGGATTTTCTTCAAGGAAGATTTTTGCATTTTCTTTACCTTGTCCAATTTTCTCGCCCTCGTAAGAGTACCAGGCACCAGCTTTTTCGACTATTTCTTCTCTGACTCCAAGATCGATTATCTCGCCAAATTTTGAAATTCCTTGACCATACATGATATCTACATCTACCACTCTAAATGGAGGGGCAACTTTATTTTTTACAACTTTAACTTTAGTTTGATTTCCAATTACCTCTTCTTTGTTTTTAAGTGACCCCGTTCTTCTAATATCAACTCTAACAGATGCGTAAAATTTTAATGCATTACCGCCAGTTGTTGTTTCAGGTGAACCAAACATGACACCAATTTTCATTCTAATTTGATTAATGAAAATTACTGTACAGTTTGTTTTAGCTACGGTTCCTGTAAGTTTTCTAAGCGCTTGTGACATTAATCTTGCTTGAAGACCAACATGGGTATCTCCCATTTCACCATCAAGTTCAGCTTTTGGAACTAATGCTGCTACAGAGTCAACGATAACTAAGTCTACACCACCAGATTTTACCAAAGTATCAGTGATTTCAAGAGATTGCTCACCTGTGTCAGGCTGTGAAATTAATAATTCATCTAAATTAATACCTAATTTTTCAGCATAAATAGGATCTAGTGCATGTTCTGCATCAATAAATGCACATGTGCCACCATTTTTCTGAGCCTGTGCAATTGCAGATAAAGCAAGAGTTGTTTTGCCTGATGATTCAGGACCATAAATTTCTATTATTCTTCCTTTTGGAAAGCCACCAATACCAAGAGCCCAATCAATTGAGATTGATCCTGTTGATATAGCTTCAATATCTAATGCTTCTTTTTGACCAAGTTTCATAACTGATCCTTTTCCATATGATCTTTCAATTTGTGCGAGGGCTGTTTCTAAGGCTTTATTTTTTTCCATAAGTGTATTACAATAAAAATTAACAGATAGAGCAGCAAAATATCATTATAATTTATGCTTACAATAAGAAATTTAATATTGTTATGTATTATTTCACTTTTATCTTCATGTTTTGGTGGTAGTGGTGAAAGTGCAACAACAGCCTCTAGTTCTTCTAGCTCTTCTTCAGGCTCCTCTGGTTCATCGAGCTCTAGCGGTGGTTCAGTTTCAAGTTATCAAACAACAGAATATTATAATCAACGAGGTCTTAATCAGATTAGTGCAGCGGAGGCTTATTTTTATCTCTATCAAAATTCTAAAAATGTTGCAGGTGATGGAATAAATATTGCAATTATTGATAGCGGTACCTGGGGAAGTCATGAAGCTATAACAGATAATTATAGTGGTGACAGCACTTCTTTATCTTCTGTATCAGATGATCAAAATCATGGAACTCATGTTGCTGGAATTGCAGCTGCTGCTAAAACGGATGATTCAAATTCAATGCATGGAGTTGCTTTTAACGCTAGTATTGTAGGTATGCCATATTATCCATTGAGTGGATCAGGTGGATTATATACTTATCAGTTATCATCGCAAATAATTAGCAGTGGTTCAACGGTTATTAATATGAGTTATGGTGGTTTCTATCCAGATTCAACGCATTTAACCCAAATAAAGAATGTTTTGGATGATCCTACAATTGGAGATAAGGCTGTATTTGTTGCTGCAGCAGGAAATGATAGATTAGATGTTTATGATATTTGGGATGATGATGCAGATAACCCTTTATACCCAGCAAGAACTGCTATTGATTCAGATGTTGCAGGGCAAATGATAGTGGCAACATCATTGAATACTTCATCATATAAGTTAAATGCGACAATTAGTGCTTCAGATGAGGTTACTTTCACTTCATATCAATCTTTAAGTGGAAATATTGATAGTACAATTGCTTATTATTCAAACTATTGTGGTGATACTGCAAGATATTGTATGGCTGCACCAGGAGGTGATGGTGTTTCGTATAGTGATGGTACTGGTATTGATTATGATATTTATTCAAGTGTTGTAACAAATTCATCTTCAGCAAGCGCTAATATTTCAAATTATGATTATTATGCTGGAACATCTATGGCATCACCGACAATAGCTGGTGCTGCAGCAGTTTTGCAATCTGCTTGGCCTAATTTGTCAGGAGCAGATGTGGTACAAATTCTTCTGGAAACTTCAGATTATTTATCTTGTTCCGACCTTGAGCTAATTTCATTAGCTTCATGTTCAGAAACTTCGATTTCGGGTAGTACTGGTACCTATACCTATAACAATGTAACTGGATGGGGTGCTTTAAATCTTTTATCTGCAGTTTCAGCAAATGGCTCTGCTGATGTCGCTACTACTTCTTTTGGTGGTATTTATTATGATCTTGAGGCTTCAAACTTAAATGTTTCAAAGTCGGTTGCAAGTAAATTGATAAGTTCAGAGATATTTAACAAAGCTGTATTCTTTGATACTTATCAAAGAGATTATAACGCAAATTTAGCTGACAAGTTGGTTGTTGAATCAAATTCTGCTCAAACTGTAAATTTCAATTATAAAGATATATATAAAGCTGTTAATTTTAATGGTTTGTCTTTTGGGTTTGTAAATTTAACGGATTTATCTGAGCAAGATTTTGTATATGATCAAAATAATTCTGATGAATTCCAATTATCAAATTTATCTTATAATTCCAATTATGGAAATTTTTCATTAGCATTTAATTATAGTAGTTCATTTCAAAATCATAATTATGACGAAAACTCACTTAATCTAACCAATGAAATTTTTGATTTTAATCAAGAGGATAGGTTTGGTATTCAGGTAGCAAAAAATATTAATAAAAAGCTTAATTATAAATTGGGCTTTTTCTCTGATACTAATAATATTTTTGAGATACATAATTTAATTAATTTAAAAGTTTTGAAATCCAATATAAATATTATTTATAGTTTAGTTGCTTCTAATGAAAATATTCTAGGTATGTCTGGAACAGAGGCTTTTAGTTTTGGTGATAAAAATTTAAATCATGTATTGGGTTTTGATTATATGAAATCAGTAAATGATAAGACAAAATTATTTTTTGAATATAGGCACTTACAAAGCAATGAAAGTAATAATAATTTAGGTATTCTGAGAAATTTTCGTAATCTTGCACAAAACTCAATGGCATTAGGTGTTAGAAGTAAATTTTTAAATGATGATGTCACATTTTCATTATATTATCCACCAGCTTATATTAGCGGAGCTGTTGATATTGATGTAGCTATTGGTCGTGATGATTCATCTGTAATAAGAGCAAAAGATACAATTGATCTAAGTGAAGAACATAGGCAAGTTAATTACAGTTTAAGTTATGATAAAACAATTAACAAAAATGATATTTCTTTAAGATATTCATTTATAGATAATTTTAATCATGCTAAAGATCAGCAAGATCAATTACTCTTTTTAGAATTCACTAGAGCTTTTTAGTTTTTAAGATCTAAAGCTTCACTAATATTTATTGTAGTGATAAAATTTTCATTTTTCCTCTTAGCGCTAAATAATAAGTAATCTTTATTATCATTTTCTGAATCTGTAATTATTTGTTTTAAATTATCAATATTTTCAATGTTGTTTTGGTTAATTTTAGTAATTAAGTCACCAACTTCAAATGCAGAATTCTGTTCATTTCTATCAATATCAAGAATAATTAATCCGTTAGTATCAGAAGGATAATCGAAATAATCTCTAATTTTAGCTAGTTCAATTAATTGCATGCCAAATATTGTATTTGTTTTATCTATTGTTGGCTTGCTATCAGAATTATTTTGTGTTTGATGCTCAATAATTAATACATCTAAATCTTTTTGCTGAAGTTTATTATCAATTTTTCGTAATATTTGTAATGATACATTTTTGTCTATTGATGTGTTACTAACAATTCTAGGTAATTGGCTTGTTTTCTTAATATTGTTATTATCAAATTTGATTATAATATCATCAATTTTTAAGCCAGATTTCTCAGCTGGACTGTTAGGAACAATTTTGATGACATATGCACCATCTGTATTTTTTAAATCAAGAGCTTTAGCCATTTCATCACTTATGTCTTGAACATGAACTCCCAGCCAACCTCTGGTAACGCTGCCAGTTTCTTTTAATTGTTTAATAACAGATTGAGCTAAATTAGAAGGTATAGCAAAACCAATACCAATATTGGCTCCATCTGTTGAGAAAATTGCCGTATTAATACCAATAACTCTGCCTTTTTGATTAAACATAGGTCCACCAGAATTACCACGATTAATAGCTGTATCTGTTTGAATATATTCAACAATTCCAGAGGTTGAAATTTCTCTACCTCGAGCTGATATTATTCCAGCTGTAACACTGCCACCTAAACCAAATGGATTTCCAATGGCGATTACCCAATCACCAGGACGAGCTTTATCAGAATCGGCAAATTTTACAGGTTGTAATTTTTGATCAATATCAACTTTTATTAAGGCTAAGTCAGTTTTTTTGTCTCGGCCAATAATTCTTGCTTCTTCTGATTTGCCATCTGAAAATGTTACTTCAATTGATTTTGCTTCACCAATAACATGGTTATTAGTAACAATATATCCATCTTCTGAAATTATAAAACCAGAACCTAATGTATTATTTTGTGTTTTTTTCTTTTTATCTTGTTTTGCTAACAAATCTTGGAAGACCTTGTAAAAAGGTGATTCTTTAGGTATTTGTTCTAAAAGATCTTGCAATAATTGTTCAGGAAGTATTTGTGCTGTGGAAATATTTACAACAGAAGGTGATAGTTTTTCAACTGTATCTGCAAAGGATAAATCTTTTTGCTGAAATGCAAAAGCATTATTATTAATTGAAATTACAATAATAGCGAAAAGAATCTTATTAATTAGTTGAACCATTATTTACTATTTAAATTACCAAAATATTTAAAAAATTGATTGTCAGGTGAAAGATATAAATCAGTCTTATTATTTGCTATAGAATTTTTGTAAGATTCCATAGATTTATAAAATTCATAAAAATTAATATCTTTTCCATAAGCTTTAGCAAAAATTTGTGTTGCTTTTGCATCAGCTTGACCTTTGATTATATCAGCATCTCTTTTGGCATTAGCGACAATGATTAATTTATCTCTTTCAGCTTTTGCAGTAATTTTTTGCGCTTCTTCTGAACCTTCGGCTCTAAATTCTCTAGCTTCTTTTTCTCGCTCACTTTGCATTCTGTAAAATATTGCCTGACTATTTTTTGCTGGTAAATCTGCACGCATTATTCTTACATCAACAACTTCAATACCAAATGACAAAGCTTCAGTGTTTACATTTGATTGGATCTTTGCCATTACATCACTTCTTTTTCCCTCAAGTAATACAACTTTTAATTCTTCGGCACCAAGGATTTGTCTAATGCTTGATTCTAAAATTGAATTAAGTTTGCTTCTTGCCATTCTTTCATTTCGAACAGTTTGCACAAATTTTAACGGATCAACGATCTTATATTTGGCAAAAGCATCAACTATTAATCTTTTTTGATCCGAAGATATTACTTCCTTTGGGTCTGCATTAAGATCAAGTAATCTAGTGTCAAAATAAATTACATTATCAATGAATGGGAATTTATATTTTAATCCAGGAGTATTTTCAAAGTTAACAGCTTCACCAAATCGTAAAACAACACTTTGTCTAGTTTGATCAAGAATATAAAGTGATTGGCTTATTGTGATACCAACTAAAACTAAAAAAATGATTAAGACTGATTTTTTCATTTTATACCTACTATTTTTGTGTATTGTTTTTAAGAGGAAGATAAGGAACCATTCCAGTCTCAGAAATTGAGTTATCTAGAATTGTTACATTTGCGGATTCAAGGATTTCTTCCATTGTTTGTAGGAAAATTCTTTTTTGTGTTACAACTTTAGCTTTTGAATATTCTTGATATACTTCATCGAATCTATTGGCTTTACCAGTGGCGTCTGCAACTACACTTTCTTTATATGCTAATGCTTCTTCAATAATTTGCTGTGCTTCTCCTCTAGCTCTTGGCAAGATGTCGTTTCTATATGCTTCAGCCTGATTGATAGCTTTTTCTTTATCTGCTTTTGCAGTTTGAACATCTCTAAAAGCATCAATTACCTCTGATGGAGGGTCAGCTTTTAAAAGCTGTAATCTTGCAACTTCAATACCAGATTGGTATGAATCTAAAATTTCTTGCAGTAATTTTTTTGCCTCAAGTTCAATTTCTGCTCTTCCATCTGAAAGCACATAGGCAATTTTAGATTTTCCTATTACTTCTCTCATTGCTGATTCAGCAGCACTTTTTACAGTGGCACCTGGTGAGTTATCTCTAACTTTAAATAAATAATTATATGCATCTTTTATTCGCCACTGAACTTCAAAGTTAATATCTACAATATTTTCATCACCAGTAAGCATGCTACTTTCTTCGATTCTTGAAGAAGTTCTATCACCACCAAGATTTCTGTAACCAATTTCAACAGAATTAATTTGTGTTACTTTAACCTTAATTAATTGCTCGATTGGACTAGGAAGGTGGTAATGCAGACCTGGGTCAGTTACTCTGTTAAATTTTCCGAAAAGTAATACCACACCTTCTTCTTCAGGTTGAACAGTATAAAATCCTGTAGAAAAATATAAGGCAATTACAATTAAGATGATGCTAAAAATTGATTTTTTTGAATTATCATCTTTGCCGCCAGAAAAATTTTTTTTATATTTATTAAGTAATTTTTCAAATTCCAAAACATTTTGCTGCTGAGTTTTTTTAGAATTATTGTTTTGATTTGATGATCCATTACCGCCCCATGGATTATCTGAAAAACTTACAATTGATTTCAACATAATTATATCTAGATTTTAGAATTTTAGAATTTTATCAGGTAAATAAAGCTAAAAACTTTTACTTTTCAAGACTCTTTTTTGAATGTTTGATATTTTTGAAATTGTTCAACTAAGTGTTTGTTTGTTATTTTAAGGTATTTCTCAGTTGAGCTAATAGATGTGTGACCAAGTAGTTCTTGAACTTGTCTTAAATTTGCCTCATTTTCAATTAAATGAGTCGCAAAACTATGCCTGAGGCTGTGAGGAGTAAAGTTATCATCTAGGTTCAGTTTGTATCTAAGATCTTCAATAACTCTCTGAAAAATTCTTGGGTTTAACTTACCGCCTTTCTCACCCCTAAAAATTTCATCATCTTTATTAAGTTTAAATGGTTGAGCTTTCAAATATTCGTTAATTGCTGTTTTAGCTTCAGGAATTAATGGAATAATTCTCTCTTTGTTGCCTTTGCCAACGACTTTTATAAAATCTTCAAATATCATATTATCTGTTAGGCTTAATAATTCACTAATCCTCATGCCTGAAGCATAATTTAATAGAAATAAGGTTTTGTTTCTAATACCAACCCAATTATCTGTATTTTCATCTAAGGCATCAATGATTCTTGAAATGTTATGAACACTTAAAGCTCTTGGACATAATTTATCGGTTTTTGGAAAAGAGATTGAAAATATGGCTGAATCTTCAATATATTTCCTTTTTTTTAGATGTTTATAAAAGCTTCTAAGGGTTGAAAGAACCCTAGACCTTGATGTTGGTGAGAGTTCTTGTTTTTCAAATAAATAGCTAAAGAAACTTCTAAAGTCTTTGATATCTAGATTTGTTAAAGTTTTTATATCAATCTTGCTATTGATATATTTCTTAATAAAGGTTTCAAATAATTTTAAATCTCCAGCATAAGCAATTTGAGTTTTTTTTGAAAAACCTTTAATTGATATTTGCTGTAAAAATTCTTGAAAGATTTGCAATTTTTAAGCTATTTTTTGACCAGTCTTATCCCAATCAGACTGAAAAATAGCAAGTCCAGAATCGGTCAAAGGGTGTTTGATTAATTGATGAATAACTTTTGCAGGAATGGTTGCAACATCAGCACCAAGTTTTGCGGATTCTAATAAATGAACGGGATTTCTAATTGAAGCAGCTAATATTTCCGTTGATAGGTTAGGATAGTTGTCAAAAACCATTCTTATTTCAGAAATTAAATTTAGACCATTATAGCTAATATCGTCAAGTCTACCAATAAAAGGAGAGACAAAAGTTGCGCCAGCTTTAGCAGCAAGCAATGCTTGAGCAGCAGAAAAACATAAAGTTACATTGGTTTGAATGTTGTTTCTTGATAGTTCGTTACAAGTCTTAAGACCTTCTAAAGTCATTGGCAGTTTAATAACGACATTATCAGCTATATTAGCTAGTTTTCCAGCTTCAGTTAACATGCCTTGATAATCAGTTGCAACAACTTCTGCACTTACTGGACCATTAACTATAGCACAAATTTCAGTAATTACTTCAATAAAATCTCTACCAGATTTGGCAATAAGTGAAGGGTTTGTGGTAACTCCATCAAGGATTCCATATTGATTAAGTTCTTGTATTTCTTCAATATTTGCAGTGTCGATAAAAAATTTCATTTTTTTCTTTAAATGTTTCTGATAGTGATTTAGCAAAATTGATCTAAATTGTCTAATATTAATTAAGCAAATATGAATAATATAATAACTATAGTCGCCCCTAATAATTTCAAAATTGAAATTTCTATAATTGAAAAAATTTTAAAAATTTTAAATTTAACTGAGCAGTCTTTGCATGTTTTGAAAGCTTCTAAAGCCTATGATTTTAGAAATGTTGAGCTTACAAAAGATAAAGAAAGCTTATTATTAAATTTTCTTAAAGATTATCCTATTGATTGTTTTTTTCTAAATGAACAATATAGAGCTAAGAAAAAACTTTTGCTTTCCGATATGGATGCAACCTTAATTCAAAATGAATGTATTGATGAAATTGCTAGGCATATTGGTAAATATGAGGAAATTTCAAAAATCACAGAGCAGGCTATGAATGGAAATATGCTTTTTGAAGGTTCGCTTGAGCAAAGAGTAAGATTGCTTGAAGGAGTTTCAAAAGAAGATTTAGAGCTTATTTACAATCGAGATATTAAAGTAAGTGAAGGTGTTGTTGAAACTGCTAAGTTTTTAAAAAGTCAATCTGTTCATTTAGTTATTGTATCTGGAGGATTTACTTATTTTTGTAATAGATTGGCTGAAGATATTAGTTTTGATGAATTTTATGCTAATGAATTAATCTTTACTCATAATAAATTAACCGGACATATCAAAAAACCGGTATTTTCATCTGAGAGTAAAGCTGAAGTCTTAGCATTATTAATGCAAAAAATGGGTGTTAAAAAGGACGAGGTTATAGCAATTGGTGACGGTGCTAATGATATTCCGTTTTTAAATATGGTGCCTTTTTCAATTGGTTTTAAGGCAAAGCCTATTATTCAAAAAAAGGTTAGATTTAATATTGTGCATTCGGATTATTCAGCAATTATTTACATTTTGGGCAATAAGTTTGACTAAAAATTAATTTGTGATTGTAACTATATTTAACCTAGCTAAAATCCTTCAATAAAATTTAAATTATTTAATGAACAAAAATAATAAAAACTTTCTTACTTGGGTGATAATTTTTACCTTAATGTTTTTGCTTGTAAATAGCTTGTCAACAAATACTAACAATAAAAATGAGTTAGAGTTTTCATCTTTATTAGATCAGGTTGACGCTGGCAATGTTTTGTCTGTTGTTATAGATAATGATACTTTGTTTGGTACATTAAAAACTGGTCAAGAATTTTATACAAATTTACCTTATTATCCTGATCTTATTAAAGATCTAAAAAATGCTGATGTTGCTATTAAAGTTAGTCGTGAATCTTCAGTTAAAAACTCGTTGATGTCAGCTTTAATATCTTGGCTGCCTTTAATTGTTATTGTAATTGTCTGGGTATATTTACTTAGAAAAGTTGGCAAAGGTTCCGGTAATCCATTAAGTTTTGCTAAATCTAAAGCTAAAATGCTTATGGATAAGGATGTAAAAATACGATTTAAGGATGTTGCCGGTATAGATGAGGCAAGGGAGGAATTATCTGAAATTGTTGATTTTTTGCGTAATCCAATAAAGTTTAATAAGCTTGGTGGTAAAATTCCAAAAGGTTGTTTATTGATTGGTAATCCTGGAACGGGTAAGACTTTACTTGCTAAAGCTATTGCTGGTGAATCAAAGGTTCCTTTTTTTAGCATTTCTGGTTCTGATTTTGTGGAAATGTTTGTCGGTGTTGGTGCCTCAAGAGTTAGAGATTTGTTTGATCAAGCTAAGAAAAACTCACCCTGTATTGTCTTTATTGATGAGATCGATGCAGTAGGTCGTCATAGAGGTGCTGGAGTTGGTGGTGGAAATGACGAAAGAGAGCAGACTTTGAATCAGCTTCTTGTTGAAATGGATGGTTTTCAAGAGCATGAAAATATCATTGTTGTTGCTGCAACTAATCGTCCTGATGTATTGGATAAGGCTTTGCTTAGACCTGGTCGATTTGATAGGCAAATCACTGTTCCTAGTCCAGATATCTTAGGTCGTGAAAAAATCTTAAAAGTTCATGCTGAGAAAGTTCCGATGGCTAAAGACGTAGATTTGAAAGTAATTGCAAAAGGTACGCCTGGATTTGTTGGTGCTGATCTTGCAAATATTATTAATGAAGCTGCTTTACATGCAGCTAGATTTAATAAAAAATTAGTTACAATGCTAGATTTTGAATATGCAAAAGATAAAGTTATGATGGGTCCTGAACGTAAGTCAATGATAATGAAAGAGGAGGAAAAAAAACTTACTGCTTTTCATGAATCAGGTCATGCGATTGTTACATTTTATTCTCCGGCATCTGATCCTATTCATAAAGCCACAATTATTCCAAGGGGTAGGGCTTTAGGAATGGTTATGCGTCTTCCTAAAGATGATCGTTATTCAACAACTAGAGAAAAGCTTCATGCAGATATTGCTGTCGCTATGGGAGGTAGGGTTGCTGAGGAGATGATTTTTGGATATGATAAAGTTACTTCAGGTGCTTCTTCTGATATCGAGCATGCTACTAAGATTGCCAAAGCCATGGTAACAAAATGGGGTATGTGTGATGCAATTGGTCCAGTTTTACATGAGGCTTCGAATGAAGAATATATCTCGATGGATAAAGCAAATTTGATTGATGAAGAAGTTAAAAAAATAGTCGAGGCTGGTTATAAGAAAGCTAAAGACTTGCTTAAAAAACATTCAAAAGACTTGCATAAGTTAGCTGAAGCGTTACTTCAATATGAAACTTTAACCGGAGATGAGATTAAAGAGCTTTTAACTGCAAAAACTTTTAAAAAAGGTGAGAATGATTCAAGTTCCAACTATTCATCTGGTCGTAAAACAACATTATAAGAATTATGAGTGATAAAAATAAATTATCAGTGGATAATAACGATTATTTAGAAAGTCTAAAAAATCTTATCAATAAAACGTTAGAAGATGGTAAAGCTGATGAAATTTCAATTTTGGATGTATCGGATTCTACTGATTTATGTCATTATATGATAATAGCATCAGGTACTTCATCAAGACATATATCTTCTTTGGCGGATAAAGTTGTATTTGATATTAAGCATTCAGATTTAGACACAAAATATCATTGCGAGGGTTTAGCTTCTGGTAATTGGGTGCTGATTGATTGTTTGGACATTATTGTTCATTTGTTTTTACCAGAGGCAAGAGACGAGTTTAACTTAGAAGAGCTTTGGTCTTAAATGATTTAAGGTTTCCAGAATATTTGACTAGAAAACCATCCAAAGAATATAGCTAAGAAAATTGCTATTAATCCATATATAACTGAGTTCTCGATTGCGAGTTTGTGAATAAAAGATTCAAAGCCAACTTTGCGAGCATGCACTCTATGAACTTGTAGGGCTTTGATTTTATCGTTATCAATTAAATATGTTTCAATGGTATAGAGTCCTTCTTGGATAGTTTTTGGGAAGAAAATCTCAGTCTTGAAGAAAGTGTTATTAAGATAAGTTATAGGGCCAAAATTCTGCGAAAATAGTTTGTTCTTAAATTGCGACTCCATTAAGGCGTTACGATATTGGTTAGTTTGATCAATTGATGCGTTACCACCATATTGATATGAAAGATTTTCAAGTCCAATTTCTAAATTTTTTAGTAAATTCTCATTACCTATTGTTTCGATGCTGTCATTGCTTTTAATTTGATAAAAATTGGGTAGGTTGGTAAATTCAATAAATTTTCTCTCAACCCAAAAACCAAATATTTTTTCTTTTTTTCTGGTGGTAAATGTTTTTTCAGGTCCTCTGACCACAATAAATATTTGTCCAGCAACATCTTTGGCCCCGAATAATAAGATGTTTTTGCCTTTGAAATTTGCGGATATATCTATTTTGTCTTCAGAAATTGCTGTAAATATAGCTTGATTTGCAAAAGCTGATTGTCCAAAAAACCAAAATATTAGTAAAATATATTTAAGGCTATGTATTAAATTGGTGGTTTTTATCATTTTTTTAATACATGGATGTTGAAAAAGGATTGGATGGTTCAATTACAAATCCCATAACTAATTTTGAAACAACAGCTAAAATTATTAAAGCAAGAAATAACCTTAGTTTTTCAGCTTTTATGACTGAGCCAATACGAATGCCAAGTTGTGCCCCAATTACTGATGCACTGAACAAAATTGTTGCAAGTACTATATCAACTGAATGAGTAGTGACCGCATGTAAAAATGTAACATTTGCAGTAATGAATATAACTTGAAATAATGATGTGCCAATAACAATTGATGCCGGCATGCCGATTATATAAATTAATGCTGGAACAATTAAAAAACCGCCGCCAATTCCCATTAGTGAGACCAGAATTCCAGAGAAAAAGCTTGTTAAGACTGGAACTAAAATGCTTATCTCAAGTTCTGATTTTTCGAAATAAATTTTATATGGTAATTTATCAAAAAAGGCTTGTTTGTTTTTTGAAAATTTTGAGTCATGATTTTTGTTTGTTTTGGTAAAGTTTGAAAAGCTTTCAACTGCCATAGATATACCAATAAAGCCAAGTATTACAATATAGCAAAGTGAAATGACTAAATCGATTTGGCCATATTGTTTTAAATAGCTGAATAACCATACGCCAACAGATGAACCGGCTAATCCACCTAAAATAAATATAGTGCCCATGTGAAAATCAATATTCTTTTTTTTGTAATGGGATGTAAATGCAGAAAATGATGAAGCTATTATTTGATTTGCTGATGATGCAACGGCAACTGGTGGTGTAACACCAAGAAATATTAATAATGGAGTAGCTATAAAACCTCCACCAATTCCAAAAACGCCAGATAATATTCCACCTGTTAGGCCAATAAACAGAAGTGAAAAAATATTAATGGGAATATCAGCAATTGGTAAATAAATTTCCATTGAATCTTATAAAACATGGCATTTATAGGAAAAAAATTTCAAAAATCTAGGAATTTTATCTTTAAAATTTTTTGCTAAAATTTAAAAAAAGGAAAATTGACTTTTTTTTGAACATTGTTATACCAATCACCACTTTTTTACAAAATTTTTTCATATTTTAGGTGTCTTTAAATTTAAAATCGCTTGCCAATAACATTAGAGGTTTAACAATTGATGCTGTTGAGAAAGCTGCTTCTGGTCATCCAGGTATGCCTATGGGAATGGCTGATGTTGCAACTGTTTTGTTCCATAATCATTTAAAATTTAATCCTAAAGACCCTGATTGGTTTGATCGTGATCGATTTGTTTTGTCTACAGGTCATGGTTCTATGCTTATATATTCTTTGTTATATCTAACTGGCTATAAAGATATAACTCTTGATGATATTAAAAATTTTAGACAACTTCATTCTAAAACTGCTGGTCATCCTGAAGTAGAATTGTTAAAAGGTGTTGAAACTACTACTGGACCTCTTGGTCAAGGTTTTGCTAATGCAGTTGGTATGGCGCTAGCAGAGAAAATTTTTGCTGCGAAATTTGGAAAAGGTTTAATTAATCATCATACTTATGCTATTGTTGGTGATGGTTGTTTGATGGAAGGTATTTCTCATGAAGCTATTTCATTTGCTGGTCATCATAAATTAAATAAGTTAATTATTTTATTTGATGATAATGGTATTACTATTGATGGATCTGTAGATATTTCATGTACCGATGATCAACTTAAAAGATTCGAGTCATCTAATTGGAATGTAATGTCTGTTGATGGTCATGATTTTCATCAAATTGATAATGCCATTACCAAGGCGAAGCTTTCAGATAAACCAACATTAATTGCTTGCAAAACTCAAATAGCGTTTGGTTCACCAAATAAGGCTGGAACTTCGGCATCTCACGGTGCTCCCTTAGGTGCTGATGAAGTTTTAAAAACTAAAGAAAAATTAGGTATTAGTGAGAAAGAGTTTTTTGTTTCTTCTGAGGATCTTGATAGATGGCGTTCAATAATTGACAGAAACTTACCTGAATATTATAGATGGAATAAAGAATTTCAAAACAATCCAGAGGGTAAAAGCTTAACTAAATATATCGATAATAATTTTTATAATGAGATACAAGAGGAGTTAGTAACTTTTAAAAAATCATTATTTGCTGACAAGCCAGTTATGGCGACAAGACAAGCTTCTGGTAAAGTTATTGAGTTTTTAAGTGACAAGATTCCAAATCTAGTTGGTGGTTCTGCTGATCTTACAGGCTCTAATAATACTAAATCTTCAAATATGAAACCTATTACACCAGATGATGCATTAGGTAATTATATTTATTATGGTATTAGAGAATTTGGAATGTCTGCAATAATGAATGGCATGACACTTCATGGTGGTATGATTCCTTTTGGTGGAACATTCTTGGTTTTTACTGATTATTGTCGTCCTGCTATTAGATTGTCAGCATTGATGCAACAACAGGTTATTTACATTATGACTCATGATTCAATAGGTCTTGGTTCTGATGGTCCTACACATCAGCCAATTGAGCATATTGCATCACTTAGAGCAATTCCAAATTTAAATGTTTTTAGACCATGTGATATAGTTGAAACTCTTGAATCTTGGCAATGTGCGCTTGAAAACAAAACTGGTCCAAGTTTAATTTGTCTTACAAGGCAAAAAACCGATTTTACCGAAAGAGATTATTCGACTGAAAATCAGGTTAAGAAAGGTGGCTATGTTATTAGGGATCACTCAAAACCAGATGCAATTATAATAGCTACAGGTTCTGAGCTTGGTTTGGCAGATAAAGTTTGCAACGAATTGAAGGACAAAAAGATTCGATTGGTTTCGATGCCTTGTGTTGAGTTATTTGAGCAACAATCTGATGAATATAAAGAAGCTTTATTAGGTAAAGATGTACCGATATTTGCTATTGAGGCTGGAATATCTATGAGTTGGTATAAAATTATTGGTCGCAAGGGTAAGTTTTTTGGTGTTGAAACTTTTGGTATATCTGCTGAAGCTGAATATGTTTATGATCACTTTGGTTTGACTGTTTCAAATATTGCTAATCAAATAAGTGAGGTATTAAATGACTAATTGTTTAATTAAAATTGCTGTTATTTTTGTTTTGTTACTAAGTAAATCCTATGCTTATGTTGAAAATAATAAAGCTTTTGGTGAATGGTTAGTTTCATGTAAATTGCAAAACTCAACTGATTTAAAAGGTGATTGTTTTCTGGGTACTCAATTTGAAGATGATCTTGGTGGTGGTGCAATAATTTTTACTAAATATTATTTAGCTTTTTCTCATAATGAACTTTTGCTTAGTGATGGTGTAGTTTTAACTGTTGATAATCATGATCCAGTTGAGTCTTCAATGAATACTGGTATTTCATCATTTTTTAAGCAGATAGACAGAAAATCGTTATCAGTACAGATGTCAAAAGGACAAAAATTACTTATAGATGTAACAAACCAATTAAAAACAAATGTTTCTTTGAATGGTTTTGCTGATGCATATAAATATTATATAGAAAGGACTAATTAATTTTTTACACTGGAGAAATGACTATAAAATTTGCTATTAATGGTTTTGGAAGAATAGGTAGGGCAGTTGCTAGATCATTATTTGAGAATAATTATCAAGGCCTTGAATTAGTAGCAATTAATGGCATGGGATCAATTGAAAAAGATCTACATTTATTTAAATATGATTCTGTACATGGTCGTTTTAATGGTGATTGTAAAATTGATGAAGATCATTTTGTTATAAATGGTGCTAGAATAAAATCATTACATGAGCGTAATCCTGAAAATTTACCTTGGTCTGAATTAGGTGTAGATGTTGTTTTGGAATGTACGGGTTTTTTTAATACAAGAGAAGGTTGTCAAAAACATATTAATTCTGGTGCTAAGAAGGTTATAATTTCTGCTCCTGCAAAAAGTGATGATATCAAAACTATAATTTATAAAGTTAATGATAATTTATTAAATGATAGTGACAATATTATTTCTATTGGTTCTTGTACAACCAATTGCTTAGCTCCTATTGTTAAGGTGTTGCATGATAATTATAAAATTACTAGAGGCTATGTAACAACTGTTCATGCTTATACAAATGATCAGAATATTGCTGATGCTAACCACAAAGATTTAAGAAGAGCGAGAGCGGCAGCGCTTTCAATGATTCCAACTTCAACTGGTGCTGCTAAAGCAATTGGTAAAGTGATTACTGATCTTGAGGGTAAACTAGATGGTTGTGCAATTAGGGTTCCAACTCCAAATGTTTCAATGATTGATTTTACTTTTAATACAGAGAAAACAATGTCTGAATTAGAAATAAATCAACTTATTAAATCTGCTAGTTCTAATATGTTGGGATTTAACGATCTTCCTTTGGTTTCAATTGATTATAACCACACTAATGAATCATCAATTTTTGATGCAACAGCTACAAAAGTAATTGATGGAACTTTTGCAAGAGTTGCTGCTTGGTATGATAATGAGTGGTCATTTGCTTGTCGAATGTTGGATGTTATGAAATTAATCTCTGAGTAAATTAAAATTAATGATTAGTATTAAGCAAATTGATTTAGCAAATAAAACGGTAATAGTAAGAGTTGATTTAAATGTTCCAATAGTTCACGGAAAAATTACTGATACTGAAAGAATTGAAAGAATTTTACCAACTATAAATTATCTTATTAATCAAAATACTAAGGTTATTTTAATTTCGCATTTTGGTAGACCAAAGGGTGTGTTTGACCTTGATTTTTCTTTAGGTCCAGTTGTAGATAAAATTCAGCAATTTTTACCTAATTTAAATATTAAGTTTTCAGTTGATTGTAGAGGGCGAAAAGCACAAGAAGCTGTTTCAGAATTGCAGTTTGGTGAAGTATTGATATTAGAAAATTTAAGATTTTACAAAGAAGAAACTGAAAATGATATTGAGTTTTCAAAAGAATTAGCAAGTTATGCTGATATTTACATTAATGATAGTTTCTCATGTTCTCATAGAGCGCATAGTTCTATTGATGGTATTACAAAATTTCTACCATCCTATCCTGGTTTATTGCTTGAAGAAGAGATTACAACTTTAGAACAATATTTAGCAACTCCTGTCAAACCTATGATGTCAATCGTTGGTGGTTCAAAAGTTTCAACTAAAATAGAATTATTAAAGCATTTAGCATGTCAATCTGATGCTATTGTAATTGGTGGGGCTATGGCCAATACATTTCTACATGCACAAAATATTGATATTAAAAAATCAATGTATGAAGCTGATTATGTCGATGTGGCAAAGGATATTTTGCAAATTGCAGAAGCACAAAATTGCGAAATAATCTTACCAAAAGATGTTGTTATAGCTAAAGATATAAATGATGGTAAAAATGTCAAAGTTGTTAATATTAGTGATATTCCAAACGAGTATTTAATTCTTGATATTGGTCCAGAATCTGTTAGTTATATTGCTACAAAGCTACAATCTTCAAAGCTTGTTTTATGGAATGGTCCTGTTGGTGCTTTTGAATTTAAGCCTTTTAATATTAGTTCTGAGTCAATTGCACGTTTTGTTGCCTTATATTCTAGTCAAGGTAACCTTACATCTATTGCTGGTGGTGGCGATGTTGTAGCTGCTGTTAAACAATCTGGGTTAAAAGATGCTTTTACTTATATCTCTACAGCAGGAGGAGCCTTTCTTGCATGGCTTGAGGGTAAAGATTTACCAGGCTTGAAGGCTTTGAAGCAATATGATTCTTTAGATAGTAAAAAAAAAATAGCATAAATTAGTAAAAGAATTTTAGTTGTTAATATTTCTTTTGATACTGATTTTTGTTATTTGAGTTTTATGTTTTTCAATTACTTTTAGTTCAAAATTATTCATTACAAAGCTTTCACCTCTTTCTGGAATCTTACCGGCTATATTAATTAACAAGCCTGCAATAGATGTGGCTTCATCTTCAGGTAGTTCAAAATCTGAATCTCTATTAATATCTCTTATTGATGTTGATCCATCGGCAATAATGCTATTAACTCCAGTTTGTTTATAAGAGGTTAAAGCGCCTTTGTCATGTTCATCTTTAATATCGCCAACAATCTCTTCAAGAATATCTTCAAGTGTTATAATTCCTTGAACTGCTCCATATTCATCGACGACAATAGCGAAATGATTTCTTTGTTCTCTAAAGGCGTAAAGTTGATCCTTAAGTGGAGTTGAGTCAGGAATAAACCATGGTTGTGAGGCTATTTTTGTAATGTCTAATTCTTTGAATTCTTTTGTGGAATATCTTTGGGCCTTTAGTAAATCTTTAGCATGGATAATGCCTATGATATTATCTTTATTATTGCGCCATATTGGCATTCTAGTATAAGGGCTTTTAAGCATTTGTTCTAAAATTTCATCATTTGCTGTATCGGCGTTAATTGTATGCATATGTTTTCTATGTGTCATAACCGCATTAACGTCAGTTTCAGAAAGGTCTAATACTGAATTTAGCATTTCTTTGTCTTCTTTTATTATTAAACCTTCTTTTTGATGAAGATCAATTACTCCTCTTAATTCTTCAATTGCTGAAATTAGATCTTCTTTTTCACTTTTATGATGATGAGGCGATAGTATTGTTTTTGTAAATAGTTGAAGAACTTTAGCAAAAGGATTTAAAATTAGCATGAATAATTTTAGCAAAGGTGCTATTTTTAGAGATAGTTTTTCTGCATTATAAATAGCATATGATTTTGGCATTACTTCTGCAAAAATTACCAAAAGCAAAGTCATTGTGATAGTCGATAAAACAACTGCACTATCACTAAAAATTTTAATAAATAACGTTGTTGTTAAAACTGATGCTAAGATATTAACGATATTGTTACCAATTAAAATAGAGCTAATGAGTAAATCTTTATCTTTACGAAGTTCGCTCACTAATTTAGCTCTTTTATTACCTTGTTTTTTTAATTTATGAATTTTTGCTCTAGATAATGATGTTAAAGCAGTTTCTGAAGAAGAGAAAAAGCCCGATAATATTATTAGAATGATAATGGATATAATGGTTGGGTATAAGAGGTAAAGATCCATTTTTAGTTATAAAGATTGTTTAAAAATTGTTCGACAGAATTATGGTTTATGTTTCTTGCAACATATGATTTGCCAATATCACTAGCTAAAATTAGAACTATATTGCCGTTGCTATTTTTTTTGTCTGCAAGCATAGCTTTAAGAAGAATTTGTGGATCAAATTCAAAATCAATATCTGAGACATTTGCTGGTATACCAAAAAATCTAAGATGATTTTCGATTTTTTTATGAGTGTTTTTAGGGCATAATTTTAATTCTTCTGAAAATTTAAATGCCATTACCATTCCTATTGCAACAGCTTCTCCATGTTTTAGTTTGTCGTTGTAATTAATGTTGTATTCAAGCCCATGTCCAAATGTATGACCTAGGTTTAATAATGCTCTTTTGTCATTTTGTTCTTTTTCATCTTCCTTGACGATTTGAGCTTTAGTCTTGCATGATGTTTTGATTATTTCTTTAAGAATGTTTATATCTTTGTTTTTTATTGCATTTTTATTTTGATCTAAAAATTCAAAGAATTCTGGATTATTAATAAGAGCATATTTTAAAATTTCAGCGTAACCAGAATTAAATTCACGTTCTGAAAGTGTGTTTAAAGTTTTTGTATCAATTAAAACTAATTTAGGTTGATAGAAGGTGCCAATAAGGTTTTTACCATAATTTGTGTTAATACCAGTTTTTCCACCAACTGAGCTATCAACTTGAGATAATAAAGTAGTAGGTATTTGAATGAAATTTATTCCTCTTAGAATGATGCTTGCTGTAAAGCCAACTAGATCACCAATTACTCCGCCACCAAGTGCAATTAATGTGGTTGATCTATCTGGAACTAATTTCAAAATATTGTTGCATAATCTAGTGAGAGAGACAAAAGACTTTTGAAGTTCGCCAGGATTGATGATAATATGTTCAACATTAAAATTATCATATTTAAGATTATTTATTAACGGGTATAAATAATGTTTTGCAATTGTTGTATCGGTTATAATAATTATTTTTTTGCTTTTTGTAACTTTGCTAATGTAGCTTGAAGCTTTTTCAAGAAGGCCATGTTCGATAATTATATCATATGATGATTCGCCAAGATCCAAATTTATTTTTTCAGCTTTCATTTAATTGAATTAGTTTTTGTATTAAATTATTTGAAATTTTTTCAATATCACCCGAGCTTGAGTCAATACTGATATGGGCTTTGTTATATAAAGCTTCTCTTTGTTTAAATAAAGTATTTATTTTTTCAAAGCTGTTATTTTGAGTTAATGGTCGCGCTGTGTCATCTTTGATCCTGTCATGCAAAATATCCAGGTCACAATATATTTTAACAACAAAAAATTTATCTAATAATAATTCTAAGTTAGCAGAGTTAGTAATAATTCCTCCGCCTGTTGATAGAATGAAGCAGTTTTTTATATTAGCAATTTTTTGTAAGGTTTTTGTTTCTTGATCACGAAAAAACACCTCACCATAATTTTTAAAAATTTCAGAAATGGTCTGATTTAAGTCTGTTTCTATTATGGTGTCAGTATCAAGGAAATCTAGTCCTAGCTTATTGGCTAAAAATGAACCAATGGTAGATTTTCCAGTCCCAGAAAGGCCAATTAATGCGATAGGTTTTAAAAAAGTTTGAGTCATAAATTATGAAATATACAGCATAAAAAGTAAAACAATTGACAAAGCTTGCATTGCAACTCTTGTACGCATTAATATATTTGAGTATTTTTTGTTAAAATCGCCACCTTTAATCATTGCAAAAGTCCCTACAATCATGACAAGGAATGTTAGGATTATTGCAGTAATAGTAATTGTAGCGAGCATAAGAATTTACTTGAAAGTTTTTAATAAATATTTATATAGATTGGATTTGGAAGTTTTAAAGCATTTTTTTATTTCCATATAATTTAACGTTTTTAATTTTGTCATGGCTAGAGTTACTGTTGAAGATTGTACAAAAATTATTAGTAATAGATTTGAGCTAGTGATTTTAGAAAAACATCAATGCTTTTTTGAGAGAATTCATCA
>JAYOLW010000008.1:1346-15854 GCA_038120515.1 Rickettsiales bacterium | reverse complement strand
TAGTAGAAGAGCTAAAGATATTGCTGCAGGATCAGAAATTCGTATTGAGCGTGACAATGATAAAGATGCTGTTATTTCACTTAGGGAAATTGCTGATAAGAAAATTTCCAAGGAAGTTTTAACAAATAATGTCCTTGAGTCTTATCAGGACAGATCAGAATATGAAGCTAATATAACTGAGTTTGATAAAACTGCAGCGGCTGAATCTGGTATAGAGGGTATTGATCCAAATATTGATAAGCCAGCGAACTTTAAAGTTCATCAGGGAGATTTTGCAGAAGATAATCTTGAAGTAAACGACTAAAGATGGAAAGCCAGTCAGATCTGGTCAATAAAATCAAAGAATATAATCCAAATGTTGATATTGAAAGAATAAACAAGGCTTTTGTTTTTTCTGAAAAGGCACATATTTCTCAAAAGCGTGCTTCTGGTGAACCTTATATTATTCATCCTTTATCTGTCGCTGGCATTTTAGTTGAGCTTAAGCTTGATACTGATTCAATTATTGCTGGTCTGCTTCATGATACTATTGAGGATACCTTTGTAACTATTGATTTATTAGAAGCTGAGTTTGGCTCTGATGTAGCTAGCCTTGTTGAAGGTCTTACCAAATTGAATAAAATAGCTTATCAACCAGATGATTTGCATCAAGCTGAGAATTTTCGTAAGTTTTTGTTAGCTATGTCTAAAGATATTAGAATTTTGCTAATTAAGATTGCGGATCGGCTTCATAATATGCGAACTTTGCAGCATGTGCCTGCAACTAAGCGTCAAAGAATTGCTAAAGAAACTTTAGAAATATACGCTCCTCTTACTGAAAGAATTGGAATTCACGCTATAAAGGATGAATTGCAAGATTTGTCATTTAAAGAGTTACATCCTGAGGTAAGAAGTTCAATTTTACAGCGTCTTGAATATCTTAGAAAGGCTGGTGGTATAGATATAATTAACCGTAACACTGAGCGTTTACATGAAATTATAAGCAAGTATGATGTTCCATGTAAGGTTTATGGAAGAGAAAAGCGCCCATATTCAATTTGGACAAAAATGAAAACTAACAATGTTAGTTTTGAACAATTATCTGATATTATGGCTTTTAGAGTTGTGGTTTCTGAAGTGTCTTTATGTTACCAAGTGCTTGGCTATATTCATCAAAAATTCCATATGGTTCCTGGAACTTTTAAAGATTTTATTTCAACGCCTAAGAAAAATGGTTATCAGTCTTTACATTCAACTGTTATAGGTCCAGCGCAGCAAAAAATTGAAATTCAGATTAGAACTGAGCTAATGCATCAAGTGGCAGAATATGGAATCGCTGCACATTGGAGTTATAAACAAGGTGTAGTTGATAAAGATGCTCCATATAATTATTATTGGATAAAGGAGTTACTTCATATTCTGGAAGAAAGCACAAATATTGAAGATTTCTTTCATAATACCAGAATGGAAATGTATAGTGATCAGGTATTTTGTTTTTCACCAAAAGGGGAGTTAATTGCTTTACCTATGGGTGCTTCAACTGTTGATTTTGCCTATCATATTCATTCTGAAATTGGTAATAGTTGTATGGGTGCAAAAATTAATGGGGTTATTGTTCCGCTTCGTACTCAAATAAAAAATGGTGATCAAATTGATATTATCTGTTCTAAGAATCAAACTCCATCTGAATCATGGGAGGAGTTCGTTGTTACTGGAAAGGCTAGGAGTCACATCAAAAAATATTTTAGATTAATTCGACATAAAGAATATATTAAAAATGGTGAGGAAATTTTACGTCAGTTTTTTGCCGGCAAAAATATGTCATTTGATCATGATGCTATCCATAAAGTATTAAAAGTTTTTTCAAAAACCTCTATTGAAGATTTGTTTGTATCTGTAAATGAGGGGTTGATTTCAAGAGCTGATGTTTTTAAAGCATGCTATCCGAATTATGAAAAAACTAAGGTTAAGAACAAAAAGCGTTTTTGGCATAAGTTAAAGCTTAAACCAAAAGCTAAAAAAATTGTGACTAAAAAGGATCATATTAATTCAAATGCCGTTAAAGGAATTTTGCCTGGTTTGGTCGTAACATATGCAGGATGTTGTTACCCAGTACCTGGTGATCGAATTTTGGGTTCGGTTCATGCTGGAAAGGGCGTTTCGATTCATAGGTCAACTTGTGTAAACATTAAAAAGGCTATGGGTTCTGAAAATGTCATAACAGTGCTTTGGAATGATCCTGATAAAATAAAAGCCAAGTTTATTTCAAGAATAAGGTGTATTATAAATAATAAAAATGGCGCCATTGCTAATGTTGTAAGTGTTATTAATCAATGTGCGGTTAATATTGATAATTTTAAGATTATTTCCAAAAGTGATGTTTATATTGAATGTTATATTGATCTTGAAGTTGATGACATAAAAGATTTGCATTCTGTAAAAGCTTCTCTACGTTCTGACAAAATAGTTTTTACTGTTGAAAGATTTGTTTAAAGGGGAAAATATGAGTCAAATTAGGCTTGGTGTAAATATTGATCATATCGCTACAATTCGAAATGCTAGGGGTGGAGCTCATCCTGATCCTGTAAGGGCTGCTTTGATTGCCGAAGAATATGGGGCCGATGGAATTACTGCTCATTTAAGGGAGGATAGAAGGCATATTTCAGATGCAGATATTAGCAATTTAAAATCTCAAATAAATTTGCCTTTAAATCTTGAGATGGCGGCTACTGATGAGATGTTTGCGATTGCTCTTAAGACATTACCTAATGCTGTTTGTTTGGTACCAGAAAAGCGCGAGGAGGTTACAACGGAAGGTGGTTTGAATATTGAGCATCATTATTCAAGATTGGATGAATATATTAAGGAATTCAAAAAACACAAAATCAGGGTTTCGCTTTTTCTCGAACCAGATCTTAAAATGGTAGATTTGGCAAAAAAGTTAGATGCTGATATAATCGAGTTTCATACTGGTAAGTTTTGTAATGAGTTGAAAAAAGATCGAGTTTTGGAGTTGCAAAAAATTCAATTATCATGTACCCATGCATTTAATCTTTCTATTGAATGTCATGCAGGTCATGGACTTAATTATGAAACCACAAGGGAAATAATAGCTATTAAAGAGTTAAGAGAATTAAATATTGGTCATTTTATAATTGGTGAAGCAATTTTTGATGGTTTCGGGGAGGTTATTAAGAATTTTAAATCTATTATTTCAGATAAATTATGATTGTAGGTATTGGTACGGACATTACAAATATTGATAGATTCCAAAAATTATATGAAAAATACAGTGATCGTTTTATTTCCAAAATTTTATCACCATTTGAGTTAATTCAATTTAGTAAGAGAACTGATTATCAGGCAAAATTAGGTTTTTTAGCTAAAAGATTTGCGGCAAAAGAGGCGTTTTCGAAAGCTTTGGGTACTGGTTTTACTGATAAAGTAGTGTTTAAAGATATTTATACATATCGAGATAAAAGGGGGTGTCCAGGTATCGAAGTTTCTAAAAAACTACAAGATTACATAAAATCACTTCATGGTAAAGGTGAATATAAATTTCATCTTACACTTGCTGATGACTTTCCAAGTGCGATAGCTTTTGTTATTATTGAAAGATCTTAAATTTAATATCTATCAATAATAGTAATTAACTGTTGCGCCTATTGCTTTTCTACTTTAATTACTTTTAGATGTTTTATAAAATTTTATCATGAAAAAAACTCATATATTGGCTTTAGCTCTTCCTTTTTCTATCAATTCTTCTTTTGCTGCTATTGAGCCAGAAGTTTATGTTGGTGGAATGATGAATTTTAATTATTTAATGACTGACCAGGCTGCGGCTTATTCGCAAGATTATTTACCTATAGGCTTCAATAATAGTTCAAATGAAAATGGATTAAATGAAGATATTTTATATGCTCATGATGCATATCTTGATGTTTTTGCACTAGGAAAAGAAGATAATGGTTTTCTTTATGGAGGAAAATTAACTCTTCAATTAAATTCAAATAGACAGCACAACTACACATATGATACTTCTGGCGTTAAAAATACTTCAGATTCTTCACCAGTTGTTGGAGTCAGAAGGTCATTTATATTTTTTGAAAAGAAAACTTTTGGTCGTTTTGAATTTGGTGATACTGAAGGTCCATCTAAAAAAATGAAGTTTGATGCTGGTTATAAATTTGGTGGTACTGGTGGAATTTCTGGTGATTGGTGGCGATATATTAATGTTCCTGATTTTTATTTAACTTATTCAAATGATACTTCAGCAACTGATGCATCAGATGTTCAATCATCATCTGGTTCTGGAAATAAAGGTTTTATAATTAGGCCTGATCTTCCATTAGCTCACGGTTATACGCCGGAATATGGTGCTTATAAAATTGATGATACTCTTACTTTATCTAGGGTATCTTATTATTCGCCGAGAATTTCGAATTTTCAATTTGGTATTTCTTATGCTCCTGATAGTGGTCAAAGAGGCTCTTCCTATTATGGTGAGGGTTTTTCTGATGATGGTGATGTCATAGATGTAATTGATTGGGGTTTAAATTATGTTCAGCAATTCTCTAATGATTTTGGTATTGCTTTTAGCTACACTGGAGAAATGGGATATGCTCAAGATACCACTACAATTTTAACTAATGCTTTTATTCAAAAAGATTTAATGGCTCATAGCTTAGGTTTTTATGCATTTAAAGGTAATTTTAACATTTCAGCTTCATATGGAAGCTGGGGTGATAGTTTGATGTTTGTTAAAGATGATTTAACTTCTGCAGATTCAAATTATCGAGATGCAGAAGCTAATTATATGACTTTTGGTCTTGGTTATCAATTTGGTGCTTATAAATTATCTTTTGCAAATATGACAAGTACATATCGTCAGCAAGAATTTTCATTATCATCAGTGGCTTTTGACTACAGAATGACTAAAGATTTAAATCTATATGCAGAAGTTAATAGCTATGAATTTGATGTTTTTTCAGATGATGAAGATACCGATTATACTGATGGTATAACAAAAGCACAATCAATTGATAATTCTGGTTCGGTGCTAATGCTTGGTATTAAAGTTACTTTTGGCGGTATTGATAATACAAGTTCTGTTTTACTTGATACTCAACAGCAATATTAAAAATTACAATGAGTTCAAATTTTCCGTTTTTAGCGAAAGAAGAAGAATTCTTGCAAAAATGGCAGGATTCTCAATGTTTTCATTTTGATCATAACTCAGATAAGCCTAAATATTATATTTTAGAGATGTTTCCATATCCATCAGGTAAGATTCATATGGGGCATCTTAGGAATTATAGTCTTGGTGATGTTATCTCGAGATATTACTTTGCTAAAGGTTATAATGTTTTACATCCAATGGGTTATGATTCTTTTGGCTTGCCTGCTGAGAATGCCGCCATTGAGCACAATATTCATCCATCTGTTTGGACTTATAAAAACATTGAGACAATGTCTCATGAGCTTAATAAAATTGGCTTATCATATGATTGGCGTCAGCAGATTGTTACATCAAAACCGGAATATTATAAGCATGAGCAAAAGATTTTTTTGGAACTTTTAGATAAAGGTTTAGCTTATCAAAAAGAGACATATGTTAATTGGGATCCAGTAGATCAAACAATTCTTGCAAATGAGCAAGTAGTTGATGGCAAAGGTTGGCGAAGTGGTGCTGAAGTTGAGCGAAAGAAAATCAAAAGTTGGTTTTTAAAAGTTTCAGATTTTGCTGAAGAATTATTATCAGATCTTGATCAATTAGGTACTTGGCCATCTGCAGTAGTTTCGATGCAAAAAAAATGGATTGGGAAATCTGTTGGTGCCTTGATGGATTTCGAAATTCTTGATAAAAATGCAAGTATATCAGTTTTTTCAACAAGGCCTGAGACAATATTTGGTATGAGCTTTCTGGCAATTTCGCCATGGCATCCATTGGCTGAAGAGTTAAGTGCTCAAAATGCTGAGATAGCAGATTTTATTAAACAATGTGATAAAATTGGTGTGGCTCAGGAAGCTATTGATAAAGCTGAAAAGCTTGGTTTTGACACTGGTCTTAAAGTAAAGCATCCGTTTATTGAGAATCATAATTTACCGATTTATATCGCTAATTTTGTCTTAATGGATTATGGAACTGGTGCTGTTTTTGCATGTCCGGCTCATGATGAGCGAGATTTTGCATTTGCCAAGAAATATAATTTAAGCATTAAATATGTTGTACGTCCAAATTTTGATGAAGAGGCTGATCAAGATTTTGCATATTTGGGTGAGGGGATTATTTATAATTCAGACTTTTTAGATGGTTTAGATGCAAAAGAAGCTAAAGATGTTGCTATCAACAAATTGGCTGAGATTAATCAGGGTAAGGCGCAAATTAGTTATAAAATTCGTGATTGGGGAGTTTCAAGACAGAGATATTGGGGGTGTCCGATACCTGTGATTTATTGTGATGATTGTGGAGTGGTTCCGGTTTTAGAATCAGATCTTCCCGTAACATTACCTGAGAAGGTTGATTTTTCTGGTAATGGTAATCCATTAGCTAATAATCCAGAATGGAAATCATGTTCTTGCCCAAAATGCGGGAAGAAATCTGTGCGGGAAACGGATACATTTGATACGTTTTTTGAATCTTCTTGGTATTTTGCTAGATTTTGTGATGCAAATAATAAAGATAAGGCTTTTAATTCTGAATTTGCTAATAAATTCCTTCCGGTTGATCAATATATTGGTGGAATTGAGCATGCGGTTTTACATTTGTTATATGCTAGGTTTTTTACAAAAGCATTGCGAAACCTAGGTTACTTAGATGTTGCTGAGCCATTTAAGAATTTAATGACTCAAGGGATGGTTACGCATTTATCATTTAAAGATGCTAACAATAATTGGGCATCTGTTGACAATATCATTTTTGATAAGGTGCAAAACAAATATATTGATGTTAATTCTAAGGCAGAGGTTTTCCCAATTCGGGTTGAGAAAATGAGTAAGTCGAAAAAGAATGGTGTTAATCCTGAGATGATTATTTCAAGTTATGGTGCTGACACAGCGAGATTATTTATGCTTTCTGACAGTCCGCCTGAGAAGAATCTGGAGTGGAAAGATGAAGGACTCGAAGGTGCATATCGATATATCAATAAGATCTATAAATTTTTTAATGAAAATAAATCAAAGTTTGAAAATGTTGGTGAGTTCGAAATAGAGTCTTTAGCAGGTTTTGAAAAGGATTTGTTTAAGTCAACTCACAAAGTTATTAAGCAGATTACTGAGGCTATTGAATCATTTGGTTTTAACAAAGCTGTAGCACATTTAAGAGAGTTTTCTAATTTGCTTTTTGAAGCTAAATTTGCGTCTAAAACTGAAATATCAGTTATAAAGTTTGCTACAGAGAATTTTACTAAATTACTTATGCCATTTGCGCCATTTTTGGCTGAGACAATCTGGCAGATTATGGATTTTGATGGTTTGGTGGCTAGTTCAAAATGGCCAGAATATGATGAACAATATTTAATTGAATCAGAGGTTGTCATTGCGGTACAAATTAATGGTAAGATGCGGACAACATTTACCATTGAGGTTAATGCTTCTAAGGATGAATATGAAAAGCAAGTTTTGAACTTGCCTGAGGTGCAAAAGCGAATAGCTAATCAATCAGTTAAGAAGATGATAGTGGTGCCAAAGAAGATTGTTAATGTGATTGTCTGATGCAGTTAAAGCAATTTGTTATGTTTCTATTGTTAGCATCTTGTGGTTTTACTTTAGTTGAGGATCAAACTTCAGTAAGTTTTAATTATAATGCTGATAATTATGAAAATAATATTACGTTAAAGCATCTTTATAATTTACTTACTAAAGATAAACAATTTGATACAAGTGATTATATTTGTAATATTACCAATCTTGAAATTACTAATTCAAGAATTGCGACAAATTCATCAGGTGAGGATGCAAGTTATAAATTTGCAGTGAATATTGCATATGAAATCTTGAATAATGCTAATGAAATTATCGATAAAAATAGTTATTCATTTATTGAGATATATCAAATTGATGATTCGCTTTATAGTAATGAGGTCAAGAATTCTGAATTACTATCACTAGTTCCAGATAGTTTTGATGCTTTTTTAAAACAAAAATTACTTTTAGGATTTAATTAAATTCTAGTTTTGATTTTCTTGTTTTAAACAAGCATTAACAAAAGCTTGAAATACTGGATGAGGTTTCATAGGCCTAGATTTAAATTCAGGATGAAACTGCACCGCTAAGAAAAATGGATGATTGTTAATTTCCATAATTTCAGGAAGTTTACCATCTGGAGATAAGCCTGAAAATTCTAGACCATTTGCTTCAAATTGTTCTTTATATTTGATATTTACTTCATAACGATGACGATGCCTTTCAAGAATTTCCTCTTGGCCATAAATTTTAGCTGCAAGGCTATTTGCTTTTAGCCGACATGGATAGCTTCCAAGTCTCATAGTACCGCCAAGATCAGAATTTTGATTTCTTTCGACTTTGTTACCACTTTGATCCCACTCAGTCATTAAACCAACAATTTGATTGCCATTTACAGCTTCATCTGTGTTGAATTCAGAAGAATATGAATTATCAAGTTTTAAAACATTTTGGGCAAATTCAATGATGGCCATTTGCATACCATAGCAAATACCGAAAAATGGTTTGTTATTAATTCTAGCATATTTAATTGCTGATATTTTGCCATTTGAACCATCAACGCCAAAAGCACCAGGCACTAAAATTCCATCAACCTCATCTAAGATATCAGTATTTTCAAGTTTTCTGGCATCAACCCATTTTATGTTAATTTTCGCACCAGCTTCATAACCAGCATGATCTAGCGCCTGAATTATTGATTTGTATGATTCGCTAAGCGATGTGTATTTACCAACAACAGCAATATTCACAACTTTTTTTGATTGAGAGATTTTATCTTCAAGATTTTGCCAATTTGCAAAAACGTTATTGGTTTTGCCTTCAAGATTAAAAAACTTCAATACGCGAGAATCAAGCCCTTGTTTTTGAAGTTCAAGCGGCACTTGATATATATTACTTTTGTCGATTGCTTGAATAACATCAGCTTGATCTAAATTACAAAAAAGTGCGATTTTATCTTTTTCTTTTTTAGTTATATAGCGTTCACTTCGGCATATTAGAATATTTGGTGTAATTCCAATTGAGCGAAGTTCTTTAACTGAATGTTGGGTAGGTTTGCTTTTAAGCTCTTTAGCAGCTTTGATATATGGGACTAAAGTAACATGAATATATAAGACTTTATCTCTACCTAAATCATTACCTAATTGTCTTATGGCTTCAAAAAAAGGTAGGCCTTCGATATCACCGACAGTTCCACCAATTTCACAAATTATGAAATCTTCGTCAGTAATATCACTTTGGATAAAATCTTTGATAAGATTTGTTACATGTGGGATAACTTGAACAGTTCCACCTAGATAATCACCTTTTCTTTCTTTACGTAATAGTTTTTGATATATCTGACCTGCGGTTACATTATCAGATTTTTTTGTGTTATTGCCTGTGAATCTTTCGTAATGGCCAAGATCAAGATCAGTTTCAGCTCCATCTTCAGTAACAAAAACTTCACCATGTTGAGTTGGGCTCATAGTGCCAGGATCAACATTAAGATATGGATCTAATTTTCGAAGTCTTACTTTATAGCCATGACATTTAAGAAGAGAAGCAAGTGAGGCAGCGCATATACCTTTACCTAATGATGATACTACTCCGCCAGTGATAAAAATAAATTTAGCCATTATTCACCTTTAGGAACAACAAGGTTATTTTCATCGATTAATTTATCAAAGGCTTGTTCAATTTTTGAGCCTTTCTCGGTTTTTCTATACGAGATAACACCAAGTAATAACACATTTGCCATAAAAACTATGGCAATAAATAAAGTGAATTTTTGCAAGAAATTTGTTACGGTCTTGCCTTTTGCAATACCGCCAAATGAAGCAGCATTTGATGAAACTAAATTCCCATCGCCTGATGATGGTTGTAATAAAACCAAAATAATAATAAAAATAGCACAAACAATATGTACAATTAATAATAAAGATTGCAAAGCTTCCATATAAACCTCAAATTATTTTACAAAATCTGCCATTTTCATTAAATTTTCTGCATCTAAACTTGCAGAGCCAATTAAAAAACCGCTAATATTAGGAATTTCAATTAAACTTGCAAGATTTTTAACATTAGCAGAACCGCCATATAAAATTTTTATTTTATTATTTTCAATATTTAAACGATTTGTGGTTTGAATTATTGAATTAAACACTTCTTCAATTTGTTTATTATCTGGAATAAGCCCAGTTCCAATAGACCAAATAGGTTCGTAAGCAATGATTATATTTCCTGAAATATTAACCTCAAAGAGGGCAAGTTCTAATTGTTTGGTAATTACGTTTAGATAAGCATTACTTTCTCGTTCAGATTTGGTCTCGCCGATGCATAAAATCGGAGTGATGTTATGTTTTAGGGCAATTTTAATTTTTTGAAAAATTCTCTACGTTCTGAATGTCCAATAATTGCATAATGGCAGTTTAGTTCTTGCAGAAGTTCAGCGTGTACTTCACCAGTAAAAGCTCCAGATTCATTAGCTGCAATATTTTGTGCGCCGAAGCTAATATTGGTAAGATTTCTATCGTTGAAATTATTTATAAGAGGAAAGGGTGGGCAGATAATAATTTTAGCGTTGTTGTTTTGATAAGTTTTGATTTTATCGATATAGATTTCTGTAGAGCTAATATTATGATTTAATTTCCAATTAGCTATGAATAAAGTCTCAGTCATTATAGGTCTAAATTTAACCAACGCTTGATGTCACAAAGCTATAAAATTTTCAAGTAATAAATTAGCAAATTCAAATTAAAATCATTAAGGTTTTTAAAATTTTTTAAGTTATAAAAAATTAATATTTTCGCGAGTTTTCAACAACAAACATTTTGCAAAATTAATATTATCTATTAGAAACCAAGCTTTTAATATTGTTTTATAAAATTTGCTGAAATTACTATGCTCGAGAAATTACGTAACTCAACTCAAACTATTTATGCTAAAATCATAATTATCTTAATAATTGCTTCATTTGCCTTTTTAGGAATTGGTGGCGTTATAAGGTCTTCTGTCGGTGATTATGCGATTAAGGTTGGTGATTATAAAATCTCAAATTCGACTTTGAATAGTGAGGTGCAAAAAACCATGAATTTTTATCGAAACTACTATGGTGATGCTATTTCTGAGGAGATATTACAAACAATTCCATTTGTTGAGATAACAACTAACAGGTTAATTAAGCATTATTTATTATTGCAGGAAACAAAAAATCTAAAAATCACAATTCCTGATGAAGTTATATTTGAGCAAATTTTTGCTAATAATAATTTCTTAACAGACAATAAGTTCGATAAGGTTAAATTTAATGAATTTCTTAGAAAGAATAAAATTTCTGAAGCTTTTTATATTAATTTCATCAAGGAGTATCTGAGTGTTGAAATGTTACAAAGTTTATTTCAGAATTATTCTGGTGATTATTCTGGTGTTAATGCGTTAGTATCTGAATATTACAATCAAAATAAACTTGTTAATCTTTACAAAATATCGGTTGCAAATTTATTTGATCAGTCATTTCCAATTAGCGAAGCTGAGCTTATTGCTTATCATGAAGAGAATAGTCAAAATTTTGTCAAAGCAGAATCTAGGCAAATTCAATATTTAGATTTTTCATGTAAGAATATGGCTAGATTTGTTGAATTAACTGAGGCTGATATTGCCAATGCATATCAAGAAAATGCTAGTTTATATTCAGTTCCGGAAATAAGGGTTGTTAAGCAATTATTTTTCCAAGATGAGTTGGATGCAAAATCGGCTCAGGCGGATATTGTTTCTGGTTTAACATTAGAGCAAATAATTACGAAATATGAGATAAATGATTCTGTTGTTAATATTGGAGAGGTGACGAGAGCTCAAATTATTGACGAATTTGGTGATGTTGTCTTTGCAACAGACAATGGAAAATATACTGATACTATCAAAGGCCCGGTTGGTTTTCATATTTTTTACATTGATGAAATTAAATTAGCGCAAAAGCAGCCATTGTCAAAAGTTAGAGATCAGCTAATTGCTGATTTAACTGAACAAAAATCATGTGCTATTGCTTATGAAAATTTCAATGAGGCTGAGGCTGAGGTTAATTCTGGTTCTAACTTAGATGAAATTGCTTATAAATATCAGCTTGAGGTTCAAACTGATGAAGATTTAGCAAGAGATGGTGATTTATTTGGAACTATTGCAACTAATTATCCTGAATATGGAGTTGAAGTTGTGAATGAGTTTTTTAATTCTGAAGAAACTGGTGATAATTTCTCAGCTGTTATAGGTAGTGATATTTTATTATTTTATGATATTGGCAAAATTGTGCCAGAGCGTGTTAAGACTCTTGATGAAGTTAAGGGTTTAGTGACTGACATAATCAAGCAGCAAAAGCAGCAGCAAGCTCAATATAATCTTGCAAGTAAGTTACATCAAAAGCTGGTAGCAAATGCTGATCTTGCTGATATGAAAGGTAAATATGAGTTAATTAATGACCAAAATGTCAATCGAAACTCAACAGATTTACCTGATTTATTAATTGAGAATGTTTTATCTACGGCTGTGGGTGGTTTAACTGAGCCATTTTACGACAATGAGAATAATAGTTTTTTAATTGTTAAGGTTATAGATAAGGGGATGTTAGATCTTAACAAATTTGAAATTCAGCAAATTGACATGGAGGTTGCGAAGGACCTTAACAATACCATTAATAATTCATTATTTGAGTCATATCTTGCTTATTTACGTAATAAAACTGAAATTATTATTAATGTAAGCCAGCAGCAATAATTATGAATTTTGAAAGATTTCAGCAAAATTTAGCCAAGGGCAAGAATTTTATTTTTGCTGAGACGTTAATTGGTGATAATTTCAACATCATCAAAACTTTTTTGCAATTAAAAGCTAATTTTAAAGACATAATTTTATTAGAATCATCTGATAAAATTAACCAAAGGGGTCGTTATTCGATAATTGCTGTTGCTCCTGATGCAAAATGGATTTTTCAAAATGAGGAGATAGTCTACAGAGATCTTAAGCGGGGTTCTGAGTTTAGATCTAAGGCTGAGCCAATTGCTGATTTAAAGGCACTAATTGCTCGGGATAAGATTGAGGATTTTGCTGGCCTTCCGGTTATGGCTGCGGGTTGGTATGGTTTTTTTGGTTATGATATGGTTAAATATTATGACAATATTAAGGTCACGGCAGCAGGTGATATCATTCCAGATAGTTATTTTATCAGGCCAGAATTAATTATAATTTTTGATAATCACGAGCATAAGTTACATTTGTCGTTACCAATATGGTTGCCATTTGATCTTGATGTTCAGTTTAGACAAAAATCAGCTTTATTTGATCAGGTGCGTTCGTTATTAGCCTTTGATAATTTTGAGGAGTCGGTATTATTTGATAGCAATATTGAATTGGATCAATTTGATTTTAAGGCAGAGCCTGAGGCTGTGCAATATGAAGAGATTGTTAAAACTTGTCAGGAGCATATTAAGGCAGGTGAGGTGTTTCAAATTGTGCCATCAAGGCGTTTTACTACAGATTTCCCATATTCTGCTGCTGCATTTTATCGTGCGCTTCGGTTGATTAATCCATCACCATTTTTATTTTATTTTGGTTTTGATGATTTTGTCATAACTGGTTCTTCGCCTGAGATTATGGTAAGAATTGAAGGGGATAATGTTGTGATTAGGCCTTTAGCTGGCACTAGAAAAAGAGGGGTGGATGCGGCTGAGGATCAGCGAATAGCCATGGAGTTACTGGCAGACCCTAAGGAGGTAGCTGAGCATTTAATGCTTTTGGATCTTGGGCGAAATGATGTAGGCAGGGTTGCTGTTGGGTCATCTGTTAGGGTTACGAAAAGGATGCAAATTGAATATTATTCACATGTCATGCATATTAGTTCAACGGTTGAGGGCAAGTTAAGGCCTGAATTATCAGCGATTGATGCATTACTTGCTGGTTTTCCGGCTGGTACTGTAACTGGTGCGCCTAAAATAAGGGCGATGCAGATATTAGCTGAGATTGAAACGATAAAGCGAAGTTTTTATTCTGGATGTATTGGTTATTTCTCTGCTAATGCTGAGAATATGGATATGGCTATAACGCTTAGAACGGCTTTAATTAAAGATTCGAAGCTTTATATTCAATCTGGTGCTGGAGTAGTTTTTGATTCTGACCCACGGGCTGAAAGGTTGGAAACTGAGAAAAAGGCGGCGGCATTAATGGAGGCTTGTAGGCAAGCTCAGAAATTTGTTAATTCATAATTTAATTTTTATCAGCAATATTAGCATTGGATAAATTTACTATTTGTTTGAAGTTACGGTTATGTGTTTGGTTGCAAAATTAACTAATTACATATTAATCAGCGTGCGAATTAGC
>JAYOLW010000008.1:0-1246 GCA_038120515.1 Rickettsiales bacterium | reverse complement strand
TATGTGTTTGGTTGCAAAATTAACTAATTACATATTAATCAGCGTGCGAATTAGCTAGGTGCGAACTAGCTAAGTGCGAATTAGCTAGGTGCGAACTAGCCAGGTGCGAACTAGCTAGGTGCGAATTAGCTGAGTGCGAATTAGCTAGGTGCGAACTAGCTGAGTGCGAACTAGCTAGGTGCGAATTAGCCGAGTGCGAACTAGCTAGATGCGAATTGATACCAAAAAATTGGTAGCGGAGGAGGGACTTGAACCCCCGACACATGGATTATGATTCCATTGCTCTAACCACCTGAGCTACTCCGCCGAGTCTTGAAAGCTTTTAAAGAAAATATCCTAATATTCAAAGTAAATTTTATATAATCGCTTAGCTTTTTTATGTAGCAAGTTTTAGCTGTAAAATTAACATTTGCACAAAGGTTGCAAATATGTTACATTAAAGAGATGACTACTGCTTGCTTTAAAGGTTGTTTTTTATCGCTTCCAGCCAAGCTATACAAGTCATAGTTGTATATTTAGGCATTTAAGTTTTTATTTGCCATTAAATATATTTTGTGCTATATTAATTTTTGTGTTAAATTTTAGATATGTTAGTGCCAACCTTAAATACATTGCCAATTAACCTATTGCAGCAATCATTATTGTTGTCTCTCGCATATGTTTCAATGTTATCACTTTTTAGTTTCTCACCTATTACGACTAACGTATTAGGTGATTTTAATATAAAGAGCGGAGGTTGATGTGAGTAGAACAAAAGTTACACAAAAAAGTACACAGGATTTGTTGGCAGAGCTTAAAGAGTTAGTTGCTATAAAACAGCTAACTGCTTTTTATAATCATGACCGACAAGAAAAGAATGTTACGATTGTAATTCCAAATGATGTTGATAATTTTATAGCTTTTCTACAGCAGAATCATCAGAAAATATTTGAAGATTACCAAGCTTTAGCAGATAAAGAGACTCAAAGTTCTCAAAAATCAGTTTATGCAGCAACACTAAAAGCTTGCGGCTTTTTATATGGAGTTTCTAGAGTGTATGATAAGCAATTATTTCAAAGAATTAATAATATTTTTTCAGGTTATCAGCAAGAGATCCAACTATTAGCAAGATATTCTCAAGATGTTACTCATGTAGCCAGCAGTTTGCAAAGAAAAAGCCAATTATTAGATAATATAGATAACACAAAAAATTATAATGTTGATAAACTTTCACAAATCATAAGAGAGGCGAGATTTGTATTAAATA
>JAYOLW010000007.1:78172-79318 GCA_038120515.1 Rickettsiales bacterium | reverse complement strand
ATATTATTCAATCTCGGAGGTCCTGATAAATTAGAAAGTGTAGAACCCTTTTTATTTAATTTATTTTATGATCCAGCAATTTTAAATTTACCAAGTTTTTTAAGGTTCCCATTAGCAAAACTAATCGCAAATAGAAGGGCTCCTACAGCAAAAAAAATATACCAGGAACTTGGCGGCTCGTCCCCTATTTTGAAACTTACAGAGGAGCAATCTCATGCATTAGAATCTAAATTAAATGAAGACGATAATTTATCAGATTATAAATGTTTTATCGTCATGAGATGTTGGCATCCAAGAGCAGAGAGTGTTGTTAAAGAAGTAATAAATTACACCACAAAGAATAATTATTGAAGATACAATAATCGCAATTCTTAGAAGTCTTAATAAGATAGGTCTGTGAATAACATTCCTCTTGGGAATAACTTTCATATTATTCTTAACGGCTTCTAAATGCACAATATAAAGTAATGCAATATAAGAAATAACTGCTGGTATGAAAGCATGTTTAATAACTTCTATATAAGGTATTCCAATATATTCAACCATTAAGAATGCTGCAGCACCCATAACAGGTGGCATAATTTGGCCATTTACTGATGATGCAACTTCTATTGATCCCGCTTTTTCAGCAGTAAAACCTACTTTGCGCATTAAAGGTACTGTAAATGTTCCTGTTGTAACAACATTAGCAATTGATGACCCAGATATAACACCTGTCATTGCAGATGATAATACTGCTGCTTTAGCCGGTCCGCCTTGTAAATGACCCAATAGTGCAAAGGCTACTCTAATAAAATAATTGCCAGCACCAGCTTTATCAAGCATTGAACCAAATAATACAAATAGAAATACAAAACTTGCTGATACACCAAGCGCAATACCAAATACACCTTCTGTGGAAAGCCATTGATGTGAAGCAATTTTAGAAAGATTATGCCCTTTATGCTGTATTACATCAGGCATATATTGACCATAATAAGTATATATTAGGAAAAAGCCAGCAATCACTAGTAATGGAAGTCCAAGACTTCTTCGTGTTGCTTCTAATAAAAGTATTATTCCACAAACTGAAATTACAATATCAGATGTTGTAGGCATTCCTGAACGAAGTGAAAGGTCCTTGTAAAAAAACATTAAATACATAGC
>JAYOLW010000007.1:51622-78162 GCA_038120515.1 Rickettsiales bacterium | reverse complement strand
AATTTAAACCACGAAGAGATGGCGAGCGAGATAGGTCTTAAAGCAAAACATATCCCTATGTTAATTGGTAGTTTTAAAGAAGAATCAGCTTCGATAATGAGTAATCTAAAAGATGCTATTGAGGCAAAAGCCCAATCAGTTAAAGGGATTCTGTTTTTTGGAGATCTTGATGTTGCTGGATAGGCAAGAAATGCAAGTAAGAATGCAAATACTAAATGAACATATCTTGATTTTGTTGCGTCTAGAACTAATATTTTTAATATAGGAAAATGTTCAGCAAAAAAATAAGGTAATGGTGAAGCAATCCATAATTGAAATAATGACCATGAAAATGCAATGGTTGATATTATAGTTAAAGAGATTCCTACAGGTCTTCTAGCACCTGTATCATTGTCAAGAACTAAATCCTCTAATTGAGAATTTAGGTTTTTTTCTTTAGGCATATAATTCTGATGTTAGTTAGATTTGTTTGCAGTTGGAAGCAAACCTTTCTCTCTGTAATATTTCTCAGCTCCTGGATGAAGTGGTGCTGTGTTGCCGCCATATATTAAATCCTCTTTTCTTAAGGTTTGAAATACAGGGTGTAAATTTTTAAAACTATCAAAATTATCAAATACAGCCTTTACAACTTCATATGCGATATTGTCACTCACTTCGGAAGTTGTTAATAATGTAGCTTTCACACCAAATGAGTTAACATCCTCATTATTGCCAACATACATTCCACCAGGTATTACAGCGTATGCGTAATAACTATGATTTTCAACAATTTCATCAATTTCAGGTCCACTTACTTCAACAATAACTGTCTCACATGAAGTAGTCACTTCTTGAATTGCACCATTAGGGTGACCTGATGCATAAATCATAGCATCGATTTTGTTGTCACAAACAGCCTGAGCTTGTTCTGATGCCTTAAGTTCCGAAGCAAGTTTAAAGGTGTTTTTATCCCAACCTTTTGCTTTCATAATAACTTCCATTGTAGCTCTTTGTCCTGAACCTGGGTTACCAATATTTACTCTTTTGTTAACTAAATCATCAAGTGTTTTGATACCTGAATCTGCTCTTGCTGCAATTGTAAATACTTCAGTATGTAGTGAAAATAATGTTCTTAGATTTTTTCTTGGTAAATCATTAGCAAAATGTCCTGTGCCATAATATGCTTGATATTGAAGATCCGATTGAACAACTCCAGCATCAAGATTTTGGTTTTCTAATGCATTTAGATTAAATATAGATCCTGCCGTTGATTCAACAGAGCATCTAATGCCATGATTTTTTCTATTTCTATTAACAAGTCTGCATATTGCTCCACCCGCTGGATAGTATACACCTGTTACACCGCCAGTACCAATTGAAATAAACTCGTCCGCTTGAACAATGTTAAAGTTTAGTGATATTATTACTGATAAAGCAGCTGTTTTAAGGTACGTTTTTAAATTGTGTAACATGATTATACAAAAAAAATGTTTCGCCAATCCTGCCAGTTAATTGATATTCTTCAAGTTTTTTTATTGATTTTTTGTTTTTAAATTTTTTCTTTTTTTTAAAAGACCTTGTATTGCCTGGGTTTTGTCGTAATAATTATATTTTGTTTTCTTGTTAATATGAGCCTAAAAAGAATCCAAACTCTTTTTTTTCTGTTGTTTCAATTAAATTTATATGCTTATCTTTGTGTAATATTTTAGCAATTTGTTTTATATTTACTTCATCAATAATATAAATAAATCTATCTTTTGCTAAAAATTCTTTGTCTATTCTAGCAAATATTAAGCTTTTGTCTTTTGTTAAATTTTTAAAGCATAAATAGCCAAAATGGTTTAATGTTTTGTAGTTTTCAACTATTTCAGTATATGGAATAACAATTAAATCACCCTTATTTTCTTTTATTTTTGCGATTTCCATTTGGGTGTTTTTATAAGTGATTTTTGGTATAAAATATGGGAAATATGAACTTAATTCATCATTGATTATTTTACTGCTGATATGTATGGTGAAATTTTGTTCTGAATATAATGAGTTTGAAATAATACCTCGCCAAATATACTCAACCATATTTTGGTTTAAATTAGAATTTTCGATCAGCCTTTTCATCATTTCTTTTTCTCGTCGTGGCATGATAAAGCTGGTTGTGAGTTTTTTTGATTTTACTTGTGAAACCTTGTCAACAAATGTTTGTCTCTCTGATAATAGCTCTAATAATTTTAGGTCGATTTTGTTAATTTTATCGCGAAATTCTTCTAAGTTTGATTCCATACTAATATAATTAAAGAGTGTTAATTAATCCAATAAAGTTATAATAAAGTTTTTTCTAGTGGATTTATGCGATATATTATATTAATCGACAAATATTTTAGATAAAAATTATTTTCGGATAATGGTAACAACAACGCTCAAATTAGGTAATAATTTAAAAAGCTACAAGATAGGAGAGATAGCTTATATTGCAAAAAATCAGGCAATAAAGTTTTCTTCTGGAATGTCGTTTACTAACATTCCTGTAGCATTTCAAACTTATGGTAAATTAAATGAAGCAAAATCTAATGTCATTTTATTATGTCATGCATTAACAGGAGATCAATATGCAGCTTCTGAAAATCCTGTTACTGGAAAGGATGGTTGGTGGCAATTTATTGTTGGTCCAGGTAAGCCTATTGATACTAATAAATATTTTGTAGTTTGTACTAATGTTTTGGGAGGTTGTATGGGTACTTTAGGGCCATCTTCTATTAATCCTCAAACCAATGATAGATATGATTTAGATTTTCCTATAATAACCATTAATGATATGGTTAAACTTCAGAAAGTTTTTTTGGAAGAACATTTTGGTCTCAGTAAAATATTTGGCATAATTGGTGGTTCAATGGGAGGTATGCTTGCACTAGAATGGTTATCAAAATATCCAGGATTTATTAGCTTTGTGATGCCTCTAGCAACTTCAGTGAGGCATAGTTCACAAAACATAGCGTTTAATGAGGTAGCGCGCCAAAGTATTATTGCTGATCCGGATTGGTGTAATGGCAATTATGTGAAAAACAATAAGTTCCCTGGTAAGGGGCTATCAGTTGCTAGGATGTCGGCTCATATTACCTATCTCTCTGAATCAGCTTTGGCTGAAAAATTTGGTAGAAACCTACAATCTTCAAAACCCCTATCTTCACAATTTGGTGTTAATTTTACGGTTGAATCTTATTTGCATCATCAAGGCATTAGGTTTGTAGATAGATTTGATCCAAATAGTTACCTTTATTTCACTAAAGCGATGGATTATTTTGACTTGATTGAAGAAAATGATGGTAATCTTAGTAATGCATTTGTAAATTCGACAAATGTTAAGGTTTGCAATATAAGTTTCTCAGATGATTGGTTGTTTCCACCTAAAGAGTTAAAAATTGTTTCAACTGCACTTATGATGGCAGGAGTTGATGTAACTAGCGTTGTAATTGATAGTGACAGAGGTCATGATAGTTTTTTAATTGCCAATGAAGATATGGAGAATGTGATAGAAAATTTTATTAATGCCAATTTTTATGATGCGTAAAGATTTAGAAGTTATCCACAATATTGTTCCAGAATATGCTAAAGTCCTAGATATTGGCTGTGGCAATGGAGAATTATTGGCTTTGCTTAAGAAAAATAAAAGTATCTATGCAATGGGTCTTGAAATATCTAATAAAAAAGTCATGAAAGCAGTTTCGAAGGGCATTTCTGTGATTCATGGTGATGCTGATAATGATTTAGTAAATTATCCAACTAACTCAATAGATTTTGCCATTTTGAGCCAAACTTTACAGGCAACTAAAGATCCAAAAGAGGTGATTACTCAAATGCTTAGAATTGCCAAATATGCAATTATTTCAGTACCTAATTTTGGTTTTATTTTGAATCGTTTATATCTAGGTTTCAAAGGCAGAATGCCTGTTACTAAAAAATTACCATATGAGTGGTACAATACTCCCAACATCCATTTCTGCACCATTAAAGATTTTGAATTGTTGATAAATGAATTAGCCTGTAGGATTGAGAAAAAATATTTCATTTATGATAATTTTTTTAATTTTATGCAAAATCTTAATATTGGAGCTAACTTATTTGCCCCAAATGCTGTTTTTTTAATATCTAAAGCAGATTTGATAAATGAAAAAGATGAGAAATTAGCTGACGGTAAAATAAATTTAGGAGAGAAAATTGTGCTTGCATCTCGAACTAATCAAATTTAAATGAAATTATGACAGTAGTAGATGAAGTTTTAACAAAAATTAAAGATCAAAATATAAAATTTGTCGATTTTAGATTTACAGATACTCTTGGTGTTATGCATAATATAACATATGATTCAGTAAGTCTTGATAATGGTATTGTTGAAAAAGGTGTGATTTTCAATGGCTCTTTGGTAAAAGGCTGGCATGATGTTGCGGCTTCGGATATGCTTTTAAAGCCTGACCCTTCAAGTTTTTTTATTGATCCATTTGCAACATTACCGACAGCGGTAATCTTATGTAGCGTTCTTTGTATTAATACGATGCAGGACTATAATAGGGATCCTAGAAGTATTGCACTTAGAGCAGAGCGTTATCTATCCAATACTGCTATAGCTAATGAAATTTATTTTGAAACAGAACTAGAATTCTATCTTTTTGATGATGTTAGATATTATAATGATGCTAATAAATCTGGTTTTGAGGTTGATTCTGAAGAGTTGGGTACGAATTCTGCCAAACATTATAATTCAGGTAATCATGGACATAGACAAAAAGATTTAAATAGTCATTTTCCTTCTCAACCAGTTGATACTTGTTCTAATGTTAGGGCTGAAATCGCAGACATTCTTTCTGACGTTGGTATTAGAGTAAAGCATTTAAAGCATGAAGCTTCTGCTGGCCAAAATCAAATTGGTCTTCATAGCAGTACTTTGTTAAATTTTGCCGATAATATTCAAAAAGCAAAATATATTATAAAAAATGTTGCAAGTTCTTATGGTAAGACAGCTACATTTATGCCTAAGCCTACTAATGAAGGTAATGGAAGCTCGATGTCTTTACAGCAATATATGTTTAAAGGTGGCAAGAATTTGTTTTTTGGTAAATATTTCCAAGGTCTGTCCTCAGAGGCGCTATTTTATCTTGGCGGTATTATGAAGCATAGTCGGGCGCTTAATGCTTTTACAAATCCCACTACAAATTCATACAAGAGGTTGGCAAATCTAAAGATGGTGCCTAATATAATATCTTATTCTGATATTAATCGCTCTACACCAATGCGGATTCCTTATGCTGCAACTGCTAACGAAAAAAGAGTAGAGGTTATTTATCCTGATCCGTCAGCAAATCCATATCTTGCCTTATCAGCTATGATGATGGCTGGTTTAAATGGTATCTTAAATAGAATTCATCCTGGTGATCCAGAGGTAAGAAATCTATTTGAGCTTTCAATGAAAGAGCGTTCTCGTATGCCTAAATTGTCTTCATCATTGGAAGAGTCGATTAAAGCCTTAGATCATGATCGTGAATTCTTATTGCAGGGTAGGGTGTTTACAAGTGATCAGATAGATAGCTACATTAAGTTAAAGCGACAAGAAGTTGAAGATTTGAGATCAAGGCCACATCCGATTGAGTTTAAAAATTATTATAGTTGTTAGAAGTTGTGCATGATTGAGGAAAGTAAATTATTGATACGAAAAGCCATAAGAGATGATGTCCCAGATATTGTCAGAATAATTGCTGATAATGAAATTGGTCGTATGCGTGAAGATTATCAAGAATCAATTCCAGAGTCATATTATAAAGCTTTTGATAGAATTTCTGATGATAACAACCAAATTTTAATTGTTGCCTGTTATCAGGGAGAGGTGGTTGGAACTGTTCAGGTTAGTTTTATTCAAAATATGAGTGTCAGAGGTGCTTATAGAGCCTTGCTTGAGTCAATGCATGTTGATAGTAATTATAGAGGTCAAAATGTTGGTAGCTTTATGATGAATTGGGCAATCGAAACTGCAAAAGCTAAAAAATGTAATATTGTTCAACTCACTAGTAATAAAGAACGTCATAAAGCGCATAATTTTTACCGTAAATTTGGTTTTGTTGCTACTCATGAAGGTTTTAAAAAGCCTCTGGCCTAACAGATTCTAGTCAAGAAAATATTATACTAAACAAAGCTGGCTATTAAAAATTATATGCTTTAAAACTTCTATTCGATTTTTAATATTTGTTCAAAATTTAAGAGATTTCAATGAAACAAATTCAACAAAATAATAAGTTTGAATCATTATTTTATGCTATTCCAAAATATGCTAGAGATATTCAGGCAAATCTCAGGTTGCTATTAAATCCTGAACATTCGCCTTTTGATCAAGAATATTTAATTGGTATTGCTTTATCTGCGGCATATGCTTCAAATAATTCATTGGTTCAAGATGCTTTATTTGAAACTGCTTCAGCAATTCTTGATGATAAAACATTGTCTTTTATAAAATCTGCCAATTCTACAATGGCAATGAGTAATATGTATCATCGCTTTACTTCATTGGTTACTGATGATGAATATTCAAAATTACCTATTGGCCTTAGAATGAATGTTATAAGTGATCATGGGGTATCAAGAAAAGAGTTTGAGTTATACTCATTAGCAATTGCTGTTGTCAATGGTTGTAGGGTATCAATAGATACCCATGAGCGCTCTTTGAAAAAAGAAGGAGTAAGACGTGAACAAATTCAACATGTAGTAAAGATTGCCTCAGTTATTTATGCGCTATCAAGGGTTTTGGAAATAGAAAAAATTGGCTAAAAATGCTTGTTTTCGCTAGTTCCTTAATTGTTTTTAATTTAAGTTCTTATTGACAAGAAAGCTTCGTATGCATATAACATTTCAATTGTTTTTTTAATATAAAATGGCTTTTGACAAAAATTCTAAATTGTTATCACTTATATCTCGCGCTATGTCATCTGCGTGCTGTATGTGTTGTTGTTAATTATTAAATTTACCCGTTCTTTCCTTTTTCACCATTTGCCTAGCGGCACCAATTTAGATGACAAAATCTTTAAATAAATCACACAAAATTCTTCCAAAAGATCAATATCTTCCTGTTTTTCTATCAACTGAAAAAAGTAAGATAATAATGATAGGTGGTGGTCCTATTGCTGTTGCAAAACTTAGGCTTATATCTGAGTTTGCTTATGATGTTACTATTGTTGCTAAATCGATTAATGAGGAAATTTATACAATTGCTGAATTAAAGAATTATGAGGTCATTAAGGCTGAGTTTCAGCTTTCTCATCTAGAAGGTTTTAATCTGATAGTAGCGGCAACTGATAATGATGAGCTTAATCATATAATTTTTAATTATGCAAAAGAGCATAATATTTTAGTTAATATTGTCGATAATAAGAAATTTAGTAATTTTATTTTTGGTTCAATTGTTAAAAGGCATAATCTTAATATTGCAATTTCTTCAAATGGAGTTTCGCCGGTTCTAACGCGTTTAATTAAGCAACAAATTGAGCGTATAATTCCAGTTCGCATAGATAATCTAACCAAATTTATTGGTAAATATCGAGAAATTGTAAAATCAAAACTAACCTCGATTCAAGTTAGGCGTTTGTTTTGGCAGGATATCATAGAAGGTGAAGTTGCTGAAGAGGTCTATGCTGGTAATGCAGAGAAGGCCGGAAAAATGCTAGAGGCAGTGCTAGAGGAAAATGATAATAAGAAGAAATCCGCACTTTATTTAATTGGTGCAGGACCTGGTGATCCTGAGCTTATTACCATTAAAGCTGCAAGGTTAATCGCTAAAGCTGATGTCATCTTATATGATCGTTTAGCCTCGCCTGAATTATTTCATTTGGCGCGTAAAGAGGTTATCAAGATAAATGTTGGTAAGACTAAAAACCTACATAGATATAAACAGAATGAGATTAATGAGCTTATTAAAGAGCATGGCCGTTTAGGTCGAATCATAGTTCGTCTGAAAGGCGGCGATACCGCGATTTTTGCCAATCTTACTGATGAGATTCAAGCTGCAAGAGAGATTAATATACCATATCAAATTGTGCCTGGAATTACTGCTGCAAGTGGCACAGCTGCCTATCTTGGTATTCCGCTTACTACAAGAGATGGTGTTAGGTCAGTCAGGTATTTAACATATTATGAAAAAGATCTTTTGGATGAAGAATATTGGCAAGGTCTTGCCAAAACTTCTGATAGTTTGGTTTTTTATATGTCAACGCATCATATCGAAGAAATAATAAATCAATTGCTCAAATATGGTAAGGCTAAAGACACGCCAATTATTGCTGTTTCGCAAGCAACAACACCATTTCAAACTGAATATCTTGCTAAGCTTGAAGATTTTACAGAAAAATATCATAGTCAAGAATTTGCCTCTCCTACAATTATTATTATTGGTAAGGCGGTAAGCCATTACAAAGAATGTTCTTGGCATGAAATGGCAAAAATTAAAGGGCAATATTTTGATCAATTAAAGGCTAGAAAATAATGGTAAACTTAACTGATATTAAAAACAGTATCATCGCAAAGAAAGATTTGAGTTGGGAAAATAGAATTACTGAGATTGGTCAAGAATATAAAGGCACGGTAATATTCTCATCAAGCTTTAGTATTGAGGATCAAATAATTACTCATATTATCGCGAGTCAGAAATTGGATATTACTATTTTCACCTTAGATACCGGCAGAATGTTTGATGAGACTTATGAAGTTTGGCAGCAAACAAAGAATAAATATGGTATAAATGTAATTCCTTATTATCCAAATCAAGATGCTTTAAAAGCATTTGTCGACAATAAAGGGATTAATAGTTTCTATGAAAGTAAGGAAAATAGACTGGAATGTTGTGGGATACGAAAAATTGAGCCACTTAAACGCGCACTTAAAGGATTTAATGTATGGATTAGTGGTGTTAGATCGGCTCAATCGGCTTTTCGTGAAGATAAGGAAATTTCTGAAATTGATAATGTTAATGAAATAGTAAAATTCTATCCAATTTTAGAACTATCTGATAAAGAGATATGGGATTTTATTAAACAAGAAAAGATTCCATATAATAAACTTTATGATAAAGGTTTTACCTCTATTGGTTGTGCGCCTTGTACAAGAGTGCCAACTGACCCTAATGATCCGCGTTCAGGCAGATGGTGGTGGGAAACTGAAGGTCAAAAAGAATGTGGCTTACATTTAGTTGATGGAAAATTGGTGAGAAAAAATAATTAAGAATAGTTATGGATATTAATAAATTAAAACAAATTATCGCAGGTCTTACGCGAGAGGAGCAAATATGGATTAGTGGTTATTTAACTTCAGCACTTTCAGATGGAGCCATTACTTCTGCTGTAATTGATGAATCTAAAAAAGAAAAGCTTACAATATTCTATGGTACCGAAACTGGAAATTCAAAACAATTGGCTAGCGATCTTGCTGGTAGTTTACAATCAGCTTTTATTGTCAAAACTCAAGATTTAGAAATTTATAAAGCGGCAAAACTTGCAAAAGAAACCAAGGCTATTTTTATTGTTAGTACGCATGGAGAAGGAGAATTTCCTGAAGCTGTTAAAGGTTTTTATGAGGATTTAATTGCCAAGAAACTTGACCTTAACCATTTAAGTTATGCTTTAATAGCACTTGGTGATAGCTCTTATCCATTATTTTGCCAATCTGGAAAAGATTTAGATAAAAGCCTATCTGAATTTGGTGCAAAACATATCATTCCAAGAGTTGATCTTGACCTTGATTATAATGATCATATCCAGTCATGGATTGGTAATTTTACTAAAAATGCTGTTGGTAGTGCTGTTGCAATTACTTCACCCGCGGCAGTTAGTAAAGTTGATGTAAATAAAGTTTATCAAGGTGAGATTTTAGCAAATATTAATTTAAGTGATGATGGCTCAAATGTTGAAATTCGTCATATAGAAATTACTTCGGATGAAGAAATTGTATTTACCCCGGGCGATAGTTTATCAATTGCCTTAAAACCTGATGATGAATATGTAAAATCAATTGGTTATGAAGCAGAGAAAATTGCTCCAAGATTATATTCAATTGCTTCATCAGCTGATTATCATGATGGTGAAGTGCATCTAACTGTAAGAGTTGCATATTACCAAGATGCAAATGGTGAAACTAAATCAGGCTTATGTTCTGGTTATTTAGCTAGTCTTGAAGAAGGTACTAAAATTGAATTTACGATTAAACCAAATAATCAATTTAGATTACCGGCACATGAAGCGAATGAAGATATTATCCTAATAGGTCCAGGAACTGGGTTAGCACCTTTTAGATCATTTCTTGCCGATCGTGCAGCTAATGGTTGTACAGGTAAAAATTGGTTGTTTTTTGGCGCTCAACATTTTCAAACTGATTTTCTATATCAAACCGAAATCCAAGAATTTGTCGCACAAGGATTACTGAATAAAGTCTCATTAGCATTTTCGCGTGATCAGGAGCATAAAATCTATGTACAAGATAGAATGCAGGAAGAAGCAAAGGAGTTTTTTGATTGGATCAATAATGGCGCACGAATATATGTTTGTGGTGATAAAGAGCATATGGCAAAAGATGTTGAAAATACATTATTAAATATCATCAAAACTCATGCTAATTTAGACGAGGATGGTGCTAAAGAATATTTATATAATCTTAAGGAACAAAATCGTTACTTAAAGGATGTATATTAGAATTATTTAACAAGGCAGAAATTATGACAGATAAAGAAAAGTTAAGTGAAGTTGAAAAAATCAAACGCGAAAGTAATTATTTAAGAGGTACTATAGCTGAAGGTCTTAATGATCAATTGACTGGTGCGATCTCGGATTCTGACACGCAGCTTATTAAATTTCATGGTAGTTATCAACAAGATGATAGAGATGCAAGAACACGAAGAGCTCAAAAGAAATTAGAAAAAGCATTCTCATTTATGCTTAGGCTTAGAATTCCTGCTGGTAGAGTTTCGGCTGAGCAGATGCAAAGTATATTTCAGGTTACAGATGATAATGCTACTGGAATTGTTAAAATTACGACAAGACAAACTATCCAATTACATGGTGTTATTAAGTCAAAATTGAAGCCTACTCTGCAATCATTTGATAAATTTAATTTAGATTCAATCGCGGCATGTGGCGATGTTAATAGAAATATCGTGACTGGTAGTAATTTTGAAAATAGTGAACATAATTCGGAAAGTCTGCATCAAGATCTTATTAAATTTACTCATGATTTAAGTGAAAAGTTTTTACCTCATACCAAAGCTTACCGTGAAATTTGGCTTGATGCAGAAAAAATCAGTGAAGATGAAGAACAAGTTGAGCCGATCTATGGTGAAGTATTCTTGCCGCGTAAGTTTAAGATGGCAATAGCAGTTCCGCCATTTAATGACATCGATATTTATGCCAATGATTTTGGTTTAGTTGCAATTATTGAGTCTGGTAAATTAATCGGTTTTAATGTCCTAGCAGGTGGAGGCATGGGCGCAACTCATGGTAATAGTGAAACATATCCAAGGCTTGCCTCTGAAATTGGTTTTGTGGCACCTGATAAAGCGTTAGATATTGCAGAAGCAGTAGTTACGTTCCAACGTGATAATGGTAATAGATCTAACCGAAAATTATCGAGACTAAAATATACTATTGATAAAGTCGGGCTTGATAATTTTAAAGCTGATGTTGAAAAAAGAAGTGGTATTAAATTTGAACCAATTAGGCCGTTTGAATTTAAATATCGTAATGACATTATTGGCTGGCGTAAAGATTTTAAAAATGATTGGCACTTTACTGCTTTTACCGAAAATGGTCGTATAATGGATCAAGATTTTGCTAAATTTAAAACTGCTATTTGGGAAATTGCTAATCTTAACATTTCGGAATTCCAATTTACTGCAAATCAAAATTTAACTATAGCCGAAATTAAAGAAGCTGACAAGGCTAGGGTTGAAGAGATCTTGGCCAAATATGGTATTATTGATTATCAAAAAACACTTACTGAGGCAAGAATTGGTTCAATGGCTTGTGTGGCTTTGAATACTTGTAGCTTAGCGCTGGCAGAAGCTCAAAGATATATGCCAAGTTTGATTACTAAAATCGAGCCTTTACTTGAAAAGCATAATATGAAAAATAAGGAAATTACTATTAGAATGACTGGTTGTCCTAATGGTTGTGCTAGGCCATATGTTGCTGAAATAGGTTTTGTCGGAACTGCGCTTGGTAAATATAATTTCCATCTTGGTGGTGATCGTTTAGGAAAAAGACTTAATGTAAAATACAAAGAATCATTAAATGAAGCTGAAATTTTATCTGAGCTTGACGGTTTTTTTGCTCTATATAATAAAGAAGGCGCTGGAAAAGATTTTGGTGATTTCATTTATGATCATTTAAATAAATAGGTAAATAATTATGAAAAAACATTTAAAAGCCTTAGAGGATGAGAGCCTATATATTATTCGTGAAGTTGCTGGTGAGTTTAATAATCCGGTTGTTTTGTATTCTGTTGGTAAAGACTCTTCGGTATTGTTACATTTGATTTTAAAAGCATTTTATCCTAGTAAACCTCCCTTTAAATTTCTACATGTTAATACGGGATGGAAATTTAAAGAGATGATTTCTTTTCGTGATGAACAAATGGCCAAAAATGGGCTAGAACTAATCAGTTATACTAATCCAAGAGGTGATAAAGAAAATATCGTTCCATTTGGCAAGACAAGCAAGATCTATACTGATATTATGAAAACAGAAGGTCTTAAAAAAATGCTGAAAGACCATGAGTTTGATGCGGCAATTGGTGGTGCTCGTCGTGATGAGGAAAAATCACGTGCAAAAGAACGAATTTTTTCGCACAGAAATGAATTTCAGGCATGGGATCCTAAAGATCAAAGACCTGAATTATTTAATATTTTTAATACCAAACTTGCACCAGGTGAATCAATGCGAGTTTTTCCTTTATCAAACTGGACTGAAATTGATATCTGGGAATATATTCATGATGAGAATATTGAGATTGTACCATTATATTTTGCCAAAGAAAGGCCTTATGTTGAAAGAGCTGGTACAAAAATTATGGTTGATGATGAGCGCCTTCCAATTGAAGAAGGTGAAGAAATCAAAACTGGTTTAATAAGATTTAGAACACTTGGTTGTTATCCGCTTACTGGAGCAATTGATTCAACCGCATCAAACCTGTCTGAAATACTTGATGAAATTAAAGCAAGTAAATATTCAGAACGTCAAGGCAGGTTAATTGATGCTGACCCTGGATCTTCAATGGAGAAGAAAAAGAAAGAGGGGTATTTTTAATTGATGCTATAAATATGTCAAATTAGGCAGTAGGAAACAAAATTTTTAAGGAATAATAATGAGTCACGATATTTTAAAATTTTTAACGGCAGGAAATGTTGATGATGGTAAATCGAGTTTTCTTGGTAGATTACTATTTGATAGTAATGCGGTCTTTGAAGATCATATGAAGGAAGTTGAAACCTTAAGTAAAAAATTTAACCAGGATTTTACCGATCTTTCATTATTAGTTGATGGTTTAGAATCTGAGCGTGAACAAAAAATTACCATCGATGCAGCATATCGCTATTTTACTACAGATAGAAGGAAGTTTATTATCGCAGATAGTCCTGGTCATGAAGAATATACACGTAATATGGCTGTGGCAGCTTCGAACAGTGAGCTTGCTGTAATTCTATTAGATGTTACAAAGCCACTTCAAGTTCAAGCTATACGTCATAGCTATATTGCTTACTTATCAGGAATCAGACATTTTATCATTGCAGTTAATAAAATGGATTTAGTGGATTTTAAAGAAGTTAAATTTGAGGAGATGGTAAATGAATATCGAACGAAAACTGCTAAGTTCTTGGTAAATAGTGAAATTCATTTCACACCAATATCAGCAAAGGCGGGTGATAATGTTGTTAATTGCTCCAAGAAAATGCCATGGTATCAAGGTAGAACAATTATTGATTTATTGGAGACAATTAACATTAAAGAAAAAGTTAATTTTGTTGCAACAAGACTACCAATACAAAATGTAGTTAAAGATGAAACAGATGATACTAATACCAGATATCTACTTGGAAGGCTTGCTTCTGGTAAATTAAAAGTTGGTCAAGAAATCAAAATTTGGCCTAATATGAAAACCGCAACAATTAAGGAAATTATAGTTGCGGGTAAGGCTTCCGATTCGGCTGAAATTGGTAACTCTGTGGCTGTTGTGCTTGATAAGGAAATTGATGTTGCAAGAGGTTCATTACTTACTGGGGCATTAGAAAACCCACCTTTTGAAAAAGAATTATCAGCAAATCTTATTTGGTTTAAATCAGAAGAAACTGATTTGTCCGAAGGATCTGAATATTTAATGAAGATTAATCATAATTTTATTAATGCGAAAATTGATAATGTAAAAGGTGCTATAAACCTTGATAATTTAACTCTCAAAGATATCCAGTTTGCAAAACAAAATGATATAATTGATGCGACTCTAAAGTTGTCCTCGAAGTTACCATTTGATTATTTTAATAATTCAAAATATACAGGATCATTCCTACTAATCGATAAATTTACTAATGAAACAATTGCTTGTGGTTTAATAAAATTTGTTGAAAGGCCAGAGCAAAAAAAAGGTTTTTTTAGTAAAATTTTCGGCAACTCAAAACGAAATGTAAGTTATGACAGCTCTCAATTATAAAACTGAAAACACAAATATAGGTAATAAAATGACAATTCATGAAAATCTCACTAAGTTAATTGGTAATACACCACTTGTGAAATTAGGTAAATTAAATACTAATGATAATATTGTGGCAGCTAAACTTGAATATTACAATCCAAGTAACTCTGTTAAAGACAGGATTGCTGTTAGTATGGTTGAAAAAGCTGAGGAACTTGGAAAGATTAAAGCTGGTGAAACTGTTCTTATTGAAGCAACTAGTGGAAATACTGGAATTGGTCTTGCATTTGTTGCAGCTATTAAAGGTTATCGCTTAATACTGACTATGCCTGAATCCATGTCAATCGAGCGTCGTAAACTTTTAAAAGCTTATGGTGCTGAAATTGTCCTTACTGAAGCCGCTCTTGGTATGAAAGGAGCTGTTGCAAAAGCACAAGAACTTAACAAAGAAATTAGCAATTCTGTTATTATGAAGCAGTTTGAAAATATTGCTAATGTTGAAATTCATAGAAAAACTACTGCAGAAGAAATTTGGCGTGATACTAATGGTGAAATTGATATTGTAGTTGCTGGAGTTGGAACTGGAGGCACAATTACTGGTGTTGGACAAGTGCTTAAAAAATATAATCCAAAAATTCAGATGATTGCAGTGGAGCCTAAAGATAGTCCGGTTTTATCTGGTGGTCAACCTGGACCTCATAAAATTCAAGGAATCGGTGCAGGTTTTATTCCGGATATTCTTGATAGGTCTGTGATTGATGAAGTTATTCAAGTTTCAAATACTGATGCTATTGAAACTGCAAGAAAACTTGGTAATGTTGAAGGAATTCTTGGTGGTATTTCATCTGGTGCTGCTGCCTTTGCCGCGCTTGAGGTTGCAAAAAGACCTGAAAATAAAGGCAAAGTAATAGCTTTTATCTTAGCATCTTTTGGTGAAAGATATTTATCAACAGTATTATTTGAAGATATAGCAGTTTAATATTGAGATATTTATAAAATAGAAAATTTAAAAAGGGCTCTGGCTTTATGCCTTAGCCCTTTTTTTAATTCTGGTTGGCGACTTCTTTAACAACTCTTTGTAGAATTCCACCATTTTGGTAGTTTTGAAGCTCAACGTCAGTATCAATTTTAACAGTAAGCTCAACATCTTTAGTCTCACCATTTGCATATTGAATATTTGCAATTACGGTCGATCCAACTTTAATATCGTTTAAACCTAAAATTGTCACTAATTCGGTGCCTTCAAGTTTTAATGATAAACGATTATCAGATTTGAAAATAAGTGGCAAAACACCCATTCCAATTAAATTTGATCTATGAATTCTTTCAAAACTTTCAGCTATTACGGCTTTGACACCAAGTAATCTACTACCTTTTGCTGCCCAATCTCGTGATGATCCAGTACCATAATTTTTACCTGCAAAGATAACTAAATCTTTGGCAAGGGCTTGATAACTCATAGCTGCATCGAAAATTGTCATTTCTTGTGATGAGCCACTATTTTGAAAAATAGTCATGCCACCTTCCTTGCCGTGCATCATTTCGTTTTTAATCCTGACATTGGCAAAAGTTCCACGCATCATAACTTCATGATTTCCTCGCCTTGATCCATATGAGTTGAAATCTTTTACTGCGATATCTTTATTATTTAAATATAAAGCAGCTGGGGTTTCTTTGGATATTGCACCTGCAGGTGAGATATGATCAGTTGTGATATTGTCACCAAATAATGCAAGAATTCTGGCATTGTTAATATCCTTATTAATTTGGGCATTTAAATTGCCAAAGAAAGGAGGGTTCTGAATATCTGTGCTAGTCTTATCAACTTGATAAGTTTGGCTGGGAGTAAACTCACTTTTTTGCCATGTTTCATCGCCATCAAATACACTAGCATATTTCTCTTTGAACATTTCAGGTGTAATTGATTTAGCGATATATTCACTGATTTCTTGATTAGATGGCCAAAGATCTTTTAAGAAAACATCATGACCATTTTGATCCTGTCCAAGAGCTGTAGTTGTAATATCATTTCGTGTATTACCGAGTAATGCATAAGCAATTACAAGCGGTGGAGATGCTAAATAACTAGCTTTAACCAAAGGATGAATTCTACCTTCAAAATTTCTATTTCCTGATAATACCGAGGATACTATCATCTTGTTTTCCGTAATCGTTGCTTCAATTTCATCATCTAATGGACCTGAGTTACCGATACAGGTTGTACAGCCATAACCAACAACTTTAAAACCAAGCTCAGATAATGGCTGAATTAAACCAGCTTTGGCTAAATATTCTGTTACAACTTGTGAACCAGGAGCCAGTGATGATTTCACATATGGTTTAATTTTAAGACCTTTTTCTAAGGCCTTTTTGGCAATTAAACCAGCTGCAACCATAACTGATGGGTTTGAAGTGTTAGTACAAGAAGTAATCGCTGCAATCACAACATCGCCATGCTGCATTTGATAATTTTGGTTTTGAACAGTAAATTTTGCTTTTAGGTCTACAGTAAATTTATCACTAAAATCATTACCAACATTCTCAAGTGTTACTCGATCTTGTGGTAATTTAGGACCAGCAAGACATGGTTTTACAGCAGATAAGTCAAATAATAATTCTTCATCATATTTTATTTCATCTGCATTATTACGCCAAAATTCTTGAGTTTTAAAATATGCTTCAGTTCTGTGAATAATATTTTCATTACGTGCAGTTAATCTTAGGTAATTAATAGTCTCATCATCAACTGGAAAATATGCCATAGTAGCACCAAATTCTGGTGACATATTTGAAATTGTAGCTCTATCTGCAAGTGATAAATTACTTACTGCATCACCATAAAACTCAACAAATTTGCCAACGACACCATGCTGCCTTAATTTTTCACAAATAGTCAGAACAATATCAGTTGCAGTAACTCCTTCCTGAGGTGCACCAGTTAGCTTAAACCCCACAACTTTAGGAACAACCATTGAAACTTCTTGACCAAGCATGGCAGCTTCTGCCTCAATACCGCCAACACCAAAACCAAAAACACCAACTCCATTAATCATGGTTGTGTGTGAATCAGTTCCAACTAAACTATCAGGATAAATAAATTTTTCGTTATTGATTTCTTTAACATATGAAACTTCAGCTAAATATTCTAAATTAACTTGATGACAAATTCCAGTTCCAGGAGGTACAGCTCTGTAATTATCAAATGCTGCCCCGCCCCATTTTAAAAATTTGTATCTTTCATTATTTCGCTCAAGCTCACGTTTGATATTATCTGATAAAGCAGAATCAGTTTTGTAGAAATCAACTTGTACAGAGTGATCTATAACTAAATCAACTTGAATTATAGGGTTTATTTTTTTTGGGTCACCGCCATTATCTAGTACTGCTTGACGCATTGAAGCAAGATCGACAACTGCAGGCACGCCGGTAAAATCCTGCATTAAAATTCTTGCTGGATAATATGCTACTTCAACATCAGGAGTTTTGTTTAGATAAGCTTTAATTCGATCTGCAGCTTCATCAAAATTACCATTTATCGCTGCTGACCTCAAGTAATTTTCGAACAGTATCCTTATAGAATATGGTAGGTTTGTGATCTTACTGCCACAAGATTCAATTAGAGTTTTAAGATCAAAATATTTATAATGATCATTTTTAACAGATAATGCTTTTATATATGGATTTTGTGTCATTTTCATTTACAAATTAATGGGTCTTTGATTAGACACTTAATCATAAAAACATAATTAACAATATTTCTGATATTTAAATTTCGTCTTTAATATGCTGACCATTGAAAATTTTTGCCTAGAGATAAAATCAAATAAATATGTACATGATTTATCTTGTAGTTTTTTTCAATGTTCAGTTACCAATATTGTTGGTTTAGATAAAAATATTCGTAACCTTTTCCTCAAGTCACTTGCTGGGCTGAACAAACATTTCACTGGTCAAATATTAATTAAACAAAGCAACATCAAAGAGTCTAAGCAACAATATTTTAATGATATTCATTATATCGATCAGGAATTGCATGGTTTTAAAGAACATCTGACAGTATTAGAAAATGTAAGATTTTGGTCTGGTATTTATGGAAATGAATTGTTAATTGATACTGCATTTTATTTTTTTGAGCTTGATGATATTGCAGACCGTAAGTTTATCACTCTAAATCAATCTCAGAGACAATCAGTAATATTATCACGTTTAATTCTTGATCCAAAACCTATTTGGTATTTAAATGAGCCTTTTCAGAATTTACCACAACCAATACATAAGAAGCTATCTGATATGATTAAAGTAAGGTCAGATGAAGGAGGTATTATCATAATGAATCAATCAGATCAGCAATTAGAAGTTATTAATAACAAAATAAATCTTGGGGACTTTCCTTATGCTAATTGAGCTATTATCCTATGATCTAAAAAATTATGCTGGACAAAAATTAAACTTTTTTGGCTTTCATCTAGTTTTTGTGTTTGCAATGCTGATTAATTATTTTGTTTTAAATAATAATACTAAATTATCTGGTATCTTAATTTTATTAATTATTACTTTGCATAGTTTTGCAGTTTTAAAAATAGATACTAAAAATGGCGTTTTCGTTAATTATAAAATTGCCAATATTAGTTTACTTAGCATTGTTTTTACTAAATTAATTTTATTAATAATTATTAATTCTGTGATATTAGGATCGGGATTTTTATTGTTCCAATAAATGCAAGTAAATTATCATATTCTCGAGAATTCTTTGCACATAATTTCTGGTTTCTGGATATGGTATTTTTTCAACCCAATCAATAATCTCATAGATGTTTTTAAATTGTCTAACATCGCCATTACGATTAATCCATTTTTTGACATTTGCAGGCCCGGCATTATAAGCAGCAACAGCAAGTATAAAAGAATTATCAAACTGATTTAGCAGATGATTTATGTAATAACTTCCCAGCTCTAAATTATATTCCTGATCATTTTTTAATCTATTATAACTATATTTCAAATTTAACATTTTAGATACATCTTTGGCGGTTTCAGGCATTAATTGCATAAATCCAATTGCGCCTTTACTGCTAATAGCTTTGTCATTAAATCCGCTTTCTTGTTTAATTATAGCAAAAGCTAAGGCTTTATTTTTAAAATCAATATCTTCAATGACTGGATAATTAGATGTCGTGATAATGTTTTTACGAGTTGCAAATCTAGACACTTTAGTGATAAATCTGTGATCATCAGTTTTTTTGTAAATTGCTAAATAGAGAAAGAGATTTTGATTAATAATATTATTTTCAATTACATATTTAGCAAAACTGTAGGCCTCGTTTGAATAACCCAAATATTGAAGGTAAATGCTTAAACGAAGCGCTATATTGTTGTCTATTCTGATTTTAAGTTCACTGTTACTATAGGTTTCTAATTTAGGCAGAGATATCTGAAATCCTTGAGTATCTTCCATTAAAGCCATTTGTCCATAATATGTAGTGCTATAACCACTTGAGATCTTAAACCATTTGCTAGCTGAAATGATATCGCCAAATGCTTTATAACTTCTGCCAAGCCAATATGATGCTCTTGATAAGCTAATTGCATACCCAACATTGTTATACATATCAGAAAAATGCTTTATTGCAGCCTCAGGTTTGTTTAAAAATCTAAGTGCGATCCATCCAGAAAGCCATTCTATATCTGCAAAGTCTGAACTTCCAGCTTTGATATTATGATTTTGTAATAATTTATATGCTGTCTCGTAATTACCTTTTTCAATATGATAACGAGCGTTTCTGATCTTAATTAAAGTTAAACGATTGGGTGATTGAAGTTGTTCAGGTAAATTTAATAAATAACCTGTGACTTTGCTATCTTGGTTCTTGGAATGGTAATATAACGAAATATAATAAATCAGTGTTTCATCATTTTCATATTGTTGTGGTAAGGTTTTTAATAATGATAATGATGTTCGAGATTTACTATGAAAGCTTAAGACTGTCTTAATATATTTTTTGTAATCCTGATTTCTAATATGAGATGCTAAATAATTTGCATTTTTAATGTCACCTTGGCTAAGCAATTGATTTGATTTTGAAATTAAATCCTCTTCGGTCAAAAAGTTTTTATAAATTTCGACAAATGTTTTTAAATCTTTAAAACTATGATTACCTTTGATCCAGCTTTGTTGAATTAATTTTTTTTCTTCCTGAGGTGAAATGTTATTATTGTAGCGATTTAATCTGATAAATTTTTCAACTACTTCTAAACTATAAGTGTTATTATCAAATAATTTCGAAATATCTTCTGAGTTTACATCACTATCTCTGGCTGCGTTATAAAATCTTTCTTGCAGATTGTATGGAGCTGGGATGTTATTTGCTATTTTTTGGAAATTTAAAAGGCTATCGAGCGAAAAATAGTCATCTTTGTTAATAATTAACCATTGAGAAAGTAGTTTAATAGCATGATCATTACAAAGATTAGCTTTTATTAAAGCATCTGTATATTTGCCTCTGATTATATTTTGATCAACTTCTTTGAGACATTTTAAATCTTCACTATCAACAATATCTTCATATTTTGCATATAGAGTATTATGCAATGATAAAAAGATGATAATAATATATAAATATGTTTGATATCTCAATTTTATGTTCCAAATAAAATCACATATGATTTTTTATAGTAAAAACTGAATATTATCTATAAAAAAAATAAATTTTATATAACTAAAATAGGTCTCTTTCATTTATTCTTTTCAATGATAGGGTTTCTTGAATTTTTTATCACTCTTGATGTCTTTTTCTTATGATAGTTGCAGATTTTGATCCCAATATGTTCACTCTTGGTCCTATATCAATAAAATGGTATTCGATGGCATATATAGTTGGCATTGTGTTTGGTGTTGTTTATATGTCATATTTAGACAAGAAGTTTAGCTTGAAATTATTTTCAAACAAACAGTTAGATGATTTAAGTTTTAAAGTGATCCTTGGTATAATTCTTGGTGGAAGGCTTGGTTATGTTTTGTTTTATAATTTTTCTTATTACATTTTTCATCCGTTAGAGATTTTATATGTATGGCAAGGCGGTATGTCGTTTCATGGTGGTCTCATAGGTTTTACTCTTGCGGTTTATTTCCATAGTAAAAAAGAAAAAAATGGTTTTTTAAGAAATATGGATTTTCTCGCTTGTGCAACACCAGTTGGTATTGGTCTAGGCCGAATTGCTAATTTTATTAATGGCGAATTATATGGTAAAGTTACAACATCATCTTTTGGTGTGATTTTTCCAAGAGGAGGAGAGCTACCAAGACATCCTAGCCAATTATATGAGGCTGCTCTTGAGGGTGGGGTTACTTTTTGTGTGTTACTTTATTTGGTTAATATGAAGTCTTTTCGTGAGCAACCAGGTAGGTTAGCTGCAACTTTTATGATTTGTTATGGTATCTCACGTATAATTGTTGAGTTTTTTAGGGTCCCTGACCAGCATATAGGTTATTTATTTTCTTTTGTTACGATGGGACAAATTTTATCTCTGCCAATGATCGGATTGGGTATCTTCATGATCGTAAAAAAAGATAATTATTTTACTAAATTGTAAAATTATATGACTGATCAATTATCAGATAAAATTATTAACAACATTAATATAAATGGACCAATTTCTGTTGGCGAGTTTATGCAAATATGTCTATTTGATACAAAATTTGGATATTATGTAACTAAAAACCCAGTTGGGAAGTTAGGTGATTTCATAACAAGTCCAGAGATATCGCAAGGTTTTGGTGAGGTGATTGCGCTTTATTGTTTACATTACTTTCAAGGTGTTAAGGACTTGCAAATAATAGAATTAGGCCCTGGAAGAGGCGTTCTTATGCAAGACATGCTAAGAGTATTTAGCAAATTTCCGGATTTCTTTAACAAGATTACTATTCATATGGTAGAAATCAGTTCAAGTCTTAGAAAGATACAGCAAGAAAATTTGGCAGAGTTTAAGATTACAATTAATCATTATAATGAATTCTCGCAAATACCGTTAAAGCCAAGTTTTATAATATCTAATGAATTGCTTGATTGCTTGCCAATGCAGCAATTCGAATATCAGAAAGGTCAATGGTTTGAAAGAAAAATTGATTTTTCAGAAATGTTCCATTTTTGCCTCGAGAAATCCTCTATATGTTCAACTATTCGTAATTTTGTAAAGACGCAAAATCAAGATGGTGATATTTTTGAGTTATCAATAAGTACAATTAATCTGATCAAACAAATTGTAGATTTCGTCGAAACAACAAATTCACGAGCTGTGATAATTGATTATGGTTATACGGAATATAATTTTCAGCCTACTATTCAGGCACTAAAGGATCATAAATATCAAAATATTTTTGCCAATATAGGCGATCAAGATTTAACATATTTAGTTAATTTTAAGGCAATTATTGACAGTTTAAAAGAAGGTAACTGTAGTTATCGTATCAATAATCAGGGTGAGTTTCTTTTGTCTTTAGGAATAAGGCAGAGATTTGAAGCCTGTAAGGCTGGGAAAGAGGTAGCTGTGATAGAAAAATTAGATTTAGCATTTAATCGTCTAACTGCTAAAGATCAAATGGGAGAGTTGTTTAAAGTATTAGAGCTAGAACCTAAAGTTTAGTTTTTGGCTTTGTTATTTATAAAATCTTCAAGAACTGACCATAAAACCCTTAGATCTGGTTCACTTGATAATCTATGATCACCATTTACTCTTAAAATTAACTTTTTTCTTTCGGTTTTTAGTCTGCTAAAAATTTTGGTAGATGTTTCATAAGGCACATCTTTGTCTTTCTGACCATGAATGCAATATGTTGGGATGTTAATATTTAAGATTTTATTATCCCTGAGTAATAAGTTATCTCGTCCTGATTCTATAAGTTTTTTGGTAATTGGATATTCGCCATCACAATCATCTGCAGGTAGGTTATAAATACCATCATTATTGATAATATTTTGAGCTTTTTCGTCAAATAAGTCCCACATTAAATCTTCAGTAAAATCTGGGGCTGCAGCAAGAGTTATTAGGCCTGCAATTTTTTTTGGTCGTTTAAGAGTTGCAAGTAAAGCAAGCCAACCTCCAAGACTTGAGCCAATAAGAATTACTGGGTTTCTTGTGATGTTATCTATAATACTTAATGTGTTTTCAAGCCAGTCATTAATACCAAAATCAGTAAATTTACCTTCTGAGTCGCCATGGCCTAGATAATCAAATCTAATTGAGCCAAGACCATACTCTGTAGCAAATTGTTCAATAAGCATTGCTTTAGTACCCATACGGTCAGATTTTAGACCGCTTAAAAACACTAGATCAAATTTATTGCCGACGACTTGGTTATAAGCTATATTACCATCTTGAACTCTATGAAAATTCATATAAATTGTCTAAAAATTTTCCAAATTTCTACAAGCAATGGTAAATAAATCAAGTCTAACAATTATGCAGTTAGTACCAACTATGAATTCTGGTGGTATTGAACGTGGCACTATCGAAATCTCTGAAGCAATTATAAAAGAAGGCTTTAAATCAATTGTAGTCACAAAAGGTGGAATCTTAGAGTCAAAACTTAAAAAAAATGGAACAAAAGTTATTAATCTTGATGTTGCTTCAAAGAATCCATTTAAAATTTGGCGAAATATATCTAAATTAGTTAAAATTATCAAAACTGAGCAAGTAGATATTGTGCATGCAAGGTCAAGAGTTCCGGCTTGGAGTGCTTATTACGCATGTCTAAAAACTAATACCAAGTTTTTAACAACTTTTCATGGTGTTTATTCTGGAACTTCTTTTCTTAAGAAAAAATACAATTCGATTATGACTAAAGCTGATCTTGTAATATCAATTTCAGATTTTATTACTGATCATATGATTAAGCAATATGGTGTAGATAAAAAGAAAATTCGTAAAATTTACAGAGGTGTGGATTTGAGCCATTTTGATCCGAACAAGGTTAGTATTGATCAAGTAGTAAAATATAATTCTGAATGGAATATTCCTGAAGATAAGCATATTATTTTGCTACCAGGTCGGTTATCAAGATGGAAAGGTCAGGAAATTTTAATTGAGGCACTGGCAAAAATTAAAAATGAAAATTTCTATTGTATTATTTTAGGTGACAAATTGAAATCACCAAAATTTGTCAAAGAGTTATATGATTTAATAAATCAGTATGGTCTTTCTGGTCAAATAGCTATTCATGATAATGTTCGTGACATTCATAATTTATATCATATTGCAAATTTAATTATATCATCAAGTACTAGGCCTGAAGCTTTTGGTAGAGTGATGGTAGAAGCTGGTGCAATGGGTAAAATTATCATTGCAACAAATCATGGTGGTGCAAAAGAGACGGTCATTGATGAAATAACCGGTTTTTTGGTTGAGCCAAATAATCCTGAATTGCTTGCAAGCAAGATTAAAAAAGTTATAAATCTGACAAAAACAAAACGTAATATGATAAAAAAAGCTGCAATCAAGCATATCAATGAAAATTTTGCCATAGAATTAATGCAGCAAAAAACCATTGAGGTTTATAAAGAACTAAAACGTAAGAGAAAAAAATAGTAAAATGACCAGTTATAGCTTTTATCAAATATCAAAGTCTCCAATTGATAAAATAATACCATCATTATTATTTAAGATTTATTCTACTTTAAAAAAGCCTATGATCTTTATTGTCGAAGCTGAGGAGGTAGAAAAATATGATGAATTATTTTGGAGTTTCTCTACTAATAAATTTTTGCCTCATGGTACAGAAAATGATAGTGAGGAATATTATAAATATTTACTTATAACTGCTAAGAACCAAAATATTAATAACTCAGAGATTCTAATCGCCAAGCAAGAAGTTAGTGATGAACTAGCTCAACAATTTAAAAAAGTAATATATGTTTTTGATGAAGATAATAATTCAGCAAAAATATTTAAAGCAAAATATGAATCTGAAAAATTAGCTAAACCGAAAAACACGAAATTTTGGTTACAAGATGAGAAGGGTAAATGGTCTAACCAATAAATTTACATAACAAATCTAGATTTTAAAGTTTTATGAAAGCGAGCAATCCGGATCATTCTTTTTTTATTTCTGCCAATGCTGGTTCTGGTAAAACAAAAATTTTAATTGATAGAATTACTGCTCTTATTTTAGCTGGTGCAAATCCAAAAGAAATTCTAGCTATAACATTTACAAATAATGCAGCTGCTGAAATTAAGGCTAGAATCATTAAAAATATTTTTAATTTATTAACTCTTGATCAAAAAGAGCAAAAAAGATCGATAAAAGACTTGCTTGGAACTGATATACAGCAAAGTCATTTGGATAATTTGGCTAAAATACAGTCTGATATTTTACTTGGTAAAACTAATTTCCAAATCCATACCATTCATAGTTTTGCGCTTGAGCTTTTAAAACAATTTGCTTTTGAAGCTGGATTACGGCCAGGTTTTGAAGTGATGAGTAATATTAAGGCACAAAAGATTCTTGCTGATATAACAAATAAAATATACGCCAATGCTGAGCTTCAAGAGAATTTAAATTTTCTGGCATCAATTCTATCTCTTGAGTCTTTAACTGAGCATCTAAAATTAATTACAGAAGCACGAACTAATATTTTGTATCTACTATTTAAAGCTAAAACTTTAGATAATCAGCTTAAATTGTTACATAATCTTTTAAATCTTCCAGAGTTATTGCCAGATATATTTGAGCTAAAGAAGCAATTTTTATTATCGAATAAACTAATTAATTTATTCAAAATTATTGAACAAATTAAATCTGATAAAGTTAGTAAAACAGATCTAAAACAATTTAATTTAATCAAAAGCCTAAATTTTAATGATGATTTATC
>JAYOLW010000007.1:18459-51612 GCA_038120515.1 Rickettsiales bacterium | reverse complement strand
TGATTTATCTATCATTAAAAGCTTTAGTCGTTTGCAAGATTTTTTCTGTACTAAGCAAGGTATAAAACGTAGTAAGTTTTTTACTAAAGCGACAATGGGTTTAGCTGATGAATTTCTAGAATTAGAAAATTTAGCAAATGAATATTTAAGACTTACAGAGTTATTTGCTCGAATAGATGCTTTTAAAATAAATAAATCATTAATGGAGATTGCGGTAATACTACTTGATCAATATCAGCAGCATAAGCAAGAGCATAATCTTGTCGATTTTGAGGATATATTAATTAAAGCTTTAATGATTCTAAGCAATAATAACAATGTTAATTATGTATTAACTAAATATAAACATATTCTTGTAGATGAGGCTCAGGATACATCAAAACTGCAGTGGGAGATTATTCATTTTTTGTATGAGGATTATTTGGCTGGAGGCATTGATAAAACTTTATTTATTGTTGGCGATGAGAAACAATCTATATATGGGTTTCAGGGTGCAAGGCATGAATTATTTAAAGAGAAATATGAAGAATTAGCAAATTCTTTTCAAAATTTAAATTCTGGTTTTCACAAAATAGATTTAGTGAAATCCTATAGAACTAGCCAAGGTCTGATCGATGTTGTAAATTTATTCTGTCAGCATAGCAAAGTTAAAGATGCTTTAACTCAGTTCGATATTGAGCTTGATCATTTTGCCAATAGGCAATCTGAATTTATGTTTAAATTATTGCCTTTTATTGAAAATAAAAGATCAAAATCTGACGAGTATAAATTAGAATTTCCTATTGTGCCAGTAACATCGAACTCAAATTTTGTTCAGCAAACTGATAGTATCATTCATGAAATAAAATATTTAGTAACAAATGATATTGTGCTAGCTTCGACTGGTGCCAATGTTAGATATCAAGATGTTTTGATTTTGTTGCCAAGGCGTAGTCAGTTTTTCTATGATTTATATCAAGCTCTTTCAGATTCTGGTATAACTGTTTCGATTGACGGTATAAAATCTATTGATGATGATATTATCTTTTTGGATTTTAAGGCGTTAATAAGATTTAGCTATATGCCAAATGATGATTATAATCTTGCCTGTTTATTAAAATCACCATTAATTAAATTTAACGATCAGCAATTAGAGAAAATTGTTTCAGTACGAGATAGTGACAAAAATTATACATCTTATTATGATGTTATTAAATCAGGTATTTTGCCATGGACAGAAGATGTTAAGTTGATTCTAGCCAATATCGTAAAAAAAAGTCAGTTTTTAGCTCCATATGATTTTTGTTTAAATATTGCCTATGAGTATAATCTTTTTTTGGCTTACGAGCAGGAATTTGCTGGTGATAGTAAATTAAGACTTGGTCATATTTTATCTTTGATTAATGAGTTTCAGGAATGTTATGGTAAATCTTATCATGAAGTATATGTTGCCTTAATAAGACATGAGAAGGTGATAAAGAATAATATCTCAGATAATTCAGTGAGATTAATGACAATACATGGTTCTAAAGGGTTGGAGGCTCCGATTGTGATTCTTGCTGATAGCAATAGTAAAGTGACTAAAAATAAAGAACAGCTATATTTTACTGATGATAATTTTTTATTTACGTCTGGTTCTGGAGCATTTACAGAAAAATCTTATATTTTGGATGAGTTTCATCAAAGGTTAGAAAATGAATTTCAAAGGCTTAATTATGTTGCTCTTACAAGAGCCAAAGATGTTCTTATCATTGCAGGCCAAGGTAGTTCCATAGTTAACTCTAGTCTTTATGACATTTTAGTTAGTGAGCTTGCAATCAAACATAATATCTCTCAAGACGATATTTCAACTAATGGTTTTACTATTACTAACTTAAAATGTGAAAAGCTTCTAGATCGGGCTGTTGATGAAGTGTTAATACCCAATGAAGAATTGCTAAGAGATGAGGTGCAAAAAAAAGATAATTATCAAACTACCTTAGGAACAATAGTTCATAATATATTGGATGATTTACAATTTGTTAAAAAAGAACATAGGTTTGATTATATCGAAAAGTCATTGAAAGATTATGACTATTTAATTGCAAAAGAGGATATCGAGTTTTTTAAGAATAATTTAATGGAAATTCATGAGGAGTTAAAATTTTCTTATATTTTTAATCGAAATACCCTTTCTGAAATTGAGGTAATATATAAGTCACAACTTTATCGAATTGATAAAATAATTGAGAATGATGATTCTGTTGAAATTATTGATTTTAAAACTGATCTAGAGTTGCCAGCAAATAATGCTCAAATTCTACCAAGATATCAGAACCAGCTAAGTATATATGAGGAGGCGCTAAAGCCAAAATATCGTGATAAAAAAATAATAAAAAAACTATTTTATTTGCGTCACAAAAAAATCATTACCCTCTGATAATATTAGCTTATAGGCCTAATAATGTTAGCCTCAATAATAATTTTTTTGTCACTTAGCAATTTGCCTACTGCCTTTTTGAAGTTACTTTTGCTCACTTTAAAAATATCATAAATTTCTTTAGGAGATGCTTTGTCATTAAGTTTGATATTGTTTTCATTTGAAATATGCGCAATAATTTCGTCTGCTAGATCATTGACAACATCAATACCGCGCTTTTGTAATGATAAATCAATTCTTCCATCATCACGAATTTTCCTAATATAACCAGATATATTAAGACCAAGTTTAATTGGTTGTAATAAATCGCTATTATGAATCAGGCCTAGATGAGTACCATTTATTACTGCTTTATAGCCAATTGGACTTCTGCTAGCAATTTGGAGGTCGACCTTTTGATCTTCATAAAATTCTCCATTATTTTCTTCAATTAAATATCTATTTAATTTGCTGCTTGCAGAAATTCTCCCAGAAGCATCCAGGAAAATAAAAACACTATATGATTTGTCTTTAAGCATCGGAGTCCTTTGCTCTTTAAATGGCACAAGAAGCTCTTTCGTAAGCCCCCAATCAAGGAATGCACCAAAGTTACTAAGGTCGGTGACTTTAAGATGTGCAACTTGTCCTACTTCAGCAAAAGGTATCTCGGCTGTTGCAATAATACGATCTTCTGAATCTAGATGAACGAATACATCAATGCTATCGCCAATATTGGCATCTTTTGGAACATATTTTCTAGGTAGTAGAACCTCTTTACTATACTCGTCATCTGTAAGATAAACACCAAAATCTACTTTTTTAATTATAACAAGATTATTGGTTTTGCCAATTTCGATCATTTTTGGTTTAAATGTTATTTAGTTTTAATATCTAAAACATTTCTATCATTTAAATCTTGAGCGGGTCTTGCATTATGCCCCATAACAGATTTAAACGTTTCAATTTGTTCTTTTGATAATGTTATCGGAGTTTCCAAAATATTCCATAAAACATTTTCAGTACATGGAGGTGTGGTTAGAGATCCTCTTAATTGATAAAATGAACCTTGCTTTGGTAACAAATCTGATGCATTTATTAATACATCATTTTTTACAACTTTTTGCCCAGCCTGCATTGGCATATTTTCAATAATTTTTGCTATAGTTGAATTTGTTTCTCCTTCTACTACAAAAACAGCTGTAACTGTGATTTTTCCATCTTTTGTTTCATGTTCTAAATGTATAACCATTGGAAAATTTACATCATTAATTGTATGTTCGCTTGGTGTATGAAAGTGAAACTCTTTCAATTTATATGTTTCTTGACCAACAGAGATATAGCTATCTGATTGATAATAAATTTTAATAGTATGTCCATTATTTACTATTGCTAATGTCGTTGGTTTGTAATCAATTGCCAATCGATTTGATTCGACGGCTATTAAATCATTAGTTTTTATATTTATTGGTGATTGGCTTTTTCCTGATTCACATATCGCAAATTTTTTAGAAAGTTTCGACCAATGTTCTGGCCCCGTTTCTCCCTGATAAGACCATATCATATGATCTGATTTCGATTTGGTAATTTTATCTTTTATTGTAATTAAAACAGTGGTAATGACAATGATTGCTGCAAGCAATGAAGTTATAATAATATTTTTTTTCATGATCCTTCTAAAATAAATGTATAATTTCATTCTAACAGAAATCTGAAATTTTGACAATTTTAATTATTGATACAGCCAAGCTGAACGGCTTCTTCTAATGCTTTTGCTCTTAGAGATTCGGTAATAGAGGTTTGGTTGTTTACAAGTAAAGTAAAACCTTCGCAGGCCTCATTAGCTTTGCCAAGTAGACCTAATACAATCGACATCTTAAATAATGAATCTAAATATCGAGAATTATTTGGGTATCTTTGATATGAGATTAAGTAATTTTCAAGTGCGTCAGTATAATTTTTTCTCTTATAGCTAATTTCGCCTTTCCAGAAATAAATTTCACCAATTTTCTCATCATTTGGGTATTTCTCCAAATACAAATCGAATGCTCTTTCAGATCTATCAAAATTATTATCAATGATCTGATTGTAAGCGTATTGATATTCTGCTAGCTTGGCTTTTTTAGTAAATATGTTTTCAGCTTCCTCTTCGGATTCGCCAACAATATCTATTACTTTTTTTTGAAGATATTCTATTTGCTCAAATCTATCTTTTAGCTCGTTAATTTCAACCTCAAGATCTTTGATTTTTGTTTCAAGCTTTAGGATTGCTATATCTTTATCGCTATAATTATACTCATCTATAGATTCTATAACTGCATTCTCTGCCTGAGCTATAGAGCTTAAAAATATTGATGTAAGAAAAATAACTTTAAAAATTTTCACAAGAACTAGTTAATAGTAATTTCAGCTCTTCTATTAGCTTTGTAAGAATAACTATCTTCACCAAATTTTATAGGCTTTTCCTCACCAAAGCTGATGGTCTCAATTCTATCGGCCTTAATATTTTGGGCTTTTAAAAAGTTTTTAACAGCTAAAGCTCTTTTTTCACCAAGAATTAAATTATAGTCTTTAGTTCCTCTTGAATCACAATGACCAGAAATAGTAATAGTTGATTGAGAATTTTCTTTTAAAAATTTTACAAGAGGTTTTAAACTTTTTTGTGCATCTTCAGAGAGTTGAAAACTGTCAAAAGCAAAATATATGTTATCAACTTCTATGTTTGAATCATCTTTAGTAAAAGTTTTAGCAACTGAGATTTTTACTTTTTCAATAATTTTATTAGAATCATTTTCAGCTTTTGTTATTTCTTTTTTTACTTCAGTTGTGGGATCATCATTTTTAGATGTGCAAGAAAAAATAATGAAAAATGCTATGGAAAAAAGTGATAATTTGTTCATGTCTCTAACTTTAAAAAGTTGTTAACATTCATAAACATAATTATTAATAATGTTCAAGTGCATTTTATTTTAAAAAACTAGCTAAGCTAAAAATCTTGCTAATCTTTCGAAATGTATTATAAATCATGAGCAAGAAATTTGACGAAAATTATGTATGAATCATTAAGAGATTTCTTAAATTTACTAAAGAAATCAGATCAATTAATTGAAGTTAATGAAGCTATTGATACTAAATACGAGATTACTGAGCTTCATAAACAAATGCTGCGTAAGGGTGGACCAGCGCTTTTACTAAATAATGTTATCCATAATGGCAAAAAATCTAATATCCCAGTTTTAGTAAATTTATTTGGTACTGTTGATAGGGTTGCAAAAGGTATGAGTACTGATATAGATGGAATTAAGAAAATTGGTACTGAGCTTGCTATATTACGTCAGCCCATTCCTCCTGCTGGCTTTAAGGAAGCTCTTAAAATGTTACCTTTGGCCAAAAAGCTTCTGACTATGAAGCCGGTGATTAAGAAAAAAGCTGTTTGTCAGGAAGTGGTTTTAAAAGGTGAAGATATAAATCTTGATGAAATACCAATTCAAACCTGTTGGCCAAAAGATGTTGGACCACTAATGACATGGCCGCTTGTTATTACTAAAGGTCCAAAACCCAAGGAGGATAAAACTGATGATTATAATCTGGGTATTTACAGAATGCAGCAGATTGGTCAAAATAAAATGATTATGCGCTGGCTGAAACACAGAGGTGGTGCTATGCAATTTCAAAAATGGTCTAAAGATAAAACCGAATCTTTTCCTGCCGCGATTGCGATTGGTGCGGACCCTGGTACAATTCTAGCTGCAGTTAGCCCGGTACCAGATAATCTTTCTGAATATAAGTTTGCTGGTTTGCTTCGAGGTTCGGGAGTTGATTTAGTAAAATGTAAAACTGTTGATATTTTGGTTCCAGCCAATGCGGAGATTATATTGGAAGGAACAATTTCGCTATCTGAATATGCTGATGAAGGGCCTTTTGGTGATCACACTGGTTATTACAATTCTGTAGAAAAATTTCCAGTTTTTACTGTTTCTGCAATAACAATGCGTAAAAAACCTATTTATTTATCAACCTATACAGGGCGGCCACCTGATGAGCCGTCAATTTTAGGCGAGGCAATGAATTTAATGTTTACGCCAATTATTAGGCAACAATTTCCTGAAATTGTTGATTTTTATCTTCCGCCAGAAGCTTGTTCATATCGAACAGCAATAGTTTCTATCAAAAAATCCTATGCTGGACATGCAAAAAGAATTATGATGGGTGTCTGGAGTTTTTTACGTCAATTTACCTACACAAAATTTGTAATAATAGTTGATGATGATATTGATGTTAGATGTTGGAAAGATGTAAATTGGGCAATTTCGACAAGAATGGATTATTGTCGAGATGTTACTATTATCGAAAATACACCTATTGATTATCTTGATTTCGCCTCTATTGAAGAAGGTTTGGGCTCTAAGATGGGGTTTGATGCAACTAATAAAATTTATCCTGAAACAAAAAGAGAGTGGGGAGAAAAGATGGAGATGGATCCTTTAATTACAGAAAAAATAACTAAATTATTGTCGAAAATTTCCAAATAATTATATTAATAGCAAAATTATAATATGAAGCATGATTAATCTTAATCCTTTTATCAATCTAATATCATCAATACTTTCAATATATTCTTTTCTTTTAATTGTTTATATTATTATGTATTATTTGTTGATGTTTAATATTGTAAATCAATATAACCAGTTTGTTGTCAGGGTTAATAGATTTCTTATTGGCATCATTGAACCAGTTCTTAGAAAAATTAGGGTCTATATACCTTCAATGGGTGGTATTGATCTCTCTATGATTGCTTTGTTTTTATTAATTCATTTTACCAGAGATGTATTATATACATATTTCTATGTTTATTGATTTTCTTTAGAAATGTTGCTTGAAAACATCGTTGTTTTTTGTTAAGATTGTTTTTTTTATTTTTATATGAGCCTATCATACCCATATAATAGAATGCGAAGAACCAGATCGTCCTCTTGGATTCGTGATCTTGTTGCAGAGCATAATTTAACTACGAATGATTTAGTACAACCTTATTTTGTTGTTGATGGTAATGATAAAAAAGAGCCGATAGAATCACTGCCAGGCATTTTTAGATATTCAATTGATAATTTGCTTTTCGAATTAGATCAGGCTGTGAAATTAGGTATTAGAGCCGTTGCTCTTTTTCCATATGTTGATAAATCGCTTAAAACACATGATTGTGCTGAAAGTTATAATCCTGATAATTTAATATGCCGAACATTAAGAGCTGTTAAGGCAAGGTTTCCTGATCTTGGTTTGATCGCTGATGTTGCTTTAGATCCATATAATATTAAGGGTCATGACGGAATTGTTATGGATAATATTATTCAAAATGATGAAACTATAGCAATTTTAGTGAAGCAATCATTAGTTCAGGCAGAAAGTGGTGCCGACATTATTGCGCCATCAGATATGATGGATGGTAGAGTAAAGTTAATTAGACAGGCACTTGAAGATCATAATTTTCATAATATTATGATTTTATCTTATGCAGCAAAATATGCGTCAAATTTATACGGACCTTTTCGAGATGCCGTTGGTTCTAAAATAAATTTATCTAGTGATAAAAAGACGTATCAAATGGACTATAGGAATTCACGTGAGTCACTGATTGAAGCGGGGTTAGATGTTACAGAAGGTGCTGATATGCTTATGATCAAACCTGCTAGCTTTTATTTGGATGTTATTAATAAGATAAGGCAAAATACAAGATTACCTATTTTTGCATATCAAGTTAGTGGCGAATATGCAATGCTAAAATTTGCTGAGAAAAATGGTATAGCTGATAATTATACTCTACTACTATTTGAATCTCTTATTGCGTGTAAGCGTGCTGGCTGTGATGGGATTTTTAGCTATGGCGCATTGGATATTGCAAGATTTCTGAAAAATAATTAAATTTCTCTACTATTACTAGTAATAGAAAGTCTTTATGGGTTTGACTTTTGCTAGTTTTCTGCTATATTAAGGAAAATTTTTTGATTTTATGACAAATTATTTACCAATCATATCGTCAGAATCGGATCTTCATTCTTATTTAAATAAGATCAATGCCTTTCCTTTTTTATCTGAAGAGGAAGAAAAGAGTTTGGCGTTATCATACCAGAGTGGCAATATTAAAGATGCAGAACAGCTTGTTACTTCACATTTGCGATTAGTTGCTAAGATTGCTTTAGGTTATAGAAATTATGGCCTTTCTATGATGGATCTTATTTGTGAAGGTAATTTAGGTCTTATGCAGGCAGTAAGAAAATTTGATGTAAGTAAAGGTTATAGACTATCTACCTATGCAATGTGGTGGATCAAAGCTTATATCCAAGATTATATTTTAAAATCAATCTCACTGGTTAAAATTGGTACATCCTCATTGCAAAAGAAGTTATTTTTTAATCTGGCTAAAGTTAAGCAGAAATTAAGGCTCTATGATGAGAATAGACTTACTTCAAATGTTCAAGATTCTTTGTTGATAGCTCAAGAGTTAGGTGTTGATGAGAAATATGTAAAAGAGATGGATGCTCGTTTATCTAATGCAGATGTATATTTAAACGATAAAGTTTCTGAAGATGAAACGGAGGAGTTAATTGATTTGATAGCTGATGAATCTGATAATCAGGAGCTTATCTGTATTAAAAATCAGGATCAAGCTAACAAACTTGAGATGCTTCGTGATGCATTGTCTTCATTAAATGATCGGGAACAATATATAATACAAAATCGCAGATTGACTGATCAACCTTTAACTTTAGATGAAATAAGTAATATATATAATATCTCAAAAGAAAGAGTCCGTCAGATTGAGGTTAGAGCTATGGAAAAGTTATCGCAATTTTTTCATCAAAAATAATTACGCAATCACCTTATATTTCTTGGTCTTCTACAAATGTTCTGATCCTTGTCATAACACATGGATTCAGGACATAGGCATGATTTAGTTAAAGCTTGTGTGCAAATTGGCATTTCTGGTATTTCAAGAGCAGAGCAATAATTAGCGCAACCATTTTTAAAGAAACTAACAGTAGCACCAGCTTCTTGGCATGTTTCATACAGGTATAATCTAGCATCACTTGAGGGGGAGTTGAAAATTATCTTATTGTTTTTTTGTGTGATGAGTTGAAATTCAGACATTTCTTCATCTTTTGATTCACAAGAATTGAGAATTAAAAAACTCAAAATTAAGTAAGAAAAAAGAATAAGTTGTTTCATGAAAAAATTTTACAGCTAGTTAAATTTAATATAATTGTTTATGATGATCAAAATATCTAATATTTTCAATGAAATTATTTTTTCCAGTTTTTGCTTTAATTGCTTTTTTGATAATTGTTTATGCTGTTAAACCAGCATCATTAGAATTGGCAATTTCTGGATTATTTATCTTATATCTAATATTACCGATCTTTTCAGAATCAAAAAAAATCATTATAACAAAATTCAAATATTTGTTGATCTGGTTTGGTATTTTCTTTGTTGGTTTTGTTATAATAAGTTATCAAGATGTTTTTTTAAATAATCGTTTGATGGCACATTTAGTTCCAGGCAAGGCGCAATATTTAGAAGACAAGTTAGTTTTTTTTGCCGCAAATGATAATCATTTTTATATTAATGCAGACATTAATAATGTGACTATCAAATTTATGCTTGATACTGGAGCAAGTGATATTGTTTTATCAAAAAATGATGCAAGAAAGCTAGGTTTTGATCCAAATAGACTCAATTATAATAAAATATATAATACCGCTAATGGATCGGTAAGAGGTGCTTCTATAATCTTACCAAGGGTAATTATAGGAAATTTGGTTTTTGAGAATGTTAGAGCTTCAGTGAATGATGGTGATATGTCTGGTTCTTTACTTGGCATTAGTTTCTTGCAACTATTTTCTTCATATAGTTTTGAAGGTAACAAGGTAACTTTAGCAAAATAACTAAGTATTTTTATTGTAGCAAATGAAGTTAATTATTTGAACTTCTACGTCGAATTCATTTGCTTGGTTCAGCATTAGCTTTTCAGTATCCTTGATGAAATTTCTATTAGTTATAAAGCTGTTTCTTCTAATAAGGATATTTGTTTCAGCAATATTTTTAATATCCTTGCAAAAGGTGTTAAGTTTAGAATATGTAATGTTGATTTTGTCTATGTCAGTAATAGGTTCGGCAAAACCAGACTTTTGTAGAATATTACCTGCAGTTTTAATTTCTATTTGTGGAAAAAATTTTGGAGATATTGTTTCTTTATCTGCTTTTTGAAACGCAAGTCTTAAATTTTTTAGATTTTCCTCACCAAAAAAACAGCCCATAAATATTCCATCGGGTTTAAGTATATGCTTAATTGAAGCTAAATGCTCTGGTATTTTATTAATATGGTGAAGGTCAAGAAAGCTATAGATTAGGTCAAATTTATTTTTCGAATAAATTATTTCATTGTCATATAAGGCTTGGTTATATTTAGTGTAGTTATCGATTAGGCCTTGCGAAATGTCAGTTATACAAAAATTATTTTTAGCTTTGTCTGCTAAATTTTGAACCAACTTATCTGACATTAAACCAATTAGCAAAATATCTTCAAACTCAATGCCTAGGCTATTGAATCTTTCATCGATATTATGAGTTATATATTCAAGTAGAAAATGATTGTGATTGGATTTAGATTTTGCAACTAAATCACGTTTGTTTTTTAAGGCATTAATATCAAAAATTTTCTCCATAACTTATAGTAAGTTAGAGATTATTATTAAATGAGATAAAAAGCTTAATCTCAAATAATGATTTTTTATTAGTAAAGATATTAAGGCGATAAAATATAATACTGCATAGTGTAAAAATGACACATGTAAGGATAATATTGTTAGGATTGCTATTTTAAGAATAATAAATTCATCATTGATAAAACGATTCTCGTTAGAAAATTTTAAATATTTGAGTGAGTTTTGGAAGGACCCTTTTATTAGGTGAATAAAGTGCCAATTTGCTAGCGCAAATAAAGATGCAAAAAATATCTGAAAAATTAAATCAGTGATCGAAATACCAATGCTTACTTTGTTTAGGCAGATAAGAACAAATGTGATTTTTAAAATACTATCAATATTTTGGCTAGATTTTGTTAAAATGACACTCCAGATTGAGATTGCAATTATTATACCTGAATTCAGAATAAATGCATCTGTAAAACCAAAAAGGTAATAATTTATTAACAAATAAATTAAAATTAAAAGTTCGGTTATTAAATAAGCTAAGGAAAAGTCAATTTTGTTGTGACAAAATCTACAGATACCTTTGTTTATAACAAAAGATAATACTGAAAAATAATCACGAAAATAAAGTTCATGTTTACATTTAGGGCAAAATGGCTTTTCTGAAATCCAAGGAATATTGTTAGGAATTCTATAAACTGCCATTGTAGCAAAGCTGCCAAAACCAAGCCCAAAAATAATTACTAAAATATATAAAAAAGCATCAATCATTTAATATTAATTTTTGATTACAATAATCTCCTTGCAAGATCGTTTCAGATTAATTAGAAATAAATAATCTAAAATTTAATGGTATTAATATGTCTATAAACGCAAAATTACAAGAACAAGAAATAGTATTGCAAGAGCCAGCAACACCTGTAGCAAATTATGTAGGTTTTAGTCAGGTCAATGACATATTACATATTTCTGGCCAAATTTGTATGGAAAATGGCGAGCTGAAATATAAAGGTAAGTTAGGTTCTGATCTTACAATTGAGGAAGGGCAGAAAGCGGCTAGGATTTGTGCTATCAATATCTTGTCGCAAATAAATAAGGCTTGTGGCGGTGATTTAAATAAAGTCAAAAAAGTTATAATGCTGCAAATATTTGTAAATTCTGAAAATAATTTTACAGATCAGGCTTTGGTTGCAAATGGTGCATCTGACCTAATTGCTGAGATTTTTGGTGAGAAAGGTAAGCATGCAAGAGCAGCGGTTTCATGTAATAGCTTGCCACTAAATACTGCAGTTGAAGTTTCGGCAACGGTACAAATAGAAGTTTAAAGATCCTTTGTGATAAAACACTTGAAACTTTAGAGTGTTTACTTTAATTAGGCATTGCTAATTGGGATGTCGCCAAGTGGTAAGGCAGCGGTTTTTGGTACCGCCATTCGCAGGTTCGAATCCTGCCATCCCAGCCAAAATTTTATATTATGGATTCAAGTATTAAAGTTACTATCTACCAACCCAGAAAGTCAGCTATGACTCAGGGTATGTTCAATTTAGGAAAATGGAAAATTCGCTTCCAAACTTTTGATGATAAATATAGTTATGATTTGATGAATTGGACTGGAGCTGAAAATATGCATTCTGAGCTTGATCTTGAATTTGACACAAAAGAAGATGCTATAAGTTTTGTTAATAAGAAACACTGGAAATTTAATATAGAAGAAATTCATGAGAAGTTAGTGCTAAAAAAATCATATGCAGATAATTTTAAGTAATAACTTATGACAAATACTGAAAAGCCTAAGAATGTATTTTTAGGCAATACATTTAAAATTTTACTTTTAATTTGTTTTTTTATTTTAATTGGACTTTTTGCCCTAAATAAATACCAGAATTTTTTTAAAGAGACAGAAGTTGATATTACTGTTATTGAAGACAAGACCTATCAAAATAATGAAACCGCTGATGAGATTAAATCTGATATAGAACAAGTTTTTCAAATTGTTGATAAAGATCCTAATGCAGAATCTCAACCAGAATATTTAAACGATGATGCTAAAACTATACTTAATCTTGCTAATCAAATTGAGAATTTGAATGAGCGGATTGACGCCTTGGAAACTAAAATACATCAGTTTAATCAAATTAGTGTTAAAATACCAAATTATCAGCAACTTGTTTTAATTGTTATTGATCTAGAGAATGCTTTAAAAAAGGGACAAGATTTTTCATCATTAATTTTAAAAATAAAAAACATTACACAAGATCAATTTATTATTTCTAGGATTGAGTCTATATCAGGTGCTGGATTCCTAAAGGTTTATGGTGAAAATAACTTGTTGAATGAATTAAAGAAAAATATACAAAAGTTCCACCACAAAAACGTTCTTAAGGATAGTGATACTATTTTCCAGAAACTTTTTGGCGATTTCGTAGTAATAAGAAAAACTGATAATTTCTCAAATGAGAATGATGACTTAATTTCTCAGGCAGAAATATTCCTAATAGAAGGACAAGTTCAGGGATCAATAGATAACTTATCTTTATTAGATGCTGAGAATTTTATTTATTTTGCTGAATATGTTAAAAATGCTAAAAATTATCTAGAGGCATTAGAGTTTTGTGACGAGATAAAAAGTTATTTAAATTTATAATATGCTTAATCTAATTGCATTGATATTATTTGTCTCTGTTAGTTTATTATTTATCTTTAGGATTGTTCCTGAGGAACAATTTCTGATGATAATTGAACTTAGTCAGTATCAAATTGAGATTAAATCAACAATAGTTTTTGTTTTATTAATACTGATTGTTCTGCTAATTGTTTTTTTGGTATATTTTGTTCTAAGTATTTCTAATGGTTATCGTCTTAGAAAGGCAAAAGCCATTTCTGTTAATAGTAGCAAGTTGCAGATTTTTCTTGGCGATTTTATTAAGAATGTTTCTTTGGGTGATTCAGATAGTTCAAATAAATCATTAAAGCAGCTTAAAAAGCATATTGATAATAAATCCTATTTATATCGTTTTCTTTCTTTACAAAATTTAATTATTCAAGGTGATAATAATAAAATTAAAAATGAATTATTAAGTTTTAATACTGATTTTCCAAATGATGTTTTTATTTTAAATTCATTGGGTATTGAATGTAATAAAAATTGTGATTTTGAAAAGTCGACAGAATATTTAGAGCGTTCATTGCTTGTCAATTTTAAATCACCAGCAACAATTACTACATTAATTCATAATTATTTTACTTGCGATGAGTTCCATAAAATTGAGGCTTTGCTCAAAAAAGCTTATCGAAAAAGAGTGGTGCAGCCAGATGATTTTGCAAGAGAAGAAGCTATAAATTGTCTTGCTCTTTCTAGATATTATTTTCGCAAAAATGAATTAAGAAAATATTATAAATATTCTGATCTTGCATATAAAAAAGACAGTGCTCATCAGTATATTTTTAATAATTATATAAAATCTTTATTTCTGCGTAAAAAATCAGCTAAAGCAGTAGATTTGATAGTCAAAGAGTGGGATAGGTTTGCGCATCCAAAATTATCTGAATATCTGATTAAGTTTCTCAAGGAAAAAGGTGTAAAATATAAAGTCAAGATTACGAGACAATTAGTTGATAACAATATGTATGATGTTCAAAGCTTTATAATATTTGCTGAGATTAATAAAGACAACTCAGATTTACATGATGATATAAAGAAATATTTAGAGCGTGCTATTAATATTGCCAGAACTAAAAAAGTTTTAGGGTTAATGCTTGAGATAAAGTCAAAATACTATCCTGATTCCGATGAGGAGATTGTTAAGTTAAAAAATAGCCTAAGCACATTATTGCCAGAATATCAATATAGCTGTCAAAATTGTCATTCCCTTCAGGATCATTGGCAAATTGTTTGTAATAATTGCTTCCAAATTGATCAAATTGCGCTAAAACTAGAAACAAGTAATAAAATTAAATTTTTAGATATTACTAAATAAATATGAAAGCGTTCTTAGATAATATTAAAAAGAAAGATCCTGCTGCAAGAAGCTACCTACATATAATTTTGTTCTATCCAGGTGTTCATGCGCTCTTTTTGCATAGGATATCACATTTTCTTTATAATTTAAAAATCCCATTAATACCATATTTCATAGCATATTTAAGTAGGGCTTTAACTTCAATTGAGATTCATCCAGCTGTCAAAATTGGTAAAAATTTATTCATTGATCATGGTTGTGGTTTGGTAATTGGTGAAACCGCAATAATTGGTGATAATGTAACCTTATATCATGGTGTAACTCTTGGGGGGTATAATTACGAACCAATTAAAAGACATCCAACACTTGGGAATAATGTTTTAATTGGTGCGGGAGCTAAAATTTTAGGAAATATTAAAATAGGCGATAATGTTAAAGTTGGAGCTGGATCTATTGTAATTAATGATCTTGCTGAACAGAAAACAGTTGTTGCCGAGACTGCAAAGGAAATATCAAAAAAGCGGAAATTTAATATTGAATATATGATTTAATGAAGTGTTTCTATGTACCTTGCAAAGATAAGGCAGAGGCGAAAAATATAGCCTTTAAACTTCTTGAGCAAAAGTTAATTTTTTGTGCTAATATCATTTCAAATGTAGATTCTTATTTTCTCGGAGATGATAAAATAGAAACGGCGTCTGAAGTTATCTTAATTTTAAAAGCATCAAAAAATAAATCTGGTCAGGTTAGAATGGTGGTTAAAACTGAGCATTCATATCATACTCCTGCAATAATATCATTTGATGCAGAGGCTAATTATGAATTTGCTAAATTATTGCCATAAATAAGTTATTGATTGCATAGCTCGTCAAGTTCAAGCCATCGTAATTCTAGCATCTCAAGCTCTGTAGTTTTTTGGCCTAATTTCTCTAATATATCTGCCACTTTATCATGTTCTTGATTATAGAAATCATCAGCTGATGAAATCTCCTCAAGTTTTGAAATATCAGCCTCAATTTGTTTAATTCGAGCCGGTAAATTTTCTAATTCAAATTTATATTTATATGAAATTTTATTGGTTTGATTTTTTATTTGTGGCTTTTCAATTATTTGTACTTTTGAGGTTTTTATAATGTCTTTTTCATTTTCCAAATTTGCTAGATAATCTGAATAATTGCCAATATGTTCATCGATTAAACCGTTACCTTTAAAGGCTAATATTTTTGAAACTATTTGATCAAGAAAATCTCGATCATGGCTAACTACTATTAATGTACCTTGGTAATTGTTAAGAACAGATTCTAGAATTTCTAAAGTTTCCATATCTAAATCATTAGTAGGTTCATCTAGAATTAAGAAGCTACCAGGATTAGCTAGAGTTTTTGCGAGCATTAGTCGGTTTTTTTGACCACCAGATAATGTTCCAACAGGATCATTTGCAATCTTAGGGTCAAACATAAAATCTTTTAAATAACCACAAACATGACGTTCCTTATCACCAACTTTTATATAATCAGAGCCAGAAGGCGAAAGTGTCTTTCTAATTGATTCGGTTGAATCAAGATCACGTCTATTTTGATCAAAATAAGCGATCTTAATGTTATCACCCAGTTTAACCTTACCTTGGTCAGGAATTATTTCACCTAATAAAATTTTAATGAATGACGTTTTGCCTGATCCGTTTTTACCTAAGAGTCCAATTCTATCACCCTTCATGATCCGGTAGTTAAACTGTTCAAGTAATATGGTTTTTTTATGAATATCTTCAAATTTCTTGGAGATATTAAATAACTCTGCAACCATGTTTGATGAATCTGATTGTTTTAAAGGCTTTAATTCAATCTTGTTAATTGCCTTTCGGTATGATCTTTTTGCATCATCAAGGGCTTTTCTTTCATTTCTTGTTTCTTCAACTCTTCTGACATTTCTTTTCCGACGAGCTTTTACGCCACGATTTGCCCATTCCTCTTCAATTTGTAGTGATCTTTCTCGATTTTCTAATTCACGTCTTTCTTGGTCAAGCAGCATCGTTTGCCATTCTTTGAAATACTTAAAGCCTTTTGGGCATACCCTTATCATTCCTCTATCAAGCCAAAATACTTTGTCGGTAATATTACTAAGGAACATTTTATCATGGCTAATACATAATAATGTGCCTTTATATTTCCTTAGGTAATTTTCAAGCCATTCAATACCAGCAAGGTCAAGATGGTTAGTAGGTTCATCAAGTAATAATATATCAGGTTCTTCAACCAATGACTGCGCTAATGCAGTTCTTCTAAGCTGACCTCCAGATAATTTGTCCATTAAATCATTAGGGTTTAGTAACAATGGCGTTGTAATGATATCAATTAGATATTCATGCTCAGGATTTTGTTTGTCTTTAGGTAGTCCAGACCAAATAAATTCTTTAATAGTTTGGCCAGCAATAGGGATAATCTCTTGTTTAAGATGGCTTACGGTTATTTCAGGCGAGTGCCATTTTTCACCTGCGTCAAGCTCGATATCTCCTGAAAGTATTTTTATTAATGTTGTTTTGCCGGCACCATTTTTGCCAATAAGACAAATTTTATTACCCTGATGGATGTTAAATGATAAATTATCAAAAATTACTTTATCACCATAGGCAATGGAAGCTTCTTGAACTGATAATATTAAAGGTGGTGCCATTTTACTAAGTAAAAATTACATTTACATGACACCTTAATACCTAAAAAAAGTAGCTAATCAATTTAAAATTAAACAATACCTTGATCAATCATAGCATCTGCTACTTTAATAAATCCGGCAATATTTGCACCTTTTACATAATCAGTAAAACCTGATTCGTCAGTACCATATTTGACACAAGAAGTATGTATAGCAGCCATGATATTTTTTAATTTAGTGTCAATCTCTTCGCGTGACCAACTATGTCTTAAAGAGTTCTGAGACATTTCAAGACCAGATACAGCAACTCCACCAGCATTAGATGCTTTTCCTGGTGCATAAAGAATTTTAGCAGCTAAAAATAGCTCAACTGCTTCAGGTGTTGAAGGCATGTTTGCACCCTCTGAAACACATATGCAGCCATTATTTAGTAATGTTCTAGCATCATGTTCGTTAAGCTCATTTTCTGTAGCACAAGGAAGTGCAATTTCAGCTTTAACATGTTGCCAAGGTGTTTTGTCTGGTGTGAATTCTGCACCAAATTTTTCAGCATATTCTTTAATTCTGCCACGTTTTACATTTTTTAAATCCATAAGGAATGCCAGTTTTTCAGAATTAATACCTTCAGCATCATATATGAATCCGCTTGAGTCAGATAAAGATACTACTTTACCACCTAATTCATTTACTTTTTCACATGCAAATTGCGCAACATTTCCAGATCCTGAAATAATAACAGTTTTGCCTTCAAAAGAGTCATTATTATTAGACAGCATATTTTGAGCAAAATAAACAGTTCCATAACCAGTTGCTTCAGGGCGAATTAATGAACCACCCCAGTTGGCACCTTTTCCAGTTAGTACGCCAGTAAATTCGTTTCTCAGTCTTTTATATTGTCCAAATAAGAAGCCAATTTCTCTTGCGCCAACACCAATATCACCAGCAGGGACATCAGTATTAGGACCAATATGTCTATGAAGTTCTGTCATGAAAGACTGACAGAATTTCATTACTTCATTATCAGATTTTCCTTTTGGATCAAAGTCTGAACCTCCTTTTCCTCCACCCATTGGCAGAGTTGTAAGAGAATTTTTAAAAACTTGTTCAAAAGCAAGGAATTTAAGAACGCTTAAATTAACTGTAGGATGAAATCTTAAGCCACCTTTGTAAGGGCCAATTGCTGAGTTCATTCCAATCCTAAGACCTCTGTTAACATGAATTTCTCCTTTGTCATCAACCCAAGGAACTCTGAACATAATTACTCTTTCAGGCTCGACAATACGATCTAGAATTTTAGCGTTTTTATATTTTGGATTTTCATTTATAAAAGGAATTACAGCTTCTGCAACTTCACGAACAGCTTGAAGAAATTCAGTTTCACCAGGGTTTTTGAGTGACACATGAGTCATAAATTGTTCAATTTGTGATTCAAGATCAATCTTGTTTATTTCATTATTTTCCATTTGATACTCTTTTAATTTTGCTTGCATTATAAGGGAGTTTTAATTGAATAAGTTAGATAATAACCAAAATTTAAATGATTATTAGGTTAAAAATTTGTGCGATTAAATGATATATATCGGTATTTTGTTTTGTCAAAACAGAATTTAAGAATTTAAGTTATAATTTTAGTAATTTCGTTTAAAACGCTTTTTTTGTTATCACTATCCCAAATGGCAGAAATAAAGCAGTAATAATCAGGCTCAAAGCCTTTGAAATGTTCCAGATTATGAGGGTATAGACCGCCTATAGCGCAAATTTTAGTCTTAAGGTTAGTCTTGGCCCAGTTGATGAGTTCTTTTTTAGGTTTATATATTTGTTCTTTGCTTTTGGATGGAAAAAACGTTCCAAACGCTATATATGAAGCCTCATCATCACAGGCCTTTTGGGCAAATTCTTTTGAGTCATAACAGCTTCTACCTATAATAAAGTTTTTGCCAAACTCTTTTCTTAAAGGTGATATATCTCCATCTGATTGCCCTAGATGAATTCCGTCAGGCTTAATAGTATTTATCAAATCAGCACGGTCATTAAGAATAAAGTTAATATTATATTTTTGGCATAAAGCTTTTGTTACTTCTCCCGCTTTTATCCAGTCTGCATTAGTACAGTTTTTTAATCTAAGTTGATATGTATCAATATGTTGCGTGGCAAAAATTAATTCCAGATCTTGAATATACAAATCAAGATCTGGAATTGCTGGTTTTGATATTAAGTAAATTTTGCTCAAACTATGATTTGTAAATTTTAATGATTTCATCAAGCATAGCAAGTGCTTCTTCCCTAGGTCTTTGGAAGGTGTTTCTGCCAATTATTGAGCCATTTCCTCCACCATCTCTAATTTGTGTAATTTCATCATAGAGAGAGTTTAGTGATTTGCTTGTTCCACCAGAGAAAATCACAATTCTTTTGCCGTTGAAGCATGCTTGTTTTATATGAGCAATTCTATCAGCTAATGTTTCAATAGGAATATTATGATCTACATATGCTTTTTTAGCTTCTTCTTGTTCTAAGAAATTTGTAGGTGGTTTAACTTTGATGATGTGAGCACCCAGTAAGGCAGCCATATGAGCTGCATATGCGATTGTATCAATTGATGTTTCACCTTGTTTTGTTAAGTTACCACCTCTTGCATATGACCAAACGACGACAGCTAGGCCGTATGATTTAGCTTCTTCGGCAAGTTCTTTTATTTCTTCCATCATGTCAAATGCAGCATCTGAGCCAGGATATATTGTAAAGCCAATAGCTGAACAACCAAGTCTAATTGCATCCGCAACAGAGCCAGTAAGTGCTTGATGAGGAGCATCTTTTTCACGTGCAAGTGAATTAGAAGAGTTGACTTTAAGAATAAGAGGAATTGCACCAGCATAACTACCTGCAACTGATTCAATCATGCCAAGAGGAGCTGCATATGCATTTAATCCAGCATCAATTGCAAGCTTTATATGATATTCCGGGTCATAAGCCTCAGGGTTCGCAGCAAAGCTTCGAGCCGGTCCGTGCTCAAAACCTTGGTCAACAGGTAGAATAACCATTTTACCAGTTCCACCTAACCTTCCAGTTGAAAGTATTTGCGCTAAATTTCTCTTAGTTCCTGGATTGTCACTTTCGTAATTGTTTAATATTTCTCTTACTTTTTTTGTAATCTTCATTATTTAATCCTTATTAAAATTTGTATCGAGACCATAGTGAAATTTCATTGATTATTTCACTAACTAGAGAGGTCATATAGCTTATTTGGTAATTTGCAGCAAATTTTTTTCGAAAGAAGCCTTTTGAACCTTCGATATTTTTTAAAAGAACATCTTTACCAAATTTCTCCTTGAGCACATCTTCGTAATAGCCAATATCATCAATTAAACCAATTTCTTTAGCTTGTTTACCTGACCAAAACTTGCCATTAAAAATTTCATCATCTGCTAATTTAAGTTTGTGTTGCCTGTTTGATTTGACAAATTGAATAAAATTTTCATGAACATCTTTTTGAATTGAGTTGATAAGCTCAACATCTTCAGCTTTGGATTTTTGAAAAGGATCTAAAACAGATTTGTTTTTGCCCTGCGTATGAACTCTTCTTTCGATACCAAGTTTTTTAATGGCATCCTGGAAGCCGAAACCGCTTGATATCACTCCAATACTGCCGATGATAGAATTCTTGGAAGCGTATATTTCATCACCAGTTAATGCAAGCCAATAACCACCACTTGCTGCAACATCTTCGCAAAAGCTGTATATTGGTATGTCGTTGTTTTTTTTGTCTTTTGCTAATAATCTAATTTTTTTTGATATTAATTCTGATTGAACGGGAGATCCTCCAGGAGAATTTATTATTAATGCAATCGCTGATAAATTTGAGATTTTTGCTATTTTCTCAATATATGCAATAGATTCAAGCGAAAGGCCGTTAGAAAAGCTGCTTACTTTACCTATAACTCCATTAAGTTTAATAATTGCAACCGTATGTGTTTTTTTGCGTTTTAAAAAAGCAAAGATTTTTTTTTGAACTTTCATATTATTAAAATCGTGAATTTTAAATATTTATTAATCATGATAAAAATAACATGCAAGCCATATAAATGAAGGGATTTGCAAGGAGTGAAATCATATAAATTTCAATTTCTTGAACGATGGTCAAAAATTATTACTTGAAATAGAAAAGCCTTTAAGTTACAAGCGCCAATCAATGGTTTGCGGATGTGGCGGAATTGGTAGACGCGCTAGATTTAGGTTCTAGTGCCGCGAGGCGTGGGGGTTCAAGTCCCTTCATCCGCACCATATTGAAAATAATATTATTATCTATCTAAAATGAATTTTGATCTAGTTGAAAAAAAAGGATTAAAAGTTTCTTATAAAATTCAAATCGAAAACTTAGAAATTGAAGCCAAAAACGAAATTAAATATGCTGAGCTTCAGCCTCATGTTAATATAACTGGTTTTAGACCAGGTAAAGTTCCTCTAGAGTATATTGTAAAAAAATGGGGTGACAAAGTTAATGAAGAAACGGTTCAGGAGCTATTAAACAATACTTTACAAGAAATTGTGAAAAAAGATGATCTTAAATTAGTGGATAGGCCTGATGTGAAAATGGATGATTATGCTAAAGGTCAAGATCTTGTTTGTAACGTTGTATTTGAGGTTTTTCCTGAATTAGCTGATGATGTTATTGATTTGTCAAAGGTGAAGTTTGTTACCTACGATGTTGAGATCACTAATGATGATGTTAAGAAAAAGCAACAAGATGTTATCAAAAGAGCTTCCAAAACGGAAGAGGTTAAAGATAACGGGCATAAAGCCAAAAATGGTGATGTTGTAACAATTGATTATTCGGGATCAATAGACGGTGATAAATTTGAAGGTGGGACTGCTGAGGATGCAGAGGTTGAGCTTGGTTCAGGCCAGATGATTCCGGGGTTTGAGGATAATATAATTGGTTTAAAAGTTGGTGATAAAAAAACTTTTAAAGTAAAATTTCCGAAAAAATACCATGTGAGTAAGTTTCAAGGAGTGGATGCTGTTTTTGATATTACTGTTAAGAAAATTTCTCAATATGAGGCTCCTAAGTTAGATGAAGAGTTTTATAAAAAGATTGGTTGTAAAGATGCGACAGATTTTGAAAATAAAACTAAAGAAGCTCTTGCTGAGGAAGTTAAAAAGTCAAATTTTGATCATTTCAAATTGGATGTTTTCGATCATATTGAAGAGAAAATCAAATTTGAATTGCCTGAGTCTTTAGTTTCAAGAGAAAATGAATCTTTATTGGCTAATTACTACAGAGATAATGGTTTTAAAGATGAAGCTGAAGCAATTGAAAAGGATAAAAAAGCGTTTGAAAAAGAGCGTAAGAATCTTGCTGCTATAGCTGAGAGAAGGGTTAAGGTTGGTATCTTACTTGCAGAGCTCAGTAAGATGAAGGGTATAAATGTTCCAGATAGTGAAGTAATAAAAAGTTTTAATGCCCAAATAGCGAATTATCCAGAGGAGTATAAAAAGTCTTTATTGTCTTATTATCAGCAAAACCCTCAAGCATTTGAACAATTAAGAGGTCCTTTACTTGAAGATAAAGTTGTTGAGTTCTTAAAAGATTCAGCATTGCTTAAGCCAAAAAAAGTTTCTTTAGAGCAATTTGAAAAAATATCTAAATCTAGAGATTAATTTATTTACATTCTTTTTTTATAACCTAAGATTTTAATTATAATGAATTCAAAAGGTAGTAATGACAGAAATATTTGAAAAGTTTACAAACAGTCTAGTTCCTGTTGTAATTGAGCAAACACCAAGAGGAGAAAGATCTTTTGATATTTATTCTCGTTTGTTAAAAGAAAGGATAGTTTTTGTTAATGGACAGGTAGAAGATCACATGGCAACCTTAGTTGTTGCTCAATTGCTTTTTTTAGAATCTGAAGATCCAAAAAAACCAATTAATATGTATATTAACTCACCTGGTGGAGTTGTTACAGCTGGTTTGTCGATTTATGACACTATGCAATATATTAAATGTGATGTTCACACATTATGTATGGGGCAAGCTGCATCAATGGGTTCATTGCTTTTAACTGCAGGAAAAAAAGGTTGCCGCTTTTCACTACCAAATTCTAGGATTATGATTCATCAACCTTCTGGTGGTTTTAGAGGGCAAGCAACAGATATTGAGCTTCATGCTAGAGAAATATTACGGTTAAAAGACGCATTAAATAAAATGTATGTTAAGCATACTGGTAAAGCTCTGACAATTATACAAAGATCAATGGAAAGAGATAACTTTATGTCAGCTAAAGAGGCTAAAGAGTTTGGTCTCATAGATGATATCGTTACTAATAGAAAATAAATAGGAAATAAATGACTACAAAAGATAAAAAAGAAAGCTCATTATTTTGTTCGTTTTGTGGCAAAAGCCAATTCGAAGTAAAAAAATTGATAGCAGGACCTAATGCTTTTATTTGTAACGAATGTGTTACTCTATGTTTAGATGTAATTAAGGACGAAGATAAAGAGAGTTTGTTTTCTGATGAAACTGGTAAAATTGCATATCCAGATGACATTCGTAAGGTTCTTGATGAATATGTTATCGGTCAGGATTATGCAAAAAAAGTTTTGTCTGTTGCTGTTTATAATCATTATAAAAGGTTGAGTAACACTAAATCTTCAGGTGTAGAATTAACTAAGTCAAATATTTTGCTTATAGGTCCTACAGGTTGTGGTAAAACACTGTTAGCACAAACCCTAGCACGTATTTTGAATGTTCCATTTGCTATGGCTGATGCAACATCACTAACTGAAGCTGGATATGTTGGAGAAGATGTTGAAAATATTATTTTAAGATTGCTTCAATCTGCTGATTATAATGTTGAAAAAGCTCAAAGAGGTATAGTTTATATCGATGAGATTGATAAAATAGCACGTAAAGGAAGTAATCCTTCTATTACTAGAGATGTTTCTGGTGAAGGAGTTCAGCAGGCATTATTAAAGATTGTTGAAGGAACTATAGCAAGTGTTCCACCTCAAGGAGGCAGAAAACATCCTCAGCAAGAATATTTACAGATCGATACTAGTAACATTTTATTTATATGTGCTGGTGCTTTTGAAGGTGTTGAAAAAATTGTTGCTAGCAAGAATAGAGGTGCCAAAATTGGCTTTTCAGCAGATGTAAGGGATATTCAAGAAGTTAAAATTAATGACGTTCTTGGTGACATTGAACCGGAAGATATGGTTACATATGGATTGATTCCAGAATTTGTTGGTAGACTTCCTGTAATTGCTCCGCTTGCAAATCTTGAAGTTAGCGATCTTGTAAAAATTTTAACTGAGCCAAAAAATGCAATTGTTAAACAATATTCTCAATTATTTAAAATGGAGAATGTAGAATTGGATATTAAAAGAGATGCATTAGAAGCTCTAGCTGAAAAGGCTATTTCAAGAAAAAGTGGTGCACGTGGTTTAAGAGCGATCATTGAATCATTGTTACTTGATTCAATGTATGAAGTGCCGGGTAAAGATAACATTAAAAAAATCACAATCAATGCTGATGTAATTAATAAGAAATCATTACCAGAGATTATTTATCACAAAACTGATATCAAGCCTAACTCTACTAAATCTAAAAAACAAACATCTAAAACGTCTGATAAAAAAACAAACGCTAAGAGTAATAAAAAAGTAATTTAATTATGGTCGAATCCAAGAGCGCTGTTTCAAAGCAGGAATATTACGCATTACCACTTCGTGATGTAGTGGTATTTCCTGACATGATATTTCCGTTGTTTGTTGGTAGGAGTAAATCAGTATCAGCTCTTGAAAAAGCTATGGCAGAAGAAAAAGATCTGTTTTTGGTTACACAAAAATCTCCATCAATTGATGATGTTACTATAAAAGATTTGTATGTTATTGGCGCTATTGCCAGGATTATTCAATTGCTAAAATTACCTGATGGTACCTTAAAGGTTTTGATTGAGACTAAAGCGCGTGCTAAAATGATTGGTTTTTCTGCTCAGGGTGATGCTTTTAAAGCTGATGTAGAAGAAGTTAAAGAGATTGGTGCTGATAATAAAAATTGTGAAGCACTAAGAAGGTCGATTGTTAATAAATTTAAAGAATACATAAAACTTGAAGAAAGGATTCCTACTGATTTGGTAACTGCAATAATTGAAATCAAAGAATATGCTAAATTATCAGATCACATAATTTCTAGTCTCCCACTTAAAATAGAAGATAAACAAAAGGGTTTAGAAGAGTTAAATGTGCATAAAAGGTTAGAATATGCATACAAAATTTTAGGATCAGAATTTCAGATACTTGAGACCGAAAGTAAAATTCGTAATAGAATTAAAAGTCAGGTTGAAAATTCGCAAAGAGAATATTATCTCAATGAGCAACTAAAGGCGATTAAAAAAGAGCTTGGTGATTCGAATGAAGATGAAGATGATGAGATTAAAGTTTTTGAGAATTTGATAAAAAAAACTAAGTTAACTAATGAAGCTAAAAAAAAGGCAGAAAGTGAGTTAAAAAAACTAAAATCTATGAATCCAATGGCATCTGAAGCTGGCATTGTTAGGAGTTATTTAGAGTGGTTATTAAATGTTCCGTGGAAAAAACCAACAAAGTTAAATATTGATTTGCATAGAGCTGAGGAGGTGCTAGGTGAAAAGCATTATGGACTAGAAAAGGTAAAAGAAAAAATTATTGAATATATTGCTGTTAATAAAAGAGTTGGAAAGATAAAAGGGTCAATCCTTTGCTTAGTTGGACCACCAGGTGTTGGAAAAACATCACTTGGGCGTTCAATAGCTGATAGTATGGGTAGAAAATTTGTTAAAATGTCTCTTGGTGGTATGAGAGATGAAGCTGAGATTAGAGGGCACCGTAGAACATATATTGGTGCTTTACCTGGGAAAATAATACAACAAATGAAGAAATCTGGAACATCTAATCCTTTGTTTTTGTTGGATGAAATTGATAAATTAGGATCTGATTTTAGGGGCGACCCTGCGTCTGCATTACTTGAAGTGCTAGATCCTGAACAAAATAACACATTTAATGATCATTATTTAGAAGTTGATTATGATTTATCTGACGTTTTGTTTGTAACAACTGCTAATAGTTTGGATATTCCTCATGCCTTAAGAGACAGAATGGAAGTTATTAGACTGTCTGGTTATACCGAAGATGAAAAGCTTGAAATTGCTAAACGATATTTATTTCCAAAGCAAATTATCAATGCCGGGTTAAAAGAAGGTGAGTTAAATATTACAGACGATGCGATAAGAGAAATTATTAAAAAATATACTTATGAAGCTGGAGTTAGAAATCTTGAGCGAGAAATTTCTGGTCTTGCAAGAAAAGTTACGAAAAAAATTGATACAGAAGATTCGTTAATAAAAGTTGATATAGAAAAAGATAACTTAAAAGATTTTCTAGGTGTTCCTAAATATGCTCATGGTAAAATTTTTGATGAAGATCAAATCGGAGTTTCTATAGGTTTAGCATATACTGAATTTGGTGGGGATGTATTATCAATTGAAAGTGTTAAGCTTCCAGGAAAAGGTGAGATTGAATATACTGGTAAGCTTGGTGATGTAATGAAGGAATCGATTCAGGCGGCATTTAGTTTTTTCCGATCATCTTGTATAAATTATGGTATTACAACAGCGGAAATTCAAAAGACTAAGATTCACCTTCATGTTCCAGAAGGAGCTACCCCAAAAGATGGACCTTCCGCTGGAACTGCAATTTGTACATCTATCTTGTCTCTTATGACTGGTATTGCCGTAAATAGGTATGTTGCAATGACCGGTGAAATAACTCTAAGCGGTCGTGTGCTTCCAATTGGTGGCCTTAAAGAAAAGTTATTAGCGGCTAAAAGGGCAGGGATAAAAAAAGTTTTGATACCGCAAAAAAATGAGAAAGATTTAACCGAACTGCCTGAAAAAGTTAAAGAAGGTTTAGAAATTATTACTGTTTCAAATTTTCAAGAAGTAGTATCTCATGCATTGATAAGGGTGCCAAAAAAACTAAAGGTAGATGTTGCTATAGACACGTCTAATAGTGCAGAAACTGTGGCTCATTAGAATGGTGGATTAATTAAGAGTATATTAACTTATAAAAAATTCTTGATTAAACATATTTATTATCTATACAATTTTGCTACTGTAGCATTTTCTACAATTGTGACAATATGTTACGGGCGATTAGCTCAGCTGGTAGAGCATCTCGTTTACACCGAGGAGGTCGGCAGTTCGACCCTGTCATCGCCCACCAATTTGATGTTTTAAGCATCATATACACCATGGGGGTGTAGCTCAGCTGGTTAGAGCGCCTGCCTGTCACGCAGGAGGCCGAGGGTTCAAGTCCCTTCACTCCCGCCACTTTTTTCTTGATATTAATAAAAAAATAAATATTTTACGCGAAAAAAAGAGATTTTTTGTGAAAAATTCACTTTTAACTTTTTTCTGCGAATTTTTTTGTAATTGCTTAAGGAGTGTGTTATGCGAGAATCAAATTCCCCTGATGTTTTTTTTATTGAAGATAATTCTGGTTCTGGAACTACCTCTCAAGAGGATAAGGATCTGGAACTAGCAACTTTTGTTCATACTGGTTCTAGATATGTTAGTTTTTCTTCTCCATTAATGCAAAAATTTGATAGGGATATTAAAGCTATCATTGATTTAATTAAAACTGGCGAAGACCTACTTGCTGCAAATCGACCTGATATAGATTCTAATAATATAAAAAAAAATTTAATGTGGCTAACATCTTTAAAAATGATGTTAGAGGTTATAAATCATAAAATTTATCAGGGTAGTAAAGGAATAAGTTCTTCTTTTGCCTTTCCAAGTCATGAAGCAATGAATGATTTGATTGCTAAATATGGTGCGAATCCTGATCCAGCACATTTTGATAATTCAACTACAAGAGCTTTTCTGATTCATTTTCCACAAATGTTAGAACAATTTCTTTTGATGCAGAGTCATTTGAGAGAATATACAAAGTTAACAAAATTTATAGATAATATAACAAAATTTGATAAGCTAAAAAGTTTTGATGATGGTGATAAGCAATATTATCTTTTATTTCTAGCAATATCTATTGCTGACCAATTTGAAATTAAAGCGAAAAAAAGCGAAGTATTGCTTGGATCAATAAAATTTCCTGATGAGCTTAATGTTGAGGAATTGATAAATGGTATAGAGGGTTATTTAAGATCTGATTTGCAGTCATTTCCAGGTTCTTTTAAACAGGAAAGATTATCTGATTATATAAGTGAAATAAGAAGTAATATTAGTTTAGGAATTACACAGTTAACAGAAAAAGATTATAATGATTTTATCAATAAATCCAAATTAAGATTAATAGAATTGGTTATTAGTGATACATTAGTAACAGGTTTGTATGATTTTTTTCTAAAGCAGGCACAAAAACCTGATTTTCAAATTATTGATATATTATCTAATCTATCTGTATTAACTGTAATACAAGCGTTTAAAGAGATATGTTCATTAAGATTTTTTGGGGATGACGATATTAACCAGGTTCTAAAAATTTGCGATATTGAGCAAAAGATTCAATTTTCAAAACAGTTTTTGGTATTATTAAATGATATTAAATATAATAAATATAACCCAGAAGGGGTTACAAAAGATGGAATAACTCAACAATATGTTTATGGTTTTAATCCCTATGGTTATATTCTTGCTGATGGATCAACCCCAGCAGAATTTAATTCTGACAAGGTTGTAGCAGGTGATATTTCGTCATTAGATGAATTTTGGGTTAAAAATAATTCATCAAACATTCCACAAGTTTTAGCTTATTTATATTCGGATATTTTGCATTCAGGGCAAAATTTATTTTTTAAAGGAACACAAATTATGCCTGAAACTTTATTAACAAATCCTGGTTATCCTTTCTCATTAAAAGCTTTAAATATTCATGCAATTACTCAATATAAACTGAGATCACCTGATTTGCAAGCATTAGAAGGGTCTTTGAAGTTACAGCTGCAACCTTCGCAAGAAGCTGATCTTGAATCAGTAGCAGTTATTCTTGATGATGTACATTTAGATGATGCAAATTCTAAAGAAGCTTCGATTACTGATCCTAAAAATAATTTGATAGTAAAGTCTGGTTTTGAGCTTGAGGTTGGAATAGAAGATTGTGGTGAGCCTGACAATCTGGAAGCTTATGAAAGGCTTAAAGCTTTGGTTCAAACGGCATTGTTTGATAAGCTATTTGTTGAAAATGTTGCTATCAATGAATCACAAAGAGCTAATATAATTTTAGGGCTAAATGCTGTTTCAAGAACGGAGCTCGCTTTACTCCATCTTATTTTTGTAAATGAGATTGGTAAAAATATTGCTTTTATGGATATCCCTAGAGAAAAAATGGGACAAAAAGTAGTAGAGTTTTTACAGTCAGGAACATTAAAACAAAAAATTACTGATGTTATATACGCATATGAAGTAAATATTCATAATCCAACATCTTTACATGAAACTGTTTCTATTGCAAAATCCCTAGAACAAGAGTTATATAGTTTTTATGAGACAAATTTTGGAGTTAAGGTAGTTCAAGCTCCATCATTTCAACTAAATGTTAGCCCATGGGTAGTTGATAGCGAGGGGCAGTCTAATCTTGCAGATCCATCTAGACAATATTCAAGAAAAACTATGATGCGTGAGGATGGTACAGTAGAAGTAACAGAAACATTGAGTTCGATCAAAAATAATACTATGTATACCAGGATGATTGAAGAAATTGGCAAAGAGCTAACCGTTTTGATAAGAAAAGACACTGGGGTGCTTAGATGTTCAAAAGTAGTAAGCCAAATTGATTGGAAGGCTTATCCAGATAGACAAGCACAGTTTACACAAAGTCTTGGTTCAGCTTATGCAACTCACAGAATCGATAGTGGAAAATCAGCAACTATTAGAGTTTTTGGCGAGGGTATAAAGACATCTAGATTTGAAATAAGGTTATTTGGACCTAATGTTCATATGGAAGCTCAAATGCCAAATGCACAAAATTTTGATGAAAGGTTGTTTAATCAGTCAGAAATACTGGATTTAATTGCAGAAGCCGTACTTAAAGCTTTTGATACTGTAAATCGTGAAATGGATTATAATCATTTAGACTTATCTCCTGAGGTAAAAGGTTTTGATTCTCCAAGTAAACCTTTTAGAAGAACAAGGTCATATTCACTTGGAGAGGATACTTTAAGTAGAAAATCTGGAACTTCAGGTCTTACTTATTTGTCATCAGCTTGTGAAATTTCTGAAGATGAACAATCTTTAGATGAACCGCCAACTTGGCTTCAGCTTGTTCAATCATCTGATGAGGAAATTGATCCTAATTCTGTTTGTATAGTCTCATAATGAATCTTGTTAAATTAGATTATAATTCTGATCAATTACTGATAAATCTTAGATATCAATCATTTGATAATGTTTTTGGTGAAGTGCTATATCCAGAGGATTTTGAAGCCAGACTTCATCCTGATGCTTTTATATGTTTTGAAAAAGCTATACAGATAGCTAAAGCAGAGAATTTAATGTTTAAAGTTTGGGATGCATATAGGCCATTTAATATTCAGCAAATGATGTTTGAGCTTTCGGATGAATCTCCATATATATCTGATCCTAAAACTGGCTCTGTTCCGCATTGTCGTGGTGTTGCAATTGATCTTACCCTATGTGACATGGAAGGTTTAGAGCTTGATATGGGTACTGATTTTGATAATTTTACTGAACTTGCACATTTTGATTCTAAAGGCATTTCTGAAAATGCTCGAAATCATAGAGTTTTACTTAGAGAGATTATGACTTTAGCCGGGTTTGATTCCTATGATAAAGAATGGTGGCATTTTCAATTATTTAAGCCAAGAGAATTTCCTGTAATTGAAGAATGATTTCTTCTAATTAAGAAAATTATTGGTTTTTCGCAAAATTTCTTTATAAGTTTAAAAAATTTTCCACATATAAATTATGACTAATAATTCTGAATTTTTTCATAAAAGAAAAACTGTTGAGCAAGTTGAAGAAGCTAAAGAACTTGCCCCTAAGTTTGATCAAGACGGTCTTATTGTTTGCGTCACTACTAGCAGTATTAATGGTGATGTTTTAATGGTTGGTTATATGAATGAGGAAGCTTTAATAAAAACTATTGAAACAGGAGAAGCTCATTATTATTCAAGAAGTCGTCAATGTCTTTGGCACAAAGGTGCAACAAGTGGTTTAGTTCAAAAAGTCATTGATATCAGAATTGATGATGATCAGGATGCAGTATGGATTAAAGTTGCTATGGATGGTGATGAAGCAAGCTGTCATGTTGGTTATAGAAGTTGTTTTTATCGCTCTATTCCTACTGGTGAAACTCCAGATCAAAAATTAGAACTAGTATTTAAAGAAGATGCTAAGGTTTTCGATCCTGTTGAAGTGTATGGCGCAGATGCTGAAAATCCTACAAAGCTTTAAAAAAATATTAACTCTGCCATTTTTGATTGTAATTTATTGTTATAAATTATTTATATCTCCGATACTTGCTCCTAGATGTCGATTTGTTCCCTCATGTTCTGATTATGGAGAGGAGGCTATAAAAAAGCACGGGCCGATCAAAGGTTCTTATTTGACTGCAAAGCGTATATTAAAATGCCAGCCATTTGGTAATTCTGGCTATGATCCAGTACCTTAATCAAAAAAATCTTTTTGAAATTTTCATCTGTTGTTACAACTAATGATTGAAATAATAATTTTGCATTATAGTTATTATTATAGTTTATAACATATGATGTAAGAAAATGAACAAAAGGCAGGTATTAGAAAAGATTCTAGATCAACTTTGGCAAAATTATAAAATTCGAGTTAAATATGCAAATATTTATGCAGATCTTGTCGAGGAGAAAAATGGTGTTGTTATTAACGACCATATTGCACTTAGAAGCATTAAAACCAAAATTCCTAATCAAGAATCGGGTATAATTCCTTTCCTTGAAATATTTCAGGCATTTGATTATCAGGTAAAAAATGATTATCAATTTCCTAGCAAAAAATTATCAGCTATTCATTTAGAACATGAAGATAACAGGTTGCCGAAAATCTTTATAAGTGAGTTACTGGTTGATGAATTTGCTCATGATTTTATGGAAATAATTCAAAGGAATATAGCAAGTTGTGCTTGTAAATTAACTGATAATTTAAAACATCAGTTACAAAATCTTAAAAATAATGATTTTATAGAGGATAATAAAGTTGATTTATTTGTTGAGCATATTGTTGATTTTTTTACAAGGCCTTGGAACCCTCCTCAAAGATCTGACGTTTTTGAGGCAAACAAATTCTCTCAATATGCTGCATGGGTATTGCTTCATGGTAATTCTGTAAATCATTTTACAGCTTATATTAATTTTCAGAAAGTGAATGAATGGCCAGACATAGAAACAACTCTTGCTGCCTTATCAGCTAAAGGTATTCCTTTA
>JAYOLW010000007.1:0-18449 GCA_038120515.1 Rickettsiales bacterium | reverse complement strand
CAAGTGAAGCCGTTACTGAAGATTGTCAGGTGAGAGATGCTGAAGGTCATCTAATAACTATTCCATGGAGTTATGCTTATTATGAGTTTGCTGAAAGGGGTTTTGTCAAAAATGACAATGGTGAAAATGTATTGTTTCAGGGGTTCTTAGGTGAACAAGCTACTAATCTTTTTGAGATGACAAATGCCAAAAAATAGAATTTTTAATAAAATAGTTATTTGTGGATATGGGGTTATTGGAAAGTTACTTTCTGAATTGTTGGTTGATTTAGATTTTCAAGTATTAGTTATTGATGCAATAGATCATAAAGATACTGATGTGAAATTTGAAACAGCAAATTGTGCTGATGTTGAAGCGATTAGAACGATAGTTAAAAAATATAAATCTGAAGCATTGATTTCATGTTTGCCTTATAATTTCAATAAGCAGCTTGCTAGTCTTTGCTTCGAAGAAAAATTACATTATTTTGATCCTACAGAAGATGTCGTGACTACAAATCATGTAAGAGAGTTGGCTCAGAAAGCTGATACTTTATTTATTCCACAAAATGGTCTTGCCCCTGGTATTATCAATATTATTTCTAATGGTTTGATCAAAAAATTTGATAGAAAAACAATTCGGTCTGCAAGGCTAAGAGTTGGTGCGCTTCCGCAAAATCCAGTTGGTGAATTTGGTTATGCTTGTAATTGGTCACCAGAAGGGCTTGTAAATGAATATATTAAGCCATCGATAATTATTGAAGATTATAAGAAAAAAGAAGTGCGGTCAATGGGCCGAAAAGAAACAATTTTTGTAAATGGTGTTGAATATGAAGCATTTCTTACTTCAGGCGGTGTTGCAACATTATGTGATTATTATGAAGATGATATCCAAAACCTAAATTATAAATCGATTCGATATCCAGGGCATTTGCATTGTTTAAATATCGTGATTGATCAATTAAAGTTAAGAGATGATCAAGATAAAATAGTTGCTTTGTTTAGAAATGCCCTGCTTCCTGATGATAATGATCATGTCATTATTCATGTATCAGTTGAAGGAGAGGTTTCTGGAAAGAAAATGACAAAAGAATTTGTCGCCGATTATTACCCACAAAAACTTTGTGGTAAATATAGAACTGCAATATCTTGGACTACAGCATTATCAATTGCTACAAATGTTGATCTTGCATCCAGAAATACTTTCGGCGCGAAAGGTTTTGTCGCGCAAGAAAATATTCCTATTCAGGAGTATTTTAATTCTAAAACTGGAAATTACTTTATTACATTTCATAATAATAATAATATTTTTGAGGAATTATTAAATGAATAACAATGATCTTTTTAAGCATTTTAATATCTCACATTTTATCGCAAATGGTGATTTAGAGGTTTATACGCCAATTGATGGTGGGGCAATAGCAAAGCTTAAAAAAGATGATAAAAGATCATATAATACAAAAATTAAATCATTGGCTGAGAACTTTAGCTATTGGCGCAATGTTCCAGCTCCTAAGAGAGGTGAATTAATTCGATTATTTGGTGAAAAGCTTAGGGCTGATAAGGAATATCTAGCGCAAATGATTACGCTTGAATGTGGTAAGATATTGATTGAGGCTAGAGGAGAAGTTCAGGAGATGATAGATATCTGTGATTTCGCGGTAGGCTTATCAAGGCAACTTTATGGTTTGGATATTGCGTCAGAAAGATTTGAGCATAAAATGCAAGAAAGTTATCATCCTCTTGGAATAGTTGGTGTGATTTCTGCTTTTAATTTTCCAGCTGCTGTATGGGCCTGGAATTTTGCTCTTGCAATCATTTGTGGTAATACTGTTTTGTGGAAACCATCGGAAATAACACCGCTAACTGCTCTTGCTGCTCAGAAAATTTTTTATAACGCTTGTTTAGAGTATAAGCATATTTATAAAAATGCTGACAAATTATCTGAGGTTATCATATCAGATAAAGAACTGGGTGATGTAATGGTTCGTGATAGTAAAATAGCATTAATATCTGCTACTGGATCATGTGCTATGGGTAAAGCTATTGCGCCAATTTTGGCAAAAAGATTTGCTAAATCAATATTTGAGCTTGGTGGCAATAATGCGGTAATTGTCTCAGATAAAGCCAATCTTCAATTAGCTCTAGATGCTATTGTGTTTGGAGCAGTTGGAACAGCTGGTCAAAGATGCACGACTACAAGAAGAGTTTTTATTCAAGAATCAATATTTGAAAGTTTTTTTCAGCAGCTTAAGGCGAAATTTTCGTTGTTAAATGAAAAGATTATAGGTGACCCATTTAATGAAAAAAATCTAATTGGACCATTAATTAACAAATCTGCTTATCTTGCACTTGAGAATGCTAAACAGAAAATTAAAATTTATGGTGCTAATATTTTATTTGGTAAGCGATTATTTGCAAAACAATTCAATAATGCCTATTATGTCGAGCCAGCACTTGTTAGATTGGATTCTCAGATCCCAATTATGCAGGAAGAAACTTTTGCGCCATTACTTTATGTTGTACCATATAAAACTCTAAGTGATGCAATGATAATGCATAATGATGTTGAACAAGGTTTGTCATCGAGTATTTTTACAACAAGTATAGCTGAGGCAGAATTTTTTAGAAATCATTCAGATTGTGGAATTGCCAATATTAATATCGGAACCTCAGGTGCTGAGATTGGTGGGGCTTTTGGTGGCGAGAAAACTACAGGAGGTGGAAGGGAGTCTGGTTCTGATTGCTGGAAAAATTATATGCGCCGTCAAACTTCTACTACATATTATGGTATTAGAAATCCAGAACTAGCCCAGAATATTAAATTTGGTTAAAATAAAAAACTCTTAAAATGCAACTTTTAGTTGATTTTTGCTTTATTGTTCATATTTGATTAAGTTATAACTTTTTTTGAAATATTATGAAAAAAATTTTGTTAATAACATCTTCAGCATTAGCAATGACTACTTTTATAAGTTCTGCAAATGCTTCAGTTAGTGATCTTTTTTTTAAGCCTATGGGTGGTGGAGTAGTATCTTCTACAAGCTACGATATGTTTGAAATTTCAAGATCTAATCAGGATACTGATGGCACTTCGGTTGCTCAAACAATTGATTACGGTTATTCTGATGCTGATACTTTGTCATTGTCAATTTCATATACAGATACAGATGATAATGCTAATAGTGATTATGGTAATCAAAACGGTTTTTCAAATCCTACATTAGCTTTTTCGAGAAGAATTGTTGCTGATGAAGTGATTGTAGATTTAAATGCAGCTATAACTCCAGATGTAATTGACACTGATGATTCTGACATGGTTCAAGGAAGCTCAGGTTATGATTTTGGTATTAGTGTTGGAGGTGAAGGCTTCCTAGGTGATTACAAAATTTCTGCAACAATGAGTCAAGTTACTTCTGATGATTTAGGTAACGATTCTTATGATAGATTCCGTTTCGAAATGAAAAAACAAATTATTCTATCTGATCAATTAAAACTAAATCCAACAATTGCTTGGGTTAATTCAGATGGTGATAGTTCTACTGATTTTAATGATACAAATTATAAATATTTATCTTATGGCGCATCAATTAGTTATGATGTAAGTCAGGATACTGCAGTTTATGTTGGTATTAGAAATCGTAATTATGATGAAAGTGATAGAGATGAAACTCATACTGTAATTTCGTTAAAAACTGCTTTTTAGTAAGTATTAATTGTTCTTTTGTTAAAGGCGCTTGGGTTTTCCCAGGCGCCTTTTTTTATTATTTTAGTAATGTGATAAAAATACGGATTTAAGTCACAATAAATTTCTCTGGTAATATCAAATGAAATGATTAAAGATAGCTAATGATTTGCTGATTTATAATTATGAAAAACTTACTAAAATCTTTTTTGTTATCATTTCTAATATCATTTTCTGTTTTTGCAGAATCTAGAAATTATGTTCCTGGTATATCAGATCTTCCTGTGCCTCTTAATTTTCATCTAAAAAACGATACTTCTTCAGTTTTTTATAATGAATCTGGAAGGATTGTAGAGGCTGTTTTTCAAGGTCAGGCTCAAGGTCAGGAAATCAAAGAGTTTTATGACCTTACCTTAAATGCTCTTGGTTGGGAGAAGATATCAATGTTGACTTATGTTAGAGAAAAAGAATTATTGGAGATAAAGACTAAAGCTATCGAAGATGATCAATTCAATAATTTAGAGATTATTTTTTCATTAAAACCAAATAATTAATTATTTGGCTTTAATCTCTTTTAGCTCCTCTCCTGCTTTATAACTTCTATCCATCACTATTTCATAATGTGGGTCCGTGTCATTATTACGTTCAATTACACAGCCTGATTTTTCAAGAAGATTTGCACAATCACTACTTAGTTTTTGAAATTTTATGGTTTTGCCTAAGGCGTGATATTTCCTTGCAAGTTGATCCAGTGCTTCAATACCAGAATGATCCCATACTCTACTATGTTCGAAATTTACAATCACATTTTTAGGGTCAGAGTTTGGATGGAATAAATCCTTAAAAGATGCAACTGATGCAAAGAAAATAGGGCCATAAAGATCATATGTTTTGCTGTTTTTCTTTTCATTGATTACTGCAGTGATATGATGGGCACTATCCCAAGCATAAACAAGAGCAGAGACAATTACACCAACGAAAACAGCAACGGCAAGATCATAAAAAACAGTCGTTGCTGATACAAGTACAATTACAAATGCATCAGTTTTAGGAATTTTGTTCATGATCCTAAGGCTTGACCAGGCAAATGTACCGATTACAACCATAAACATAACACCAACAAGAGCGGCTATCGGAATTGATTCAATTAAAGGTGCAGCAAAAACAATAAAAATAAGTAAGAAAATAGCTGCTATAATTCCAGAAAGTCTATGTCTAGCGCCTGATGAAATGTTAATCATTGTTTGACCAATCATAGCGCAGCCACCCATACCACCAAAAAAACCAGTGATAATATTGGCAATACCTTGAGCCTTACATTCTTGGCTATTACGGCCTCTAGTTTCAGTGATTTCATCAACTAAAGTAAGTGCCAGTAAACTTTCAATCAAGCCAACACCAGCAAGAATTAATGAATATGGTAATATAATTTTCAATGTTTCAAAATTTAGTGGGATTTCAGGTATATGAAAGCTTGGTAGACCTCCTGCAATACTGGCCATATCTCCTACGGATCTGGTATCAATGCCTAAGATTTGTGCAAGTCCAAAGACTGAAATAATGGCAACAAGTGCTGATGGTACGGCTTTTGTAAATTTAGGAAGAAAGTGAATAATTGCCATTGTAAGAGCAATTAAACCAAGCATAATATAAAGTTTTGAACCTTGGATCCAAACTAAATCACCTGCTGCATCAATAGTTTTAAACTGATTTAATTGTGCTAAAAAAATCACAATTGCAAGACCGTTCACAAAGCCGAGCATCACAGGATGAGGTACAATTCTGATATATTTTCCAAGTTTCAAAATGCCAGCAAGAAGTTGAATGATACCCATTAAAACAACAGCTGCAAATAGATATTCAACACCATGGGTGCTTACAAGTGAAACCATGACAACAGCAAGAGCACCAGTTGCACCAGATATCATTCCAGGTCTGCCACCAAGACATGATGTTACGAGACCAATTATAAAAGCTGCATATAAGCCAATTAAAGGGTGAACCCCTGCAACAAATGCAAAGGCAACTGCTTCTGGAACTAGCGCAAGAGCTACTGTTAATCCAGATAAAATTTCAATTTTTGATTGCTGAACTGTTAATTGTTTCATGACTTATAATAAAATATGCGAAATATTTTATAATTGAAAAAAACTAATAAGTTAGGAATTTATCAGAAATTATCTCGTACTTTGCGCGCCTTCTGCCTTATTTCTATTTTTTTCTACTATTTCTCTATGATCGCTTGCTGCTTCAGGAACAGTAGTTCTAGCCTCAGTCGCTTTCGCCTGATGTTGCGCACCAGTATCGGCTGCTTGCGCTCTTAAAGTTGCTACCTCATTTGATTGTGTTTGGGTATCTTGATAAGCTGCAACGACGTCTTGAAATGCTATCATAACTCCAGATTTTCTGACCTGTTGGGCAATAAGCTTATTGAAGCTATTTTCATTAAGTATGTAAGATTTTGTTTTTACTCCATGTGCTGCTGGTATATTGATTGACATTTTAATTTGGTCAGAATTTGCAGAATCAATTATAACACTAGTTGGTCCCATTCCATTTGGAGCCAAAAAGGCATTTTTTATTTTTTCTTCAATTGCACGTAATTCTCCTGTTTGACTTAACATTGTCTCTAATAATTTTATTTACTAGAACCATATAGTTTTTTCTGTAAATCGCAAGTATCTGTTGTAATTTGTTTACATATCTAGAGAAGTTAAAAAAAACCTGACAATTTTGCCAGGTTTAATTTTTGATATTAGAAAACTTAAAATTTAGTTTCCTCTAACAATTGTACAAACATCAGCCATGAAAATATGACCAGTTATCTTTTTATCAACAGATGTAATTGTAGAAATATTTCCGTTTTCACGTGCTTTTTCAATTGAGATATCACCAGTAGTAACTAAGCCTAATAGGTTTTTTCCACAAGCTTCACCAACTTTAGTTGCTTTCTTGTTGGATGTAACAGTTATAGGTTCAATTGTATCAAATACAACCGCTCTTCCAAGTTCACTGCTAGGGCTAGCACATGATGCCATAATTAATGTTGTTGCTAAAATAAAAAGTTTTTTCATTTTGAATTACCTTATTTAAAAGTGAAGATTATTCAGTAGTTTTTTCTTGATAAATGTCAATTATTTGAGCACTTTCTCTTGCAAAAATACTAATTTTAGTAATGTTTTTAGTTAAAATTATGCAATTATTATTTTCTAAATCACTTGTAATCTTAGCTTTGTTTTCTGTGATGTCATGCGGGGCACCTGATCTTGATTATCCCGAATCTGATCATTTTGACGGTAAGGTTTTTCATAATTTAAATGAAACAAAGTCACAAAAAAGTTTTAAAGATTTTCTTAAATGGCGTTTTACTAGTAAAAGAGAAGAGTGGCCAGAATGGATTGAAATTGAGCAACAGAAAATTCAAAACCAACGCAATGCAAAAGGTGATTTGTCTGTTACTTTTATTAATCATGCTACAGTTTTAATTCAATTTGACGGTGTTAATATCTTGTCTGACCCTGTTTATTCCACTAGAACTTCACCGCTTACTTTTGCAGGTCCTAAACGTGTAAAAAGACCAGGTGTTAAGTTTGATGATTTGCCCAAAATAGATGTGATAATTATAAGTCATAATCATTATGATTCATTTGATGTTCGAACATTAGAGCGTTTGATTAAACGTGATAATCCTGTTATTCTGTTTGGTCTTGGTAATAGTTATTATCTAAAAGAAGAGTTTAGAGCAAAAAATATTGAGTTGGATTGGCAAGATGAGTATGTGTTTAATGATGTTAAATTTGTCTTTTTACCAGCAAAGCATTGGTCAAAAAGAGGCTTCTCGGATTTGAATAAATCATTATGGGGAGCTTTTGCTATTGTTGGATCGAGGCAGATATATTTTGCATCCGATACTGGCTATAGCGATCATTTCCAAAAGGCGCAAAAACAATTTAATGAGTTTGATTTGGCTTTAATTCCTATTGGCGCATATGAGCCTAGATGGTTTATGAAACATGCTCATATTAACCCAGAAGAGGCGGTAATTGCGCATCAGGATTTAAAAGCTAAAAAATCTATCGCAATGCATTTTGGCACATTTCAACTAACTAATGAAGCTATCGATGCACCGGTTAAGGATTTAGAAAAAGCCAAAGCAAAATATCAAATTGCAGATGATGAGTTTATAGTCTTAAAAGAAGGTGAGTCTTTAGCAATTAATTAATTTATAAGTTTAGACTTAAGCAAATAATTACAATTATGCTGATACGGATGCGTAATTTAAAAAACCATTCTGGAATCACTGCTTTTTTAAAAGCGCATATTTCAATAAATGTTGTAATAATGAATCCTGCTAAAATAATTAATATCGCAAGTTTAAACTGAATTAGTAAAGCAATCCAAGCAGCGAGTGCTATGACATTGCTTTTAATTAAAAAGCTTTTGGCATATTGATCTTGAATGATTCCATAAGCAAAATGTATTGCTGCAACAAAGCTTAGAATAATTGCAGCATATGCGATTAGCGCTTTAGTAACATCAGTGCCATAAATAGTTTGAGTACCTTTTAGATTAAGAATTGTTAAAAATATAAAAGGAATACTTCCCGCATAAGTTAGAAATTTTGCTATGGTAATTTTATCTATGTTCATTTAGAAAACTTAAAATTTTAGCTTACAAAATATAATTGATATTTCAATTAGCTCTTAAAAACATAAGAAGAGAATATGATTTACATAAACCACAATAAGGCATATTTAAAGAATAAGCTTGTAATAAGAGTTGTAAGAGAAAACCACCAAACTATCTTATTAATGCGTTTTAATTTTTGACAAAGTTTAGCAGCTTTTGGCTCTGTTGGACAATAATTTGGTTTTATAAAAATTAAGTAACCAGACAAAGTAAGTAAAAAACTACTAATTAAAAACAGATAAATAAATCTCTCAGCCAGCCATGTTAAAAGAGGGAAGCTACTAGTGAGGCTTGCAAAAACTGCGCCCATACCAAGCATCACAAGTATAATAGGCAAAGCACAGCACAAAATAGTTGAGACAGACGCAAAAAGTCCAATGAATGTTATAAATGATTCACGAAAATTATTCATATAAATTACGATTTATTTTAGCAACATTATAACCATTATTGATAATAACATGGGTAAGTTCTTCATCGGTTAAGTTATTACCATCTGTAAATGTGATAAAAACTTTACCAACTTCAAGGTCAACCTTTACTTCCTGAATCTCAGGTTTTTTCTCAAAACCTTTTTCGATAGTAACAGCGCAAAATTCACAAACTAAACCATTTACATCAATATCTACTTTGTGATGATTTGCATAAGCTTTTAAAGCCAGCATTAATAATAAAATTACATAAAAAATTTGTCTCATAATTAAAACCTAATGAAATAATTAAATAATAGCTTCTTATCTGAGCTTACACCAATTTCACCTAAATGGGGACCTTTAAATAATCTAATTAAAGGCGTTACGATAATTTTGTCATTTTCATTTTCTGCATTATATTTTAATTCTACCATAAGCCAGCTATGTAGATGACCATAATTTGCAACATAGGGTGCAACTCCAAGGCGAAGATTTTGCTCAAAATTACTGATTATTTCTTTTGATTTGTAATATGAGTTTTCATAGGAGATGAAATGTTTCCTGGTTTCAAAATCAGCCGCTAAACCTAAAAAACCATATAATTCATTATTACCTGATTGATTGGCATTTCCTAAAGCTGATTTTAAATAAATATTTGCTTGAGAGCCTTTTTTGTTAACTCGATCTAATAAGTAATTCAGTTGAATTCCATTCAATGCAATTTTATCCTTTCTAAAATAATCTGCCTTATAACCAACAGAATATTTAAAACTTGGCGAGTAGTGGATATGTAATGAATTTTTTACTGGGCCGTTTTTTTGCATAATAGTTGTGCCGCCAGAATATGATATCGGCCGAGCATTTGCTATCGACACTGAAAATAAAAGAATAAGAAAAAGTTTAAAAGATATTTTGATCATAAAAAATTTATACTTAGTATTTTCAATTAACTAAACCATTAAATCAGAAATTTAAATGATAAAGATTTATCCTTTTAATGAACTTGGCGGCGCAACATATGATTGGCTTCAAACTAAGCATCATTTTAGCTTTGCTGACTATTATAATCAGAGTCGTATGGCTTTTGGAAAACTTAGGGTGATTAATGATGATATAATAAAATCTGGTAGAGGTTTTGGCATGCATCCACATCGTAATATGGAAATTATAACTTATGTAAGAACTGGTGCTATTACCCATAAAGATAATCAAGGTAATGAAGGTATAACAAAAGCTGGCGATGTTCAGGTGATGAGTGCTGGATCTGGAATTATGCATTCAGAATTTAACTATGACAAAGATGATACTAGTTTGTATCAAATCTGGATAGAGAGTAACAAAACTGGAGTTAGGCCAAGATGGGATAGTGCTGAATTTCCAAAAACATATGCAAAAGACAAGCTAAAGCTTTTAGTTTCTGGTGATAAAAAAGCACCTTTATTTATCTATCAAGACGCCTTTATCTACGCTGGTCTTTTAAAAGCTGGCATCGAGATAAAGCATAAAATTCATAATCAAATATATTTGCTAGTATCAAAAGGCGAGTTAAAAGTTAATGATAAAGTTTTAAGACAAGGCGATGGAGCTGAAGTAACTAATTTATCAGAAATAATAATTACAGCTTTAACAGAGGTCGAGATTTTGGTTATAGATGTACCAATTTAATTAAACAGGTAATGTGATTATGAAGCTGGATCCTTGATTCTTACCCTTGGAATTTGCTATTATCTTACCCTTATGCCCACAAACGATATCCTTACATATTGATAAACCAATACCAGAGGATCGAGATTTTGCTTCAGTAGTGTAGTTAAGGTCGAACACTTTTTTAAGTTTTGTTGGATCAATACCTATGCCATTATCCTTCAAGGTGAATTTATGATATTTCTTAAGCTTTGTATATTTTATCGTTATCTCAGCTGCTTTATTATCCTGCTTATACTTTATTGAATTACCGATTAAATTTTGAAATAATTGTTCAATTTGAAATTTATAACCATTTATTTCTGGTAAATTATTAGGAATATTAACAGTGAGGTTTTTATTAAAAGATCTTTCATATTTTATAACATTTTCAATTAATGTTTGCAGCGAGAAATTACTTTTCATTGAAGGAGAGTTTTCAGACTCCTCTTTTGAATGTTTAAGTAAACTATCAATTAAATTGTAAATTTTTTTTGAAGAATCCTTTAAATAAGAGAAATATTCATTTTGCTTTTTGTTATTTTCTTGTGACGATCTGTCATTTTCTAACAACTCAACTATATTAAAGATATTTCTAACCGGTTCTTTCATATCATGGGAACAAACATAAACAAATTTTGAAAGTTTTTTATTTGATAATGCCATTTCCTGCTTTGATTCTGATAATGACTTATGTGCTTCTTCAATTTGTAAAAACCAATTCTTGATTTTCTTGGCAAGAATTATCCATAATATTGCGACTGATACCAGCAATAGTAAAATTAGAATAACACTAAAAATAGAGAAGATGTTTAGTAATTTAGCTTTCTCCTCAAGTTTTATTTTCTCTTCGGTTTTAAGCTTCTGTATTGAATTAAAATATTGCTGTTTATTTTTTAAATATTCGTTGGAGTTTAAAGTATTTCGGGCTTTGTCTATCTGTTTATTATCAACTAGTTCAAATGATTTTTTCTCAAGGCCTACTAAAATCTCATTTGCAGTTGTTGTTTGGTAAATATAACTTAACCTTTCGGCATCTGCTTTGAGGCTTTCTTTGATTTCTAGTAGAGTCTCATCTAATTTTTGTTCAAATGTTAAATAACGTTTTTTCCAACTATCATTGCCAGTTTCAGCATATAAATATGCAGTCATTGTAAGTGCTTCGTCAAAATACATAATCTCCCAAATAAATTCATTTATTATTATATCACGCTCAATGAAATTATTTTTACTTTGATGCTCTTTTATAGATATGAATATCATTACAAAAGCTGTGATGAATGTAAAAACTAAATTAAAAATTAATAATTTTAGAGGGAAAATTGTAACTTTGAGTTGATTCATTAGATTGCTATTTAATTATCTAGGGAGTTTATTTGCCAATAATCCAAGGTTTTTGAAATGTCATTTAGTAGCTTATCCTTGTTTAAATCCTTCACAATATAGCCATTACAGCCAAGCTTGTAACATTTGCTAATATCTTCTTTCAGATTTGAACTTGTAACAATTATAACCGGTGTTTTTTTTAGTTTAGAATTTGATTTTATTATTCTTAAGATATCCGTGCCATCACGTTTCAATAAGTTTAAATCTAAAAATATAATATTGACTGAATGTTTTTTTGTTTGAAGAAAATCAAGGGCTTCTTGACCATCATGAAAACTATGGATTTTGCAATTAGCTTTAAGACTATCAATTGCATTCTTAAATACAATTTGGTCAATTAGATTATCTTCGATAACTGCAATTTCATAACTATCATTTTGATTCAGAGCGTCATTAGATTCTTCAATCTCATTTTGTATATCTTTAATGATATCATCATTGCTAATTTGATATAAATTACAGAATTCTAGGAAAATTGACACTGGAATTCTAGTTAAACCATTCTCATATTGTTGGATTAAGGATTCAGAAACCTCGAGCCTATTAGCTATCTCTTTTCTTGAAAAATTTCGATAGATTCTCGCTTTTTTGATTTTGGCGCCAATTACACGTTCGACTAGATCTTTTTTCATAAATAATAGATAATCTAAATTTTGAGGGGATTTTTATAGTAGAGTTTGTGCTTAAGTAAATACATATATTACCCAATTTAAAAATTATTTTTAATAGGTAAAAAATGACACTTACAACTGTTGAATATCTTTGGACTGATGGATCAGAGCCTGTAACTGATATTAGATCTAAATCACGTATTATTAACCTTGAAGGCGAAGCCGATATCTCAAAATTTCCTGAATGGAGTTTTGATGGTTCTTCAACAAACCAAGCAACTGGTGAAGATTCAGATTGTATCCTTAAACCAGTAAATTTTGTCAAAGACCCAATCCGAGGCGAAGATAGTTTTCTTGTTCTTTGCGAAGTATTAAACCCAGATGGTTCACCGCATAAAACTAATATTAGAAGCAAATTAGTTGATATATTGGAGTCAGGTGCTGAAAGTGAGGATCCATGGATTGGTTTCGAACAAGAATATACTTTATTTAACAAAAAAAATAGACCTTTGGATTGGCCAACTACTGGCTACCCTGGTCCACAAGGGCCATATTATTGTGCAGCTGGTGCAAATAAAGTTGCCGGAAGAGATTTAGTTGAAGAGCATTACAAATTATGTAAAGAAGCCGGTCTTTTAATTTACGGAATTAATGCAGAAGTGATGCCTGCCCAATGGGAATTTCAAATTGGTTACAGAGGCATTAAAGGCGAAGATGCTGGTGTTTTGAATGTTTGTGATCATGTTTGGATTGCAAGATGGTTACTTAATAGAATCTCTGAAAAGCATGATATTGTTGTTTCATTTGATAACAAACCGATAAAAGGTGATTGGAATGGTGCTGGTATGCATACAAATTTCTCAACTATTTCAACAAGAACTTCTAAAACTGGAATATTAGCTATCAATTCTGCTGTTAAACAATTAGCTAAAACTCATTTAGATCACATTGAAGTTTATGGTCATAATTTACATGAACGTCTTACTGGTCTTCATGAAACTTGTAGTATTAAAGAATTTAAAGCTGGTGCTGCTGATAGAGGTTGTTCTATCAGGATCCCAAGAACAGTTGAAATTACAAAATCAGGTTATTTTGAAGATAGAAGACCTGGAGCAAATGCAAATCCTTATGATGTTGCGTTTATGTTGGTCAAAACTGTATGTGTAACCGAAACACAAGCTAAAGTAGCTTAGTTTTAATGAATAAGAGCCCATGCATGGGCTCTAAATCTATAAAATTTCATATATTAATTTATATGAAACTCTAACTTTGTAAAAATTATAATGACAAAAATTGAAATCATAAAATCAAATAAAAGCAATAGTGATACTTTGTTTAATTCATTATCTAAAAATGGTTTTGTTGTGAAACAAGAAATTATTAATGTGATCAATAAATCTGGTATCGCAAATTGTGATTCAAGAATTAAAGAGATTTTAAAGGAGATAAATCAATTATCCGATTCTGAGCAAATTCCTCAATCAAAATTTGAGCAAATTATTTCTAAAAATTTTGCTCTTTTTGAAAAAATCGTAAAAAAACATTTAATAATTCCAGATTTTGAAAATTTCTCAAACGAAATACAAAATATCTATAATGAAACAAAGACTAACGTGTCTGGTCAGAATGCTGACTATATTCCTCAGCTTGCAAGGGTTGATTCAAATTTATATGGAGTTTCTTTTTGTAGTTTGGACGGTCAGATCCTTAATATTGGTGATTGTACAGAGGATTTTTGTCTTCAATCTACATCTAAGGCAATTAATTATTGTATTGCGCTTGAGTTAAATGGAACAAATAAAGTTCATAAACATGTTGGCAGAGAACCAAGCGGTGTAAAATTTAATGAGTTAACTCTAAATAATAAAAATATTCCGCATAATCCGTTAATTAATGCTGGTGCAATAATGACTTGTTCACTTATTAAGCCTGAGCTAGACCTTGCTGATAGATTTGATTATATAACTAAAATTTGGTATGAATTAGTTGGGCAAGAAAAGGTTGGTTTTGATAATACTGTGTATCATTCGGAAAAGGGAACTGCTGATAGAAATTTCGCCTTGGCGTATTTTATGAAGGAGATGAATGCGTTTCCTGATAAAACCGATATTTATAAAACTTTGGATTTTTATTTTCAATGTTGTTCAATACAGGTTAATACGCAACAATTTGCAACTGCTGTTGCAACGCTTGCAAATGGAGGTGTTTGTCCTCGAACTGGTGTTAGAGTTTTTTCGCCTGAAACAATTAAACATTGTCTATCGATGATGTATTCTTGTGGCATGTATAATTTCTCAGGAGAATTTTCTTTCTCAGTTGGACTGCCGGCTAAATCAGGAGTTTCTGGTGCATTGATGCTTGTAATACCAGATTTGGGAGGTTTTGGTATATTCTCGCCAAGATTAGACGAGATTGGTAACACAGTAAGAGGTGTTGATTTTTCAAAGAAACTTGTCGAAAAATTTAGTTTTCATAATTTCGATGGTTTAATTGGATCTAATACCAAAAAGTTAAATCCACGAAAGCCTAGAACTGATTCAAATGTTGATTTGATTTTTATGATAATTTCAGCAGCTTCTCATGGAGATGTTGATGAAATCAGAAGATTAATTGCCTTAGGTGTTGATGTAAATCGAGGTGATTATGATCTTAGAACTCCATTACATTTAGCTGCTGCTGAAGGTCATCTTGATGCTGTTGAATTGCTGCTTGATAAAGGCGCTTCAATTGAGGTTAAAGATAGATGGAATCAAACGCCTTTAGATGATGCTAAAAGTAATCAGAGAAAAGATATTGTTGAGTTATTTAAGTCATTAAATAATTCGAATAAAAAGAAACTTGCTAGTTAGTAATTTTATTCCAAGGGGCCTTGCCTAATATTTTTTGTAACCCACAGAAGCCTGTGATGCCTGAAAATACAAGCCCGGCCCCAATAAATAAATTCACAAAAATAAAATTGAAATTTATAAAATAAGCTAAGATTGAGCTAATTAGAATGATAATTCCTATGCTTAATCTAAATTGTTGATCTATAGGCATTTTCGTTTTGCCATGAATTGCAAAACCATTCGCTAACCAATTATCAATTCCACCTTCTAGATTTAAATAATCAGCACCTGCCATTTTTTGAAGTAACATTTCAGAGCGTTTACCAGCTTTGCAATGAAAAATAATTTTCTTACTTTTGTCATTTGGGATTTTATCTTTAGTAAATTTGGATGCAGGTATTGAAATAGCATTTTTAATATGTCCTGATTGAAATTCAAATGGTTCACGAACATCAATTATTATTGCATTACCTTGTTTTATGAGTTCTTTCAATTCAGCAGGAGAGATATTTTGCATAACAGTAATTTGTTTTTGTTTAGGTTTAATATGACCTTTTAATTAATCAAAATATTTTAATATTTTGTTTGTATAAATTGACATCCAATAGCAAAAATGCTCTTTATTTATTTTAATCACTAATTTTAAATTATGACCAACAAATCCTTTGCGGGATTAACCTTTGATAATTCATATAGTAAATTACCAAGATATTTCTTTAGCTTAATTAATCCATCGCCGGTTAAAAAACCCAAATTAATAAAGTTAAATGAATCACTTGCGAGTGAGTTTGGTTTGGATATCAAAAAGCTTAAGAGCAAACAAGGCGTTGAGTTTTTTGCTGGTAATTACATACCAAATCAAGCAGAGCCAATAGCCAATGTTTATGCTGGTCATCAATTTGGTCATTTTGTGCCGCAATTAGGCGATGGTAGAGCGGTTTTGATTGGTGAGATTATTAACGCAAACGGTAAGCGCTATGATATTCAGTTAAAAGGTTCTGGGCAAACCCCATATTCAAGAAGAGGTGATGGCAGAAGTGCACTTGGACCAGTAATTAGAGAATATATTATGAGCGAGGCGATGCATGCGCTTGGCATTAAAACCACAAGAGCTCTTGCAATGGTAAGTTCAGGTGAGCCTGTTTTTAGGCAAGAGATCCTTCCAGGTGGTGTTTTTACCCGAATAGCTTCAAGTCATATTAGAGTTGGCACATTTCAATATTTTGCAGCTACTGGTAATGTAAAAGCTATTAAAGAACTTGCCGATTATGCCATCAAGCGACATTACCTAGCATGCAGCAAACAAGATAATCCTTATCAGGGTTTTTTAGCAGCTGTTATCAAAGCTCAAGCAGAATTGATTACTAGTTGGATGATGAAAGGTTTTATTCATGGGGTAATGAATACAGATAATATGAGTATTTGTGGCGAGACCATAGATTATGGTCCTTGTGCCTTTATGGATGTTTATAATCCAAATACAAGATTTAGCTCAATTGATGAAAGAGGTAGATATGCTTTTGCTAATCAAGCATCAATTGCTAGCTGGAATCTTGCGCGTTTAGCTGATTGTTTAATTACGATTTTAGCCAAGGATAAAAACCAGGCGATTCAAATCGCAACAGCTGAATTAAAAAAATTTCCAGAGTTATTTAATAAATTATGGCTTAAGGAAATGCGTAAGAAATTTGGTTTAGATCATGAGCAGCCGGAAGATTTAGATCTAATTTTAGATTTTCTGAAATTATTAGAGCAAGATAATGGTGATTATAATTTGAGTTTTCGTTATTTATGTTACCTGAAAACTAGAGGCGCAAAGACAAGAGATCTTAGTAAATTATTTAAAAACAAGATTGAGTATCAAAAATGGCAAGAACGTTATTTAAAGCGTATTGCAATGGAACCAATCTCGCAAAAAGAGCGATTTGAGAAAATGCTGAAGGTAAATCCTGCATATATTCCAAGAAATCATCTGGTAGAGGAGGCAATTCATACGGCTATTTATCAAAATGATTTTAGCAAAATGCATAAATTAATCCGGGTGATGAGAAACCCATATCAAGAAAAATCATATAATTCATCTTATATGTTACCACCAAAAGAAGTTGACGGCCTATACCGAACATTCTGCGGCACTTAGACAAAAAGACACTAGTTTTCACGGGCAAAAAGCTTAAAAGTAAAGTAAGTGTATGCAAAGCCTTGCATATTACGATAAATAGTGTCTAATTGCGTTAGAGTTAATTTTTTTGTGATTAAAATATGAGAGCTGGATTTGATGAGAAGGAGAAGTTAAAAGCTATTTTGTCTTTTTATGAATTGCCTGAGATTGATGAAAGGTTTGTATGTCAAAATTTTCTAGATAAGTTACAGAATCAATTAGGTGAGGAGAGATATAAAATTACATATGATTATAATGAAGGTAAAGAGTTAACATGTAAGGTTGCTTCTCAAAAGTTTGGTGATGATGGAAGAGCATTGAGAGTTGAACATCTTAAAGAGTTGCAAAATTTGGCTCAAAAATTTGATATTACTTTCAATTTAGCAAATGATGAAAGGTATCCGCCTAGCTTAAATGCGGTGTTAAATATACAAAGTCATGACTGTTTGCCTGTTGTTAAATTAATGAAATATATGCAAGATCTTAAAAACAAGCAAGATTTAAAACAAGACTTGTGTGAAAAAATCTTTGAAGTGGCAACAAATTTAGACGAGACAATGTATGGATTGGATTCGAAGGTAAAGATAGCCATTGAAGAAGTTAGGAAAAAAAATGATCAATCTTATTCATCTGGATCTGGTGTTTATAATTATAAAAAAGTTCAAGAGTGGGAGCAAGATTGTTTGCCAGATGAGTTAAAACCTTACCGATATTTTAGAGTGCGAATTAGACATCGAGATCACTCACTGAGTCCTTTTTGGATTTCTATTGACGTTATTACAGGAGAATTTGTGATAAGGACAAGGGAGGACGAAATGTTTTTAGATCCTGATTCTACAATACTAAAACAATCTTTCACAGATATAAAAGAGATGTTAAAACGTGACGAAAGATTTCAAGATATTCTATTAGAAAAGGGTGATTTCTTTTATGAAAATGGTGACAATTTATATTTTACTCAAAATGCATTTAAACATTTAGCTAAGAAAAAAACACAAGAAAATTTGGTTTGTTT
>JAYOLW010000006.1:84811-89312 GCA_038120515.1 Rickettsiales bacterium | reverse complement strand
TAACATACTCTTAATTCAACTATAACTGTTATACTACCTTCTTTTGAAAAATATCCTTGTCCGCTATAAGCATCACTTGCAATTGATTTCACCATGCCTTTTACTGTATATCTCTCATCAGATTTTGCGTTTAACCTTAAGAGCTCTTCTTTAAAATTTCCTTGTACCTTTGTATCTGATTTCATTAGCTCTGATATCTCTGCATCAGAATAACCTTTATTCCGAAGATTATTTTTAACATTCTTCTGAGCTTTTAAGAAGTTACTTTGTCTACTGCCACTTACCATACCAGATAGGCTTTTAAAACCCGGAACAGAACCCAATACGTTAGCTGTTTTTACTAAACCAACTTTTCCAGCTCCTTTTGCGACGAAAACAGCAGCACCGCCAGATAAATTTCTAGCACCAATCGCAAATGAATCAAATTTCTGAGTAAATGTTGAAGATATCGATCCAGCAAAAGAAAAACCACCAGATAATTTAACCGCAATTTTAGATACCTCATCAGTTAGATAGTTTAGTAATGCAGCAATTAAAAACAGCATAAAAATATCATAGTAATTTGGATCATAATATCCTAGCAAAGTAAATTCATCCGTCGCTTCATCATATGTATATGACGACTTAACTGTCCACATTTTAAACAAAGGAATTATTGGCTCACAACACACATAATCAAAACATACTTGTAAATATAAAATCTTATATAAGTAAAAAGTCGCAAGCGTTGCAAATGGACCAAAAAATACTAAAAACAAAACTGGTTGAAGAAAAACACTAATTAAATTCTGAATCCATTTCATGAAGAACTCCCGAGTAAAACCAAATAATAAAAACAAAAACATAATTGGTCCTATACCAAGCAAGACAATCATAGTAAAAAACACAAAAATCAACTGGCAGGAAAATTTCACCAAAGCTAAAAGAAAATAAAATAGCGATAGATATATTAGTAAAATAATAAAAATACCAAAATAATGAGATATTCCAATAGCCCAGATTTTTGTATGAGTATCATTAGCTAGAAACATTTTTAGCATATCATCTACTATTAGAAAAGCTGTAGATTGCGACTCTGATATAAATTTAAAACCTTCAAGATCTGCAACTGTTGCAACTGCAGCTGCATTAACTGCGACCATTATCTCTGTGGCTATTTGTTGACTACCATTCCAAACAAATTTAACAAAATACTCATTATAAAAATCCCAGCCATCAGCGCCATTAACAATAGTCAGCACTATACCAACACGCATAACATTCATCAGCATTTCTTGATTTGAAAAACGAGTCAAGCCCAGAAAAAATGCTATACCAAAATATGAAACTAACAAAGCTAAAGAAACATTAATTAAATTTCTAAGATAAGTAGAGCCAACAAAGCTTTCAAAAAAACCTTTTATTATATCGCCAGCATTACCAAAAACAACATCAGCAGCATTTTGGGTATAAACAGGCTCGCCTAATTTAACCCCAGAATAAAATGTTAAGGTTGGAACAGCATCAGTATATTCAAAATCACCATCTTCAATATTTAGCTTATCAGGTGTTGAACCATCATTAAGGTTAACTTCTGCAAGATCACCAGAGATATTTCCAACCCCTTCAGTATATATTTGACGCCTAGTCCAAACCTTGATATCCTCATAATCATTTACAGATAATGCCTCAAGGAGGCTATTGCCACCAATATCTACTGTTGTTGGATCAAGCACAAAATACCAATCATTTTGATAACCAGAAACCTGAGTCTCAAAATATTCTGCTAAATGAAAATATAAAATCGTTGATTCAGTTGGGTTTGAGGATAAAGCTACATAAAGGCCCAACCCCTCTGCATACCAACAGATTTTTTCTTCTCCATTGCTGTCACGTATAGGCTGCATACATGTATCTGCAACATTATTTGTTGTTGACGCCGCATTACAAGATACGAAATCATCTAATGTGCAAACTCTATTACTAATCGCTTCACTAGCAAATGGTTGGGGTTCCTCAATTTTTTCTCTAGTCCAAGGCGACCATACACCATCAAGCTTTGCGACAATTACATTGCCATTTAAAACATAGCCTGATTCTACCGGGGCTGAAGTAAAAAACCATGTATATTCACTTGAGGTATATTTTGGCTTCACATCTACTCCTTCTATATCAAAGCCAACTTTAATAGCACCAAATTCATCAGCTTCTATACATCTTGATGAATAGTCACATGAAGCAGTAAATATAAGTAACAATAAAGCCAAAATGATTCTATTCATTATCCAACCCTCGCCTCTAACATTGCTATTCTATTTGCAATAGTTTCAATTTCTTTTTCTAGCTCTTCAATTCTTCTTTGATTCTTAGGTTCTCTTACCTTCTCATTAGCTAACTGAGTTTCTAATGTTCTTTTAGCTTGTCTTGCATTACGTAGCTCAATAGCAGCTGTATTTGCTATTGATGGCTCTTGTGCAGAAGATAGATCAGCAGATGATTTTTCAAAGCTAGCAGCAGACGAATCTAAGGAACCAGCTTCAGATTTAGACTGAGAGCTATCAAGGTTTTTCTCATCTAAAGCTTCTTGACGCATTTGCTCTCTTCGTGATTCAGCTACATTTGAAACTTGACTTGTAATCATCTCATTAACTTCCTGTTTATCAGCAATAACTCCACCTTCTTTTCTACTCGCACGATATTCTTCAACCATTTGCTGATGGGATTCATAAACCTCCTCCATTCTTTTAAGCTCTTCATATTGTTCTTGCAACCTTTCCTGTCTTGATTTAGATTGCGATGGGTCTGAATCTTGTCTTGAAGTCAGTTCATCAATTTTAGATTGTGTCGCCAGAATTTCATCAGCAACAAGACCTTTTTCTTGATTAGCTATCTCGATAGTTTCTTCTAAAGCAACTTTACGCTCATTTACAGCAAATACCTCCTCCAAGCTTTGATCTAATTGCTGTTTCTCAAGATCATCAGCCTGTTTAGCAATAAAATCTTCTTGCTCTTTGATTCTTTGAGCTGCAGCATCTAACTCCTGTTGTTTTAAATTTTCTAAGGCGATATCATATTCTTTTTGAGCCTGTGCATCTTCAAGTGCTTTTTCATTCTCTTTTAAAGCTTCTTGATTTGCTTGTATTTGTGCTTCGAGTGCTTCTTGTTTTTCTTGCGATAATTTATCATCTACACTTTTCTGTAAAGCTAACTCTTCTTGCTGAACCTTTAACTCTTCTTCTCTTGCTAATATTTCTTCATTATGTTTTGCTATTTGTTCAGCTCTATCTGATAATTCTTGGCTTTGCTCTTGAAGCTTTTGCTCTCTTTCAGCATTTTCCATATTTTGTCTTTCAAGCGCCTCTTGTTCCTGAGCAATTTTAGCTGCAGTTTCATCAATACCAGATTCTTCTCTTAAAGCAGTTTCTACTTGTTGTTTGGTTTCTTCGCGAATTCTTTCCTTTTCTTCATGCTCTGTTCTCAATGATTCAAGCTCTTCCTCAGAAGACTCTTGCCTATCAATTGCATTTTCTCGCTCTTTTTGAGCCATGGCAAGATCTTGTTCTAAACTATCCAATTGCTCTTTTTGTTCTGACAATCTTCTTTGATCATCCTCTAATTTTGCATTTGCAGCATCAGATTGCTGTTTTATTTCAGCATATTCAGCCTCTCGCATTTCAAGCTCTGCCTTCTGCTCTTCAATTCGCGCAGCCCTTTCCGACCTTTCATTATCAATCCTTATTGATTCTTCAGCCATTTCACTTTGCTTAACTTCAAGCTGTTCAGCATCTCTATTAATAGCATCTTGAGCAAAAACAGCCTGAAGATCATCTTTGTCAATTTGTTTAGATAAAGCTTCATTTTGCGCATTTTGTGTCATTAACTCTTCTGAAGCCTTATCAATTTCAATTTTGTTTGCTTCAAGCCTTGTCTTTTCTTCAGCTAGCCTTTGCGAAGCCTCTTCTTCAGCCATTCTTCTTGATTCATCATGCTGACTCTTCTCTTCTCTTAAACGAGTTGACTCCTCATCAGCAGAAGCTTTAGTTTGGCTAACGCTTGCTGATTTATCTGATAATTCCTGAGACTTAGATTCATACGACTCTTTAGACTCTCTACTTGTATCAATCTCGATGTCCTTTAATTCAGAACTTTCCCTAGTAGCGTTAATTTTATCTGCTGTAGTTTCTAATTCTTTTTCCTTTTGTTCAATGTTTTTAGCAATTTCTTCTAACTTAGCTTCTCTTTCTTGCTGATCTTTTGCATAGTCTATAGAGCTTTGTCGATTAGCAGCTTCATGATCATCATAAGCTTGTTGCATATTCTTAATATCACCCTCTTGCCCAAACGAGGTTAGTCTTTCTTCCTCAAGCTTACTTGTTAAGTTTGCATTTGATTCAATTGTTGAGTCTAATGCTTCAGAAGTTTTGGTAAAAGCTGCTTGGCTTGCTTCAAGCCTTTTATTTTCTTCAACTAGCCTTTGCGAAGCCTCTTCTTCAGCCATTCTTCTTGATTCATCATGCTGACT
>JAYOLW010000006.1:78647-84711 GCA_038120515.1 Rickettsiales bacterium | reverse complement strand
CTTCTTCAGCCATTCTTCTTGATTCATCATGCTGACTCTTCTCTTCTCTTAAACGTGCTGACTCCTCATCAGCAGCTCTCTTATCAGAATCCCTAGCATCTGTTTGAGTTTGAAGTTCTTGTGACTTCTGTTTGTATTCTTCTTGCAATGCTTTTGATGTTGATACTTCTTCAGCATGTTGTGCTGATTGACTTTGAGCAGTCTCAATTTTTTTTGCTGTAGTTTCTAATTCTTTTTCCCTTTGTTCAATGTCTTTCGCAATTGCTTCTAACTCAGCTTCTCTTGCTTGCTGATCTTTTGCATAGTCTATAGAGCTTTGTCGATTAGCAGCTTCATGTTTATCATAAGCTTGTTGCATATTCTTAATATCACCCTCTTGCCCAAACGAGGTTAGCCTGTCTTCTTCAAGCTTACTTGTTAAGTTTTCATTTGATTTAATTGTTGAGTCTAATGCTTCAGAAGTTTGCTTTAAAGCTTCTTTGCTTACTTCAAGCCTTGTATTTTCTTCAGCTAGCCTTTGCGAAGCCTCTTCTTCAGCCATTCTTCTTGATTCATCATGCTGACTCTTCTCTTCTCTTAAACGAGTTGACTCCTGATCAGCAGACTGTCTAATTGACTCTTGCTGTTCTTTTTCTTTAGATAAAACTTTTGCAACATCATCTAGAGCCGATTTTTGATCGTTAGCCTCTCGAAGCTGTTCTTCATTTTGAGTTTTAGCTTTCGTATGCTCTGCAACGTTGTGTTCTTTTAGATAGGTTTGATACCCTTCTGCCTGCTCATTGATTTTATCAAATAATTCTTTGTTCTGAGAAATATCTATAAATGATTGCTTCTCAGACATATCTGATAACAATTTATTGACTTTATCTATATTGTCAGAAAAATCAGTTATATCCTGATCTTTTGATAATTCGACAGCCAAATCAACTTGCTCCTTAATCTGTGCATGATAAGTTTTTTCAGTTCCTACAAATCCCGCAACAGTATCATAAGTAGAACGCATTCCACCCTGTCCATGCTCATCAATAATTTCTTGAACTTTTTCAAAATATTGTTTTTGCTGCTCAGCAATTTCTAGTTGAACTTTATCAAAATTTTCCTGTTGTTTTGTTAACTGGTCTAATTCTGATTGAACTTTAGATATAGCTTCATCATTATTGGATGCATCAATAGCTAATTTTTCTATTTGCACCTGGGCTGCTTCTAGCTCCTGTTGCTTAATATCTATTGCAGCCTGCTCTTTTTGCAATTGCTCAGCATTAGATTTTGTCAATTCATCTAATTCAGATGAGGCTTTAGCTTGAGCTTCTTGTTGAGCAGCTAAAGCTTCTGCTCTGCTTGTTTGTTCTAATGCTAGTGCTTCCTGCCTAGCCTGACCCTCAGATAAAGCATCAGAATCCTTCTGAATTTGATCTTCTAAAACCTTATTCGCTTCTTTTAAGCTAACTAACTCAGCTTGCTCAGCTTCTAAAATCGCTTTATCATCTGCTAATTTTTGTGTTTCTTCTTTAGTCAAACGATCATTTTCTGATTCAGCTGCAATTTTACTATGTTCTAAAATTACTTGCTCCTCGTGAATTCTCGCCTCATCTTGCTTGAAACCTTCTACTTTAGCATCAAGCATTGCTTTTTCAGATTCTAACTCAGCCAAACGCGTTGTCTCAATTTCTAATTGCTCTTGGTTTGCTTGAGCTTCCGACTTAAGATCATTAAGTTCTGCCTGTGCCTTTTCAGATATCTGAACTTGTTTATCAATTGCTTCTTGCTCTTGTTGCAATTGCTCAGCATTAAATTCTGTCAATTTAGCTAATTCAGATGAGGCTGTATCATGAGCTTTTTGTTGTTCAGCTAAAGCTTCTGCTCTGCTTGTTTGTTCAGATGCTAATTCTTCCTGCCTAGCCTGACCCTCAGATAAAGCATCAGAATCCTTCTGAATTTGAGTCTCTAAAGCTTCGTTCTCTTCTCTTAATTTTACTAACTTAGCTTGCTCATCTTCTAAAATCGCTTTATCATCTGCTAATTTTTGTGTTTCTTCTTGAGTCAAACGATCATTTTCTAATGCAGATTCATCTTGTCTCTGTGCTAAACGTACTTGCTCTTCCTTAATTCTTGCTTCTTCTTGCTCGAAACCTTCTAATTCTTTATCAAGAGCTACTTTTTCAGATTCTAACTTAGCTAAATTTTTCGTTTCAATTTCTAATTGATCTTGGTTTGCTTGAGCTTCCGACTTAAGATCATTAAGTTCTTCCTGTGCCTTTTCAGATATCTGAACTTGTTTATCAATGCCTGTTTGTTCAATTTCTGCAAGCATCGCATTTCTTTGATTAATAAGCTCTTGATCTTTTTCGGATTGTTCATATTGAGTTTGCGCCGCCTCTAACTCAAGTTTATCTTCCGTGATTTTCTGATCTAATTCTAATGACTTATCCTGAGATTGCTTAAGTTCTGCTTTTTCAGATTCTATTTGTTTATTTAGTGCATCCTGCTCCTCTCTTACGGCTTCAATTCTTTTTTCCTCTGCATTAATCTGGCTTTGCTTTAACTCTAAATCTTTTTGCTCGACTTCAGTTAATGATTGATTATCTGCTTCTAATTTTTCTAAATCATTACCTATCTTTTCTTTTCTTTCAGCACTTTTAGCTTGAGAGTCATTAAGAAGTTCGGCCTCAGCATCTGATATTTTAGCTTTATCAAGCAGCTGATCATAATCTTTTGAAGCTGCATCTCTTTCAGCCTCACTAAACATTGCTGCAGCTTGTGCTAATGCAGCATCCTCATCATCTTGTCTTAACTGCTTTTCTTGCTCTATTATTCTGGATTGTTCTTTATCACTTGCTTGCTTTTGCTCTTGCCCGATATTGTCAAGAACTTCCTGTAGCTGTTTTTTACTATCTTCTAGAGTTTGCTTATCTTCTTCTATTTGATCTTTAAGCTCCTCTGATTGCTGTTTTGCTAAGTCTAATTCAACTTGCTCCTTGCTTAATTTTTCTACTTGCTCTTTATCTTCTGCTTTTGTCTTAAGCTCATCTAAGACATTATCCATATTCGCCTTTGCTATTTCTTTCTGGTTTTCCTCATATTCAGCATCAGAGCGAACTTTATCTGATTCTACAGTACTTTTTTCTTCCTGAAGCTTTGCCTGTTGATCAAGATTTTGCTGCTTATCATATTCTTGCTCGTGTTTTTCAAACATTTCTGCTGCTTGAGATAATGCTATATCTTCATTTAATTGTTTTTGTTTATCTAAGAGATCAGCTTTATCTTTTTCTAGCTGTTGAGAAGCTTCTAGATTAGTATCTGTTGCTTTTTCCAAAGCATCACGAGACTCTTTAAAATCTGCCGCAACTTTAGCGTCAGCTTGGTCTATTTGTGTTCTAGTATCTCCAATTTCTTTATCTAAAGCATCAGATTTTTGTTGTTTGTCAGCTAAATCCTTTTGTAAAGCTTCAATTTGTTTTAGATCTTCTTGTTGTTGATCAAGCTGAGCTTTTTCATCTACTAACTCCTTACGTAAATTCTCAATTGCTTGTTTTTCAGATGCTAGCATCATATCTGCAGCTTTATCATCTGGTTTTCTTGGAAGATCAGGCCCAGGACCATCATCACCGTCACCACCATCGCCTTTACCTTTAAAACTAGATGATCCACCATCGTCCAAACCAACATCTTTGGAACCTAACTTTGGCTCTATTGATGATTTATCAGGCCCTGAATCTGGATCAGGTCCTTTACCTGAAGCTAGGTCAGTATTACTAATAGATTTCTTATCAAGAATTGCTGAATCACTTCCTTTTAAATCGACAAGTCCTTGTGATTTCTCATAGGCATCAACTTGTTTTAGAAATATTTCTGAATCTACAACATTTTGAGTAAGTTTAGTCTTGCTAATTTCATCCGAAGTCCTTTGTGTTTCGTCATCAAAACCAAGGTTAGCTGTAATCTGTTTTCCTTTTGCATCAAGAGTAAGACTTTCTGCTGTTGTTTCCATAGCTTCTTTCTTAGCTTCTTCAATAGCAGTTTTTCTAGCTGTTGTTTTTTCAATTGTATTGTCAATTTCTTCCTGCTTCTGTGTTAAACGACTTTGTGTAGCTTCTCTATCCGTTTTATGCGCCTCAATAGTAGCCTCTAATATTTCTTTTCTAAGTTTATTGCCTGGCTCAACAGAGCTTAAAAGATCTTGATTTGCTTTAATCTTTAAATCCAATTCTGATACCTTACCCCGAGTCTCTTCTTCTAACGTTGTTTTTTCACGTTCCAAAAGCTCTATATCTTTTCCTAATTTTCTAGCTTGCTTATCATATTCATCCACTTCTCTTTTTATTTGAGCTGAAAACTGACTTGTAGCTGTATATGAAGAATCCCATTGTTTGGTTTTTGCCATGTGTATGTTAGCAGCTCTTATAGTTTCATCCTCATAAGGATTTAACCTACTAGTATCAACAATCCCCTTATCTTTAAGATTATCAGCAATTTTTTCTTTAATCGTATTAGAATGCGTTATTAGTTCAGCCCTAATTGCTGCCTCATCTTTACCATCCTTGATTAAGTCAAGTTTCTTCTCCTCCATCTCTTTATGGTAAATCATCATAGCATTACCATCAGTTTTAAAATCAGCCAATCTCTCTTGCATCTTTGACTCTAAAGCTTTTTTATAAACCTCTGAATCACGATTTTCTTTACCGTATCTTTCATCCAAATTTGTCCTGATACTTTCAATATCTTTGGAATATTTATCAAATTCTGTATTTTTTCTGATCTTCAGTGATTTATCTACTAAATTATCAATGTGATCTTCACGTCTTTTTATGACACCATCATAATGTTTGCGCCAGTTCTTTTCAAAACTTAACTTATCCTCTAACTTTTTGCCACCAACTAAACCTGCAGTTTTCCTTACAGGCGCTGTTAAGAAATCCATACCTTTTGAAAAACCAGCCCCTAATCTATCAACACCTTTAATAAATTTAAGCTCTTTCTTTGCATAGCTTGCCCTTGTAGAATATCCTAATGATTTTGCAGATCTAATATGACGCCCCATTCCTGAAATTTCCGAATGACTCTCCCCTTTCATTGTCATTTGTTTGCTAAGACTAGGCCAAATGAGATTTCGCTCATTGCGCCTAATATAATTATCAACTTTTTTCTCATCACCTTTGAATTTTTCTCTTAGATCTTTTCTTAGCTTATCCATTTTCTCAGCATCAGAAAGATTCTCCTCCTTGATCTCTTTAATCGTATCTTTGACACCTTTTTCAAATCTTCGTCTTTGCTCTCTTCTTCGCTCAGCTTCTTTATTAGATATTAAACCAGTTGCCTCCCCAAATTCTTTTCTAAGATTTTTAGTTTTTGACTCCTGCCAAGATTCTGCAATATTCTTCCCTAATCTTTTTGGTGCAGATAAAACTGAAACACCAGCTCTTGCAAGATGACCACCGGTCTTTAAAGCTCCATCTTTTGCTGTCTTTGCTGCTTTATTTAAAAGACCATCTTTTGATGTCGCATCTTTATATGTTGATTTCGCTAGACCTGCTAAGCCATGCTTAGTAAATGTATTAGTAAATTTCTTTTGCGCTAAGCCAAAATTCTCTTTAGCTTTTTTTACATCACCCTTAACAAATCTTCCAACTCCAGCAGCTGTATATCCAAACGTTTTTGCTCCAGAACCAGCAGCTCTTACTGTTGAACCAATAGTATGACCAGCAAATTTTACTCCCCCAGCAGCCATCAAAGCACCTGTTTTTAAACCGGCCGAACCTGCAGATTTCGCAGCAGAAATTGCCTGCCTTGCAATTGGAGCAGCAGTTTTATAGGCAAGTTTACCACCAAATGCTCCCGCTCTAAGACCAACCTTACCAGCTTTTGTTGCTGCCTTTCTCATCATTGGTGCAACCTGACTAGTAAGTTTACCGGCTATATCACCAAGAGTAGCCCCACTTGCACCACCACCAGCAATCGTATCAGCAACTTTTATTACAGAATCAGTAAATTTCATAAAGAAATAACCTAGTGCAAAGAAATAAGCAGTAGAATAAAACGAAACAGTTTGTGCCGCATTATATTCGGC
>JAYOLW010000006.1:41264-78637 GCA_038120515.1 Rickettsiales bacterium | reverse complement strand
ATATTCGGCTGAGTATCTTGGATCTATGCCTGCAGCCCGCCAAAAACTTAACATTTCAAATGGAGGCATAAAAGGAAAATTAATTGATAAGATCGTTCCCCAACAAACACCAAAACTAAAAACATCAAATAATGCTGCAAGAATCATATATCCAAAAATATTCACTACAAAGAAAATCATCGCTAATTGTATTGAATAACTAATTATCATATTAAGCCAGTTTCTAAAAAACTGCTTGGTCGATTCAAATACTAAAAAGATAAAAAAGATCGGGCCAATAATAAATAATATAGTTAATACTACTTTAGCCATTACATACAAAATTATAATTTTACCTATCGCAACAATAACGCAAATTACAGCACCGACAACAAAAGCAAATAATAACCAGCCAACTAATATTGGCGAAAATAAAATTGCGACAAGTTTTGTAAGAATGACCTGCTGAAATAAATAATAAAAGAAGTAATCAAAAACAACAAAACTTCCAAGCGCTCCATCATCACTATCTTCAAGATCAGGTCTTAATGAATAAGTAAATAATTCGGCTAAATCCTCAGCCCCGCCCTCAAAAAATTGAATGATATATGTGTAAAAGAATTCCCACCCACCAGGCGAAACAAACATATAAACTATTCCAATTCTAATCAAACGTTTTAATAGTTCACCTTGAGATATTTGTGATAAACCCACAACAAACATTAGCCCCATATATGAAATATATAGCGTAACAACAATCTTTAAAAGTGTTTGAAATAAAGAATCTGAACCTACAATGTTGTTAAAAGCGCTTTCTTTAAAATCTGATTGAAATAAATAATTAAAAGGCTCTATGATTAGAGGAACTATTGATGTTAACTCTATTTCATCTTCAATTGTGGTTATTGAAAGTAGAAAGGTTCCAGCATTATTTTTCATAGCATAATCATATGCTGCTTGATCAGTTACAAAACAATCACCTTCCTCATTAGCAAAAGAATCAACAACTCTAGCATAAATTTGCCCTGTTTTAGTTAAATTGTGCGATGCTGACAAATTAGCTAAAGTTTTAAGCGTCATCTCGTCCGCTACATTACCCTCTCCTATTTTAATTCTAATTAATTCACTACCACCGGAACATGTCTCTAATGTTCTAATCATTAAAGAAGTTTGTCCGATATTATTACTTATATTATTATAAACATAATGTTTTCCCTTCCACTCCCATGCCGAGTACCATATAACTTTACAACATTTAAATGGACCATATGATATATCTCTTTTTCTTTGCCAACACCCTGTATTATAATCCTCATCAACAGAATGATGATCATATGCATGATCCCAAAAAACCAGCCACCAAGGGTAGAAAGGTCTTGATGATTTATAATCTCCTCCTACACCATCACAAGAATTATTTTCAGCATATGGCCTATCATATTCAAGTCGCCCCCAACCATTCAATGCAACACCGTCATAATGCAACATATAGAAATCATTGATACTAATATCTGATACTGAAATATCATAACAGATATTATCTTCATCACAATCTATTGATGAATCAAAAAGACATTCACAAGTTTCAGCACTTGAACCATCGAGTAAAGTAAAGGTGTCAGTATCTGAAAGATAAAATGATTTATCGCCAACAGAAAATTTAATAGATTTAGCTCCATCTTCCATCTCTGGATCATACAGATATATTCTTTCTGGTGTAGTATTCCAATAAGTTTTATCATTTACACAAGTTGAACTATTAGCTTTTATAAAAACAGATGAATTTCCACAACAAGAATCATAAACATTATCATAATAATCATCTTCTTCTGAGCTGGTACAGATAGGTTTGCAAGCAACTTTATTAGTATCTATATTACATTGATTATATTCAGTATCACAACCTGTATTTCCCGCATCCTTACACATATTGTAATTAGATAGACAATGCGACGTATCTCCAATGATGCATTTATAATATTCATTATAATAATATTGTCCTGCTAAAGCATTAGCACTTTTAGATGCTGCATCGCACAAAGATTCACAGGAAGGAATCATTGAACTATTAACTTCTCTATCTTGATTATAATTTTCGCAATTGGAATCTTGACTTACACATTCCTGAAAACTTTGATATTTAAATCCATAACATGTTGATTCTGACTTTAGACTTTCTTGTTCAAAACAATCATTGGCATCAACATAACCAAGATCTACGAAATTTTTACATTCATCAATACATGTATCTAATGTAAGACTCTCATGATATTTGAAACATTCAGCTCCACCATATCCTACTTTTAAACAATTATTATATGCATGTCTCTGATTTGAACAACCTTCGACAAAATCTTTATAATCGGTTTCTGAACCTTGGCACTGATATGTTGTAGTTCCAGTACCGGCAGAAAATGTTGCATTAACTGCATCATATGTATAGGTATTCAAATTACAATCTGTTGCGCTACAATTTTGATTTAAAAAAACTTGTTTTGTCTTAGACCCTCCATACTCAGTTGAGTATATTTGTTGATAATATTTAATATTACTACTTGTGTTATTATCTGCTGCATCAATAATAAAACCAAGAGAGACAGAACTTAACGCATTTTTTTGCATTTCCTGAGCTGATAAATTAATATCAGGATCCACCGAATTCATTTTTTCAAGGTTGTAATATGATTGCATAACCATAAATTCAAACTTTGAGCATACGCCATCCCCATTTGACCCATCAGTAACAAAGCCATCAGTTGTATCATACTGAAAAGTCTCTTTTGCAAAATCTATTTGATCTGGGTAATACCCAATTACTTCAGTATATTTAACTTCACAATTTGACTTATTTCCACATGTGCAAGCCCCATTTACATTAGAAGCCCCTCCACTAGTGTCACAAACATAATCTTTAAGAACACATCCACAAGAATTACAATCTGAGTTATTAGTACTAGATGTGCATTTACTACAATCCTGCCAGACACCACTTTTTTTAATATCTTTGTAATCAGATATATTATTTGAACAGTTTTTATTTGAATCATGATCACCTGGAATACATACTTTTGGCACTAAAACTAAAAAGTTATCAGTAGCATCAAATTGATATGAAGTATTACCTGCAGGAGTATCAGAACAGATTAGTTCATTATCAGAAAAAATAGGCTGCTCTCCTTGAATCTTAGGATTAAGCATAATGGCTGATGTTTGACATTCAGAAGCATCTTCTTGGATGGCCATTGTACAACAGGATGAACCAGGGTCTGCAGAACAATCAACACCATTACATGAAGCGCTAGTTGAAGTTTCATAACCTGTCGCAAATGATTTTGAACAAAAATCTCCATAACCAAAAGCCTTAATTGTTAGAGGATTATTTACACTAGTATATTCAACTCCTGTATTATAATAAGTTACTTGATAGCCATCAATTCCATCAGCAGCATTTTGACAAAGCCTTCCAGGTGGAGTGAAAGCTTTTTCACCATATTCATTAGGATTTACCTTTAAATTAATTTTAACAGAAACTATATCGCCAAAATCGACAGCTGCTATACATTGAGGAGTTGAAGTTAATATCTGGAAAAACCCCTGACATGATGCAAGGATAAGAAGCAAGAACGTTAAGAATAATTTATGTGTTAAATACAAGATTTTATTCATCCACTATCTCTTTCTTTTTGTATCTTTATATGATTTACGTGCGCTGCTTTCAATTTTTTTATCTAATTCAGCTTGTTTATCTTTATTACCAACATTTGTAGACATTTTTTCTAACCTTTCTTTGGCTCTGTTTTTGTAATCATCTTTAAAATCGAGCATATCTTTACCAGATGAATTATATTCTTCTCGCATCTCTTTTGCTAGATTATTTAAGGCCTGATCATCAATACTATTTTCAGTATTTTTAATTTTTTTATTTAATTTTGCATTAAATCTTTTTTGACTTAACATATTATCAATTTTGCTATCGCTAAATTTACTTCCAGATTTAAGAGTTTCTTTGGCTCTTTTTTTGTAATCATCTTTAAAATCACGCATATCTTTGCCTTCCTTTGCATATTCTGCAGACATCTCCTTGAATAATTTATCCATATCTTTTTTAGCAGCTTTTTCGTTAACAGTTTTTTCTCCAGTTAAGGTACTATTTAGCGAATCATAGAAATCACGTTTCATATTAGATTTCTTTCGGTTCCAAGCACCTTTTTCATTATGATAAAGATCATAAGCCTTACCCACAGCTCCATCAGCAGTATTTTGAATAGATTTTCTTATTGAATACATACCACTGGTAAATTCCTTACCTACACCAGATATTGAAATACCTCCTGCAAGTTTATCAGAAAGACGTTCAGAAATATCTAAGAAATTATAAAACATTATAACAATTATTAAGAAACATATAACTTCGACAAAACCTGGAGCAGATGCAGTAACTTCTTCGATACCAAAACGCCTGTAATCAAAAGTTGAGGGCGCAAAAAATTCAAATATCTCAACTTGAAATGGCATAACATCACAACAGTATAATAATGTTTTCCAACAAACTGCATAACTAAACATATCATAAGCATATGCATAAATTAGATATGAGAATAAAATCACAGTTAAGCTAAGCATCATTAATTTAAAAGCTCCACCTATCAACATATCAAGCCATTTTGTAAAAAAATCTTTTGTATATGGAAGTAATACAGAAATAATAAAAAATGGAGCTAAGATAATAGCAAGAGAAATTATTAAAATAATAACGACATATTGAATTAATGCAGTTAACAAGCCTTTAAAAAATAAGTAAATAGCATAATAAATTAATCCAACCATCATAATTCCAGTTGGTGACGCAAATAATAACCCCCAAATTTTTCCATGTATGTCACTTGATAAAAACAATCCGGTGACATTATCCAACATATCAAACATCGATGCTTTATCCTGTTGTGACGAAGCAATATTATCCGCTACCACCAAATTATCAGTTAGGAACTCTCCTATTTCAAGCGGTACATTTCGAACAAAGGTAATAACATAATCATTAAAAAACTCCCATGACCCTGGAGATACTAGAAAATAAACCAGACCTATTTTAATAATTCTTCCAATTAAAGCCCAACTACTAACCTTCTCAAGACCAAATAATACATTAATTCCCATTATAATAATTAGGAATTGTAAAAACGTATTTACTAGGAAGGCAAATAAACTTGGCTTTTCAGGTGTACCAATAACCAACTGATCATAAAACATTTTATAGAAACCACCACAATCTGTAGGGTTTCCATCCTGATCTGTTGCTTTGCAATCAAAAATATCAACTATTGGATCAACAATAAAAGTCTGTAATCCAGCCACAAGCCCACTTGCATCCTTACTTTCTTTTATTGAAATTGTAATCTCACCAGAGCTTAATTCATATAGATCAAAATTTTCAGCCAATGTATTATCACATGATAATAACGAATTTTTAACTCTAAAATAGAAATTATCACCTTGGCTTATTCCTGTCGGAATATTAAATACTCCATCTGTTGCAACAGGCTGATCCGAAACAGTAAAATCAGTATTGATATCAGTTCCATAAGCAATTCCTATATCATCAAAATCGAAATCTGTATTGCAAAATGCCTCAGTTATCTCTTCAGGTGATCCACCGGTATTATATAAGCTTGCATTACGTTCTACAATCGCAACAACAGCAGCTAGATCTTCTTCTGTTGCGGCATCACTAAGTAAACTAAAATTATATAAATATCCCTTAAAGAATTGAGAAGGAGAAATTTCATAATCCCATTCTTGACCAAATGAGAAATATTCATGATCATTATAAATTGCTAAAGAATTTAAACTAACTTGCTCAACATCTTCTTCGGCAACTTCTTCGTCTGTAACATCGGTAATTATTATATCAGCTGATTGAAATTTTTTAGAAATACTAATTTGAATTTTTGTTTCATAATAATTTTTAGCACTTAATTGCTGACCATTAAATTCTAAATTTCCATTCTGTCTAATTGCTAAATAATCACCTAGAGTATCTTTATCAGCTCTATTAGTTGCAAATATTATACGTGGTTCAGCACTTGCGGCATCTGCCGTACAATCCTCAGTACAACCACTACTCGTACACTCCATTTTACAGTATGATGGAGTGATAGTTAAAATTATATTATAACCATTATTTTGTCTGATATAATCTGCAATATTATTTGAAATCATAAAATTGGAAATACCGTCAAAATATAACGCTGCCTCTTTTATTCCCGCTCGATCTAAATTAAAAAATTCTGCCATATAGTCATCATCATCAGGAAAGGCTTTGGCAAAAACACTTAAATCTTCATAAACAGGATTGGGCTCAATTTTAATTGACTTGATAATATTTTCGATAGTAATGAGTTTATTTTCACCATCAAGTACTCCACAGTTTGATGAAGCCTCTACTTCATATCCCCAACTACTATAATCTTTTAATGAACATAACAATTGCAGTGAAAAAACTTCTGAGGTTTTATCACGAATTTTTGGCCATGGAACATAAATGGGATCATTATCTGCATAATTACCATCATATAAAACAAGTGTACAACCTTCTGAAACAGCAAATGTTGTGATCGTATCATTTCCTACATTTTGTCCTGCATAACCAGTAATAGAATTTATCCATTTTGAAGATTGAGTCCCAGATAAAATCATTGGATTATTATCATATGAACCAAGCAACTCCTTATAAAGATAAGTTTCCTGGGTGCTGCCACATGTGACATATGAATCACTATCCTGAATTACAGAAAGACTACTTATACAATCTTGAATAGCCCAACTATTACACTGACTTTCTAGCTGATTATTATCAAACCTGTAATCAAAAGCATTATAGACATAAGGACTAGGTGTGTCGACCGGAACACTAGCTTTAACCCATTTGCCACTGTCATCTCCATTTAGTTGATCATATAAAGTTACTGTGCACCCCCTTGGAATTTCAACCATAGAAAAATCGACAATACTTGTGTTTAAAGTACATCCTGATGCATTATTACAAGTGTAGTTAGCGGAAGTCCCAACTGAATCATTTTTACCATTTGATGAAGTATAATAATTACTAGCAGAATTTACTCCTCCAATATGCTGATACAAAATAACTGGCTCTCCTAAACAATCATATTTATTACCCTCTAATGATGCGTTAGTAGTAAAATTATAATATCCAGAACTTGAAAAAGCTGCTAATAATGCAGATACAGAAGAACCATCTGAAACTGTGGTCATGTCATTTCCATTCACCATACTAGCTGTCAAAATTGTAAGCGCAGTTGATGGGATTGCTGGGGTTGTATTACAGAACTCAGCTGTTCCAGAATATGCAATACTATAATCATAATTTGGATTATATGATAAATTCAAACGCTTCCATATCGCATCACAAATTTTTGAACTACCCGATCCATACTCCTCAAGAAATTCATAACTAACTTCAGGTACAATATCCTCTTCTCCAGATATATATGCAGCAGGATTTACTAAAACATTCATTGATTTAACATCTGATGAACCAATTGCACCAGCAGGAATACAACCAGAGTCACAACTACAAAGCAGTAAGAACACTATTAATAATTTGATTTTAATGTTAAAACGATAAATCAAGTTTACTAGAGTCCTCATCATGATTGTCCTCCACCTTGACTAGCCCCAGAAGATTCGTTGTCTTTTTTATACTTCGCCTCCAATCCTTCTTGTATTTTTTCTCTATTCTTTTCTCTTGTCTCAAGCCCCTTATTCCTTTGATGCATACCATATCTATAAGAATATTTTGCTGCATTTCCAGCAAATTTTGTAGCTTTGCCAGCTGTCTTGGTGATAGCTTTCTTAATTTCATCAATTTTTGGCATACCTGAAACACTAGCTCCACTTAAAGATGATATAATTTCAGTTATTCTTTTGAATAAGCTTGAAAGGATAACCATAGCTATAGTAAATTTTAATACCGAAACTACAAGAGTGGTAAAATCATATGCACTTTGTACCTTATACCCTGTAATCCCTAATAAAATATCAGTTTTAGTAACTTCTGATGAAAATACTTGTGGCATTGTCGTGAGAAAAAGCTGATCAATAATAGCAAATAAAAATGATAACACTGCAAATAATATCATCGGCTGGATGCTATAACCTAAAAGCATGCTAAGCCATTTAGAAAATATTGATTTAGTTTGCTCAAATAAAACTAAAGGGATTATTATAGGTGCAATATAAATTAGGAGCGTTATGTTGAATAATGTTAATATACCAATATATAAAGCTGTTAGCATAACAGTTAATGATGCATAAAGGATTACAAATGCTGCAATTAAAGTTAGAAAACCAGTTGAGACAGATAATATCATAGCCCATGCAAAAGATACCAAATAAGGAAATGTTTTGGTAACTGAAAAACCGGTATATGTCGCAAATTTACAATCTAAAATATCCCAAACAATAAAATGCTCATCTTCAGGAGCATAAACAACCCCATCATAACCATCATCAGTTGTAAAATTACATTCTTCAATAGATCCAACCAAAGCCTCACTAGAGCCAACTGCTGTAACGGTACATTCAAATGAATTGATTTCACCAGATTCTGCCAATGACGTTTGCATTGAACCTTGAATTTGCGATGCGGCCGTATCAGACAAAGCATAATATTCAGCTCCCAACTCCGCGCCCATTGATAATAACGTAGTATAATAACCGTCTTTCCATGCATCTCCCATAGCAAAATACGTTACTAATGATATTTTCATGATCATTTTGAATAAATCAGGAAAGGCATAATTTGCACCCATCATCATCTTCACACCAATGAAAGTTACAAAAAGAACCAGCATTAACCTAATGATATCTTTATAAGCATCCATAAATTTCATCAAAAGCGAAGAATCACACATGCCTGCGCTATTAACTCTTCCTTCAACACATTGCTTCTCAAGCACAATTGCACCATCTTCTATTTTAATTTGACCATCTTCGTCATATGAGACAATCTCTCTGGTGCCATAAAAAACATTATTAATTGTTTTATCAAAACATCGCATTAATTTGCCTGCGAGAGGAAATGGGGTATAACCAACACTTACATTTGCATCACAATATGCCGAAACCGCAGTTGGTGCAACAACTGGTGGGTCAATATCAATATCCTCCTTACCTCTTGGAATACAATGTGCTCTATATCTTTCATTATATGTTGTACATGCAAAATCTTGCGAGACTGTATTTCCTGAACTGTCTTGCACAGTATTACTACACATTGAAGGTTGATTTGCATTTCCTGGGCAACAAGCGCATTCACATCTACCATCACCATTATTATAATCATCTTGATTCTGACCAGTCCAAGGATTTTTATTACAAGTCCGAGTTCCTTCATCAGAATCAAAGATAGGGTCGGCAATATAACCTGACACTTTATTAAAAAAGAACATACCTGGAAGTATATATTTAATAAATTGAATAATTTCTAAAGATGTGCAAAAAACAACATCTGCACATATCTGTCCATCTTCTTCATAAGCACAAATCCATCTTGTAAGATCAAATGATAACCCCGCGAAATTAGCACCTAATACATCTAACTCTTTACAATCATAAGGATCTATCCAAACATATTGATCATCAGGGGGGCTTCCAGTATTTAGAGCTTTTATTATTTCTGGTCCAGAAGCTCCGGTTGGAAGCTTATTACCAGAATCATAATATATAGCTATTTTATTATAATTCTCATTTTTAGTATAAATGGTCTTATTGCAATCACCATAAGTTTTGTTTATTGGACCATATTTATAAACATCATTCCTATGATCAAACTTCTCACAATAATATGGATTACCTTCATCAAAATTATTTAAAATATGTACTGACTGCCTAGTTGACTCAGCCCATTCTTCAAGCGCAAGCCAAGCAGCATACAAAGCGGCAGCTGCTGCAATTTCTACTAGCCACCAATGATTATTTTCTAACCAAACTGCTGCCGATGCCCAATATGGAGCAGAAGGATTAGGAGGGATAGAATTTGCCCAGCACCAAATAATTAAATTTCTAAAAAATGTTGTCATAACAACTCTAGTAACATACCATATTGCAATAAGAGCAGCACATTGAGACATATCAGCAGCAATGGCACCAGTTGTATATCTATGATCACCTAAAATCATTCCAGCTTCTGCCTTTTTCATAGATGAAAGGCAAATTCCTATCAGCATAATCGTAATTAAGACAAAATTTAGAATATGCTTTGAATAAAAATTTAACTTAGAAAGAAATCTAGAAGTTAAATTTTCACATGAGCTAGCTTGAATATCACAAATTAATATTTCATCAGCCTTAATATTATGGAAAGAGTAATTATTAATCTTCATCTTTACCTACTCCGTACCTTAACTTTTGATAACCATACTTAAGAGTATTTTTAGTTGCTTGTCCTGATTTCATAGCTCCTACAGCACCTATTTTTAATAATGACTGCATGCCTTTAATTTCTTGGCTAAGATCTGCATTTTCAGCAGCATCAAATAATTGTTGGGCAATAATTTGCATGCCAGACATCGCCATAAAAAAGATAATTCCAATAAAGAACAACGCACCAAGGAAAGCCAAACCAACATCCTTCATCAAAGTTACCCCCAATAAATTTTTCCATAAGCTAGCAAAAGATGTTATTGGCTTTGGATCATAATAACCTATATCAAGCTTATGGAAAACACATGGAAGATAAAAAACGCTACAATCATCTTTAATTTCTGCAATTTGATTTTGTCCTTTATCAACAAATATATCGCCTTTTCCATACAATCCAAAATCTATAAAAACATTCATAATAGCTAGGACACTCCAAATAACTAAAGGTTGAAAGCTATATGCAATTAAAGTTTTTAGCCATGTATCAAAAATAGCTTTAGCTTTTTGCACATTTTTTAATAAAGCAAGCGGAATTATAATTGGAGAAATAAAAATGAGCAAAGTTAGAACAAAAAATGCTGTTAATGCAAAAACAAGAAACTGTGTTGAGAAAAATACAAAAATAAGAATAAAAACAAACAAACATAACACAACTATAAAAGCTATAATAAATCCAAAGGGAATAATTGCATTAGAAATTTTCGAAAAACTAGAAAAGCTTCCACCACCATTACTGCTAAAAAACTTTTCCATTTTACAATCATATGAATCCCAAATAGCATAATGTGCTTCATTATCAGGATATTCATAGTCATTATTACCAATAACCAACATGTTATCATCAGTTCTACTTGTAACTATCTGATAATCACATCCATCATTTAATTCAACATTGTATAAGTTATTGTAAGATAGGTTTGAACCAAGAATCATACCCATAGTTCGACCAGCAGTTACAGCAGCATCATAATAACCTTCTCGCCAACCATCAGACACAGCAAAATAAAACACTAAACCAAAGGTCATAATATAATGCAAAATGCTTTTCACATCTTGAATTAAACCAAATAATATCATGACACCGAGCATGGAAATTGATAATGCCATTAACAGCCTTACCACCTCAATCATCCTATTTTGAAATTGAATAAATATTCCAGCTTCACATTCTGATCGAAGACTTACAGAAGAATCATCATTAGAACAGTAAATCCCAGTGATATTGCGACCATCAGCTTCTTCATATGCGCCATAGAACATATTTTGAATAGAAAGCTCAACACATCTCATAATTCTACCTGTTACACTCATATTGCCATTATCAACAATAGCTTCACCTGTACAATATTTTGAAATAAATTCGGGCATTTCATAAGCTGAATCCATAGAAATATCTTTTTCCAAAGCGCAATGCAATAAATATTCCTCATTAGGATAATAGCCACAAAGTTGATTCTCAGGATAAACACAACCCTCAATAAACAAACCCCTTTCATCTATACATTCAGCAAAATTTCCACATATGCTGCAAGTTTCAACTGTAGTTATATTATCATTTGAGCAAGTATAAAATGAATCAACATCACATAATGAATTTCCAGCCTGCTCAACAGTACATAAACAAACACCTTCAGCTGAATCATCAACTAACTGCTGACAAGTAATAATTGCAGGAATTCCAGGATCCCTAGGGTCCTTTCCATGTGAAGTTCTAGCATCAATAGCAGAGTAATCAAAAGCTAAACCTGTGAAAAATTCACCCATCCTGTCTAATGTGTCACCATCTAATTCAGTCCCTTCGTTCGTTCCAAACATAGAGAAACTACATGAAACTGCTTCAGAACATATCATTTCATCCATTTTATATGCACAAACAAGATAATCTCCAACTGTAAAACCCAATAAAGAAAGACTGCCTCCAGAATCAATTCTATCACAATTACCCTTCATAATACATTTCTCTGCACCAGTTGTTTTTAAATGCACATAAACTCCACCATCACAGAAATAATCTTGATTATATATCTCATATGTAAACCCATGAAATGTTCCACCATTTGAACAAATAGCATCATTATCAACCGAAGTCACACAATATCGACAACCCTCAAGCCTTAAAACATCAGATTCCGTAAGTGTTTTTTCGTAATAAACAAAGCCATTATCAGGGTCAGTTCTTGTAACAAATTTACCAACCAAATCCTCACATAGTGAAACATTTTCTAGCCTTCTCCTAGTCGCATCATATGTAAGATACTGAGCATATTTATCGGTATTATTTATTGCATCCAAATTTACCCATTTAGCATAATCATTAATCATATCATCATTAAAATCAGAATGATTAACAACATAACTATTATCTTGATATTCTAGAGCCCATCCCTCTATTTTAGATCTATACAAGGCATAAGCAGCAATAACAGCTGCTGCTGCCAAAATCTTTTGGGCATAAGGCATTGGTTTATACATAATATAATACAAAGCAATTAATTCTGCATACATTGGTGCACAATAGGCAAGATCCTCTGTGACTGCTTCAGAGGTAGGCCTAGTTGAATAATCATCCGCATAAGCATTAGAATAAAAAGCTGATATATGTAATGTTATAATTAAGATTAATGATTTTAGAGAAATGAATACAAAAAGCCTTTTTTTTAAAGACTTAAATAAACATTTGATTGAATAAAGAATATAAAAACTTTTTAAGTTTTTGTAACCGCTCAATTCTCGAACTCTTATGTTAATAAAATATTATTCAAAGCTATAATAATTCAAACTTATTTGAAAGTTATTTTATACATTATAGCCCATCAAATTATTATATACAAAAACAGAAAAATTTAAAGACCTGTTATAACTCAGCTACTCTATTGAAAAAGATTTCTAACCAATTGTTTGGATCAGGACCATATTCTTCAATCAGCTCATCCAAGATTATAACCGTATCAGCTCGACCTGACAATACATTAATTACATTATCCATGCCTCTTAGATCAATTCTTGCAACAACTGAACTTACCGCTTGCTTTACCAAGAAAAACCTAGAACTTGGATCTGTAGTTTTAACAATCTGATACTCTCTTTCGGAGAGCATAAATACATCTTTATAAACATCAGTTGCTTTCAAATTTGGCAAATATATCTGCGTTGCTGTTTGCTGGACCAGAGTATCACTGATTGATGAACTAGCAGCGTCTTCAACTGACTGAGTTGCAAAGATTACAAAAGCATTTAACTTCCTAAGTACCTTAAGCCAATCTTTAATCTTTGGAGCAAAAACATCATTATCAATCAATGCCCAAGCTTCGTCGAGTACAATCATAGTCGGCCTGCCATCAAGTGCAGAGTTAATTTTATGAAATAAATAAAGAAGAACTGGACCTATACTCTGGGCATCTTGCAAAATCTGCCCCATTTCAAAACCAAAAGACGAAGCTTTAGAAAAATCCAGCTTATCTTCAATATTATCAAAAAGCGAAGCATGGGATCCATCACCATGCCACATCGCAAGCCTTCCAGATAATGTCCCAGGCCCTCCAAGCCCCATAAAAGGTGCTATATTTCTAAGAACCCTTTCACGTTTTGGTAAATTATAATTTCCATCTACAGCTTCTTTAATTCGATCTAAATCCTCAGGTGGGAGCTTTTCACCATTAGGAGATACTAACGCACTTAACCATTCTATTAAAAAAGCTCGACTCTCATTACTATCTTCAAGCTGTAAAGGATTAAAGCCTGTTGAATGACCTGGATCAAGAAATGAATGAACTCCGCCAATTGACTTTATAAAGATTTCCGCACCCCTATCTTTATCAAAGAAAAAAGTTCTAGGATCAAATTTCAAAGCCTGACAACACATAAAATTCATCAGAACCGTTTTACCAGCACCAGTTGGCCCAATAATCATTGTGTGACCAACATCTCTTACATGAAAATTAAAGAAAAATGGCGTTCCAGATGTAGTATTAAAAACTGTAACAGCATCACCCCAAAAATTACCAGTTCTATCACCAGCTGGATAATTATGAAATGATGCAAAAGCAGCAAGATTAAGAGTGTTGATAGTGGCCTTTCTAACTAAATAATCACTATTTCCTGGTAACATGCCCCAATAACATGGCTCCAAGTTATTTTTCTCTCTTATCGCATTAATTCCGATATTTGAAAATTCAACCATAAGCATTGATAATGCATTTTCAAGCGTTTTAACGCCATCTTCAATACATAAAACTCCCATTGAATGTTTACCAAAAGCTATTTCGCCACTCATAGCAATATCTAGAGCTTCAGTAATTTCGGCAATTTGCGAAACCGCAAGATCTCCTGATTGCTGCATTCGATTTTGTTGAAGTTGCATTGAAGCAATTGCATCACTTCGACTAATAAATTCAAAAGTTTGAAAGATAATAAATTCAAATGGCAAACGCAAAAATCCATCAAGCATTCCAGCATTAGTTTGAGGTCTATATTCTTTTAGAGATACAATACCTGCAAATCTTTTATCAATAGGACCCTGACATTCAACAGCCTTACTACCGAAAAACAATCTAGAATTACATACATAATGATCAATAGGAGTATTTGGCACAATCATCGGCTGAGAAAAGCCACAATTAACAAGCGAACCTATAAACTCAAGCAACTCAGAATATACACCATCCTTTGTTTTGACAGTACCAAGCATTTGTGCTCCGTAAGAAGCATATGCATTCAATACTCTATTAGCAACTTCATCAAGCTCACCATATTGATCAAGCATTTCACGCTGAGTTGCAGAATCATCAGTTCTTTGCTCAATAGATTTTACAAGCTTATCGAAAGCAGTATCTTCACCTGATGATTTCTTTCTAATTATCGCAATATAATGCTCATTAACAAAAGTATGCTTATCACCATGACGCATTCGCCATTCTTCATTAGTGTATGAAGAAAAGAGATTTGGCATCTCACCACCAGGAAATGCCTCCTGACGCCTTCTAAAGGTATAAAAATTCATAACAAAACTTCCTTGCCCCATTCCTTTAAAAAGCGAGTTTCTTAAATCTTTCTTATTATTAAGATCAAAATCATCAGCTGTTTCAAAAGAGAAACCTTTAACCTTAATTACTTTCATCATATCCATATTTTTAAGTAATATGGAGTCACTTGTAAAATGGCTCTTATAAGGAATAAAATTTGCAACAGAACATTCAGAGTTAAAATATTTTTGATTCTTTGCTTGTGGCCTAATAAGATTTTTAAACATGATTAATATGGGTCATATGAATTCGCACCATAAAAACTTTTGTTGCGACATTTTGAACATTTAGAACCTTTAACCATAATCAATTCAATAGCAAGAGGTTCTTTTAAGCAAATCATATAAGCTAGACCATGAAGGAAAGGCATAGCAAGCAAAGATTTAACATCTCCAGACAATACGAAATAAAGCATACATCCGAGTCCATTCAAAACTATAAACGGATAAGAAACGCCAAGCATAAGAGCTGGCCTTGTAAGTCCAAGAAAAAGAGGATCTGGTGCTACTGCCATAGTTTAAAGTTGCAAATATTCAATTTAAATATATAAAACTCTCATTTTTAAATATTAAATATATATTTTTTAATTTTCAATTATGAATTCTTCTAGTTTTATTGCTAAAAAATTATCTAACATAAAACCATCTGCTACCCTTGCCGTTACTAGCAAGGCTCTTGAGCTTAAATCTAAAGGTATTGATATTATATCATTAGGCGCTGGCGAACCTGACTTTGACACACATGACCTTATCAAAGATGCAGCTATCCAGGCTATCAAAGATGGTTTTACTAAATATACTGCTGTAAGTGGCATCAAAGAGCTTAAAGAAGCTGTAATTGAAAAATTTAAAAGAGACAATAATCTAACTTTTGAAATTGATCAAATTACTATTGGAAATGGTGCCAAACAGTTAATTTATAACGCATTTATGGCAACTCTTGACCCAGGTGATGAAGTAATTATCCCAGCCCCATATTGGGTTTCATACCCTGATATGGTTGCATTATGTGATGGTAAGCCGATTATAGTTGATTGCCCGAAAGAACAAAATTATTTAATTACACCAGCTCAGCTAGAACGGGCTATAAGCTATAAAACTAAATGGGTGATTTTAAATTCCCCTTCAAATCCGACAGGTATGACTTATAGCGCTGATCAATTAAAAGCATTATTAAAAGTAATTGCAAAATTTCCAAATATAATGGTGATGAGTGATGATATATATGAACATGTAATTTATGATAATTTTATCGTCAAAACTCCTGCAGAAGTAATGCCTCATTTAAAAGATAGAGTTTTAACAATTAATGGCGTGTCAAAATGCTACGCAATGACAGGTTGGAGAATTGGTTTTGCTGGTGGACCTAAGGACTTAATCAAAGCAATGAATGTTATTCAATCGCAAAGCACTTCAAATGCATGCTCTATCAGCCAAATCGCTTCAGCAGTTGCCTTAAATTCTGATCAAAGCTACATAAGCGAAAGAAATAAAGTGTTCAAAGACAGAAGAGATGTTGCCGTTACAGTATTTAATAACATTGATGGTGTATCTACTTTAAAACCATCTGGAGCTTTCTATGTATTTCCAAACATTTCTGGTTTGATTGGTAAAAAAACTAAAACAGGAATTCAAATTAATGACTCATCGACTTTTGCAACTTGCTTACTTGAAGAGGCAAATGTTGCAGTTGTTCCAGGATCTGCATTTGGATCGGAAAATCATTTCAGAATATCATATGCTTTAGATACTGAATCACTTGAAGAAGCACTTAAAAGAATTGCAAGATTTTGTAACGAATTAATTTAATTCAAAAATTTCACGAAAGACATTCTTGGCAACATTTGATTTATCCATGTTGCCAAGATTCTTAACCCAATCTTTAGATACAAGGCTTATATTAGTTTTATCAGTACCAAATATATCATGCTTAGCTACATCATTGGCTATAACATAATCACATTTCTTATCGAGAAGCTTTTTTTTGGCATTATCAACAAGATTGTTAGTTTCAGCGGCAAAACCAATAACAATTTTTGGTTTATTTGCTGAATTGCATAATGTTGAAAGAATATCAGGATTTTTAACGAGAGTTATAACCATTTCTGCTTGATTATTTTTTTTAATTTTTTCAGGAGACACTTCCTTTGACCTATAATCACAAACAGCGGCACTAAGAATAGCAATATCTTGATTATTAGCGTTCTTCATAACAGCATCATACATCTGAGCTGCTGTATTTACTTTTATTGATTTATCAAAATTATAATCAATATTGATATCTACCTTACCATAAATAAATGTCACTTTAGCACCTAAATCTGAAAGTGATTTCGCAATCTCAAAGCCTTGCCGACCAGATGAATAATTACTTATATATCTTACAGGATCGATATCCTCAATTGTAGCGCCTGCTGTAACAAGAATCTTTTTATTAGAAAATAATAATTTGAAAGACTCAATCTCTTTTAACTTATCAACTACCAAGCCACTCTCAACAAGCCTTCCGAGCCCTTCTTCGCCACAAGCAAGCATTCCTGAGTCAGGACCTAAAAATAAATGACCAAGGCGTTTAAGCTTTGATATATTGTCCTGCGTAATTTGACTCTCATACATTTTTTTATTCATTGCCGGCATAAAAAGTAACTTTTTATCTGAGGCTAATATCGTAGCAAGAGCAAGATTTTCAGCAAAACCACACGCAACCTTATTTATAAAGTCAGCTGATGCCGGATAGATAACGACATAATCGGATTGTCTAGTAAGATTAATATGATGCATTCTAAAAAACTCATCATCAGACCACAGATTATCATATACAGACTTATTAATAATAGCTTCAATTTCAGTTTTTTTAATAAAATTCTGCGATGATTTGGTTTGGATCACCTCAATTTCAAAACCACTATCTAATAGATCTGAAAGCAAATTTAAGGCCTTATAAGCAGCTACAGAGCCAGTTATTATAACAAGAACTTTAGGCATTTTATTGATCAAACATTAAGACCCAGACAATTTATGCAATTTTTTACTACATTTAAAAAATGGAATATTTTTAGAAGAGATATGCACATATTCACCAGTTTTAGGATCAAATAATTCACGATCTTTAAGTTTTTTAAGTTTAAAAACTCCAAAATTCCTAATTTCAATCCTATAATCTCTTTTTAAAGCCTCAGCAATGTTTCGAAAAAACAAATTAACCACTCTTTCTACCAATGCCTCACCTAAATCAGGGTATTTAGCTATTATTTTTTGAGTAAGGTCTTTTTTATTCATTATCTTGCAATCAATTTTGATAAATTACTAAACAACATGTCATATAATGGCGTAACAATCTTAAACAAGCTTGAAACATCATCTTTTTTTAAAGTTATATCCTTAATTTTTAAATCATTAGGAACATTTTGTGCAATTAGATAATTCTTAACGTTGTTAAAATCACCAACTTCGTCAACAAGCCCCATTTTTAGAGCTGTATTCCCACTAAAAACCTTTCCTGAAACTGCATCATCAACATATTCTTGATTGATAGATCTAGTATCCAACACAAAATTTTTAAACATAAGATAAATATCGTCTATAACTTCCTCCAAAGAAGCTTTAGCCTCTGGGGTCAACTTCTCAGCAACATGAGGAACTCCCTTTAAAACAGAAGACTTAATAATAATTGGCTCAATTCCAATTGATTTAGCAAACTCAGTAATATCAACGGATTGAAGAATAACACCAATTGACCCAACTAATGAACCTTGAGGCGAAATAATATAATCAGCACCAATAGCGGCAAGATATGCTGCACTTGTCGCTTGAGAACCAATAAAAACAACAGTTGGTAATTTTTTAGATATTTCCTTAATTTTTTTATAAAGAAGCTCACCGCCAACAACAGATCCACCTGGACTGTCTATATCAACAATTAATGCTTTTACAAACTTATCGTTAGCAATATCATCTAATTTATTTAGCCTGAACTGATTATTATCAATAAATCCATCAACGGAAACTCTTGCGATATAATCTTTAGAAGCTGTTTCACTTGAATCAATCTTAAAAGTTACAAAAATAAGCACTAATAAAATAAATACCGAAACTAATCTCCAGATAAAAAGCTTCTTTTTGTAAAATTCTATATCAAAAAAGTTTAAACCATTTTTAGTTTCCATAGGAAAAATCTTAAGTTAAATAAAAACTATATTTAACAGTCTAAAGTGCAATAAAAAAAGCTATTTAGAATCTTTTGATTTTACCTCAAGATCACCAAGAGCATCACCTAGGATATCACCAAGACTTGCACCACTAGTTGCTGAACCATATTCCTTAATAACCTTTTTCTCCTCCTGAATTTCAAGAGCTTTAATTGACAAGGTAATGTTATGAGAATCTTTGTCAATTTTAACAACTTTAGCATCAATTTTTTCACCTTCTGCAAATCTGTCAGGTCTTTGATCAACTTTATCTTTTGCTAAATCATGTTTTTTAATGAATGAAGGAACTGATCCATCAATAAGAACTTCAATACCATCAGATTTTACTTTACTAACAACACAAGTTACACGACTTTCATCATCAATAACATCAGTTATTTTACTGTATGGATTATCTGAAAGTTGTTTGATACTAAGTGAAAGCCTTTCTTTTTCAGGAGAAAGCTCAATAACCTTAGCTTCAATTTCATCACCAACATTGTAATCATTTGATAATTTTCTACCATCACCAGACCATGATATATTGTTATAATATAACAAGCCTTCAATATTTTCAGCAATCTCAATGGCCATATTATTGTCAAATTTAGCAACAATTTTACCTTTAACAATATCATCAACCTTTGTTTTTTCAGCAAAATCAGTCCAAGGATTATCCTGACATCTTTTCATACTTAAACTAATTCTATGTTTATCCCTATCAATTTCTAGAATTACAACATCAACCTTATCACCAGATTTAATTTCTTTTAGTATGTCCTTAACGGATTTAGACCAAGTAATCTCAGAAATATGAACTAAACCTTCAATACCTTTTTCAATCTCAACGAATACACCATAATCAGTAACAGATGAAACTGTGGCTGCAATTTTAGTGCTTTTATCCATTCCCTCAGAAATTTTGCTCCACGGGTCATTTTCTAATTGCTTAATTCCTAGCGAAACCTGTTTTTTAACAGAATCATATTTTATAACTTTAACTTGAACCTTCTGACCTAAACTTAATTTCTCAGATGGATGTGATATTCTAGACCATGAAATGTCAGCTATATGAACTAAGCCATCAATAGTTCCAAGATCAATAAATGCACCATAATTAGTAATGTTTTTAACAACACCATCCATAATTTGACCAGGCTCAATAGCATCCAGGATAGAATTAACCGCTTTTTGATGACCAGATTCCAAAATAGCTCTTCTTGAAACCACCACATTTCCTCTAAGCTCATCCATTTTAAGGACTTTAAAAGGCTGTTTAATTCCTACTAAATCAGATACATCCTTTACTGGTCTAACATCAACCTGACTTCCAGGCAAGAATGCTGTTAAATGATTTATATCAACAATAAAACCACCTTTAACTCTGCCAATAATTTCACCCTCTACATCTTCTTCCTTTTGAAATTTTCCTCTAACCTCTGCCCAGCTATTTTCTTGAAGAACTCGTTCTCTTGAAAGATTTATTCTTCCATCTGAGCCTTCCATTGACTCAATGTAAACTTTTATCTTATCACCAATTTTTAGTGTTTTAATAAGACCATCTAACGACAATTCTTTATCATCAACTATACCTTCTGATTTAAGACCAACATCAACAATTGCATGACTATTTTCGAAGCCAACCACTGTGCCTTCAACTATACCACTTTCAGTATTCAAATTTTTAAAATAGTCTTTGATTAGATTTGCGAATGAGTTTTCTGATTGTTGCACCCCAGCATTTGCTTGCTCAGAGTTGTTTTCTAACGGATTTTGTTCGTTAACCATATGTGTTAAATTAATAAAAAAGTTTATACTCGTTAATGAGAAAGGGTCTTACTAAACAAATTATTGCTTAATGTCAATTAATTCTATGATTTTTTTAACTGTGTCAGCTACACTTGCATGAGTATTATCAATAACAATCGCACCCTCAGGAATTACCAATGGAGCAACATCTCGATTTTTATCATTATAATCCCTTTGCTCCAAATCAGATAATATTTCAAGCAAACTCTTATCGTTTATACCTTTCTCAAACAGCTGCGCTAATCTTCTTTCGGCCCTTACGTTAATATCAGCATCCACATAAAACTTAATGTTAGCTTCAGGACAAATAACCGAACCTGTATCCCTTCCATCTAACACAACATTATGATTTTTTTTTACAAATTCTCTTTGCATTGCGATAAGACTATCTCTAACTTTTGATGACTTTGCAACTTTCGAAGCTATTGCAGCAACATGCTCAGAATACAAAACCTCTGACTTTAGCAATTCTGGTTCGATTTGACTAGCAATCTTATCTGCAGTATCCTCATAATACTCTTGTAATTCTTTTGTCAAAACAATATATGCAAACGCTCTATACAACTTCCCTGTATCAAGATACTCAAAACCTAATAGTTGTGCAATAGTGGATGCAATAGTGCCCTTTCCAGAACCTGATGTACCATCAAATGTTATAATCATTTGCTAATCCAATAATTTTATTCCAAGAGCCTCAAGAATTGCAAAGAAATTAGGGAAGCTCGTCGCTATCATTGATATATCATCTATCGAAATCTTAACTTTTGCAGCAAGAGCAAAAATCACAAAAGACATACCTATTCTATGATCATTAAATGTTTGTATCTTAGCATCTTTAACCCCTGACGAAGCTCCTTTAATAACAAGACTATCACCTTTAATACGGGCATCTACTCCACATAATTTTAAATTATCATGCATAACTTGCAGCCTATCACATTCTTTAACTCTAAGCTCAGCTAAACCGTTAAAAATAGTTTCCCCCTCAGCAAAAGCTGCCAGAACAGCTAGAATAGGATATTCATCAATTGCGCTTGGCACAATATCTTCATTTGTTTCTACCGCTTTTAATTTAGAATATTTGACTCTAATATCAGCAACCTCTTCTCCGCAAAGCAGTCTTTTATTAACATATTCTATATCAGCACCCATTGCTTCAATAATATCAAAGAAACCAATTCTAGTTTTGCTAATACCAACATTTTTTAGCAACAAATCTGCTCCTTCTGTAAGCACAGCAAGAGCTGCAATAAAAGCTGCTGATGAAGGATCTCCGGCAACATAAATATCTTTTGCCTCAACCTCCTTACCAGGAGTAATGCTGATTTTCATTACGTCTTCTAACTTTTCACGTTTTAAATCAAAACCTAAATACTCCATCATAATTTCAGTGTGATCTCGTGTTGGTGTATATTCATAAACTACGGTTGTACCGATACTATGAAGCCCTGCCAAGAGAACTCCAGACTTTACTTGGGCGGATGCAACATCCATTTTATATTCAATTGCAACAGCATCTCTTACCCCTTGAATGTGCATTGGTAATAAACTACCTTCTCGCGCACTAAACACTGCCCCAAACTGAGAAAGAGGTCTTATAGTTCTTCCCATTGGTCGTTTAGACAAGCTTTCATCACCAAATAATTGTGACTTGATTGGCTGTGTTGCAAGCAATCCAGAAATCAACCTAACCGTAGTGCCTGAATTACCACAATCAAGAGGCTGAGTTGACTCTTTAAATCCAAATCTTCCGTTACCATAAACTACATAATCAGCTCCATCTTTAATTATTCTAATACCTAAATTTTCTAGAATCTTTTTGGTAGCCATAACATCTTCAGATTCAAGCAGATTTGAAATCCTTCCACTACCAGTGCATATTGCCAAAATCATTAGACTTCTATGAGATATTGATTTGTCGCCCGGAATTATTACATCACCTTGCAAATTAATGATATCCTGATTATTTACTTCAATTGGTTTTAACATTTAATAACTTTGATTAAATTTCTTAAATTTATGGCACAACATAAATCTCTTATTACTAATTTGGTAGCTTTTTTATTCGCAATTATATCTTTTATAGTTGATTCAACAATTCTACTTTATATATCATTATTTGCATTATCAGGGGCTCTGACAAATTGGCTTGCTGTTCATATGCTGTTTGAAAAAATTCCTTTTATTTATGGGTCAGGTATTATACCAAATCGTTTCAACGACTTTAAAGCGGGGATAAAATCATTGATTATTAACCAATTTTTTTCAAACGAAAATATCTCTAAGATTTTAACTTCTAATAACAATAATTCTTTTTTTGATACTATCGCCGATAAAATTAATTATGAAGAAACCTACCAATTACTGATACAGGCAATTTCAGAATCAAAACTTGGTTCAATGCTTTCTATGTTTGGTGGTGCCCAAATTTTGAACAATGCTAAAGACGAGATTATGCAGGCAATTGATAAAATACTTCACAAAATCCTGCATGATTTAAACAATCAAACTCAAGATACCATGACACTAGCAGATGGTTTTCATAAAAAAGCTGAAATCATAATTGATACAAGATTAGAAGAACTATCACCAATAGAAGTCAAAAACTTAATAGCAAAAATGATCAGAAATCATCTGAGTTGGCTAGTTGTATGGGGAGGAATCTTCGGTGGTTTAATAGGAGCTATTTCAGCAATTATAATCTAAATTAAAATTCATTTTTATATAATAGCTGCACAGAAATTGTTTTTTGTGAGACGCCATTGATAGATTTCTTTGTTTTTAACGAACCAGCACGTATTTGCATATTATTTTCAAAAGAATATGTAGCTGAATAACCCTCATTATCCAAATCGACACTTCCCGAACTGATAAGCCTTGAAAAATCCTGCTTGCTATTCATATAATTAAAAGTCCATTTTTTATAATCAAAATTTAATGAAATCATTTTTGATTCATAATCTGCAGGCAAATATAGATCGTCACCAAACTCCTGATTAAAATCATTATTAAAGCTATTAAAATTATCGATATTTACATATTCAATAACTGGCCTAATTGTTAATTTATCAAAAACATCTTGAGAAACTCCTAATGCAATAGAAAATCCTTCTTCATCCTCAATATTCAACAAAGTTGAATTATTTAAAAATCTATAACTTAAATTATAGAACACACCATCTAAAACATCCAATTTCTTAGAACCCAAATTTAATGTAAATGATGATAGCGAACCAGTATCAGATGCAAGCCCTACCTGGTTATTAGAAACATCACGTTTAGTAAAAATTGATTTCGACAGATTAGAATCATCATAATAAAAAGTAGCAATCGATAATGTATGATTACCATAATTCTCAAGATTAAATTTGATTCTTCCACCCAAACCTATTTTACCAGTAAGTTTATAGGTTTCTGCTATATCACTTGTCCAAATACCATTCTTAATATTATAATCCCATAACAAGCCAAAATCTGGGTTTAATTTACCTATAAAAAAAGCCGCATCTTCATTCTCAAAATTAAATAATAACTCATTAAGAACCAATCCCTCGCCTTGAAGATCATTTTCATCATAAGGATTTTTTAGCAATTGATAAACCCATGATGTTTGAATTGTAACCCCCTCTTTCAGGCTAAAATCAAGATTAGGATATAACTCTAGCATTAACAATCCACGATCATATGAATCATCATCTGTAGAAACATCTGTATCAGAATAATTTCTTACAGCATCATAGCGTAACTTTGACGTATAATCGAAATCAACAGTAATTTTATCAGCAAGTACGTTTTTAAAAGCCAATAAGATCGTAAAAAAGATTATAAGATAGTTTTTCATAAAATAACTAAATTAAACTAATAATGATGCAGGGTTTTCAATATAAAATTTGAAGCGATTTAAAAATTCTGCACCAACTGCACCATCAACCACTCTATGATCACAAGAAATTGTAAAACTTGTCATATTTGCAGATGCTATTTCATCATCAATGATTACAACCCTTTTTTCTGTAGCACCAACTGCAAGAATGCAACTTTGTGGCGGATTAACAATAGCTGAGAATTCTTTAATTCCAAACATGCCAAGATTTGATATACTAAAACCACCACCTTGAAATTCATGAGGTTGCAATTTATTATCCCTAGCTTTTTTTGCTAACTGCTTCATTTCACCTGAAATATTTTGTAAAGATTTTTGATCAGCATTAGCAACAATCGGAGTAATCAAACCATCTTCAGTTGCTACAGCAATTGAAATATCTATATTATTATATTGATAAATTTCTTTTTCAGTCCATGAAGCATTTACTTTCGGGACATCCCTAAGCGCATATGCAGAAGCTTTAATTATAAAATCATTAATAGAAATTTTAAATAAAGGTTTACCATTTTCATCAACCTTTGCTACCTTATTAATTTGAGATCTAACCTCCAATAAACTATCCATATTACAATCTAAGGTAAGATAAAAATGTGGAATAGTTTGCTTTGAAACTAACAATCTTTCAGCAATAACTTTTCGGACATTATTATTTGGAAAAGCTATTGCATCATTGCTATTTCTAATGATTTTACTAGCAGAACCACTAGTTAAAAATTCTGTCACGTCTTCTTTGGTGATTCTATTATTAGGTCCTGTACCTTTAATTTGAGCTAAATTAACTGCATTTTGCTCGGCAATTCTTTTTGCAACAGGAGTAGCATTAACCTCAACATTGCTTGAGTTAGTTATGTTAATAATTGGCTCAATAGCAGAAATAGTTTTAACCGTTTTAGGTTCATTTACAGGTTGATTAGAAGTTTTTGGAGTATCTGATTCGGCTCCCCTATCAGATTTTGACTCAGACTTTGCCACCTCAGCCACTTTATATGTTGCAAGTGATTTTGGATCTTCACCCTCTTCCAAAAGTAGAGCTATTACTGTATTAACAGCAACATTTTCAGTACCATTTGGAATTAAAATTTTACCAATTTTACCACTATCAACAACCTCAACTTCCATAGTTGCCTTATCTGTTTCAATTTCAGCAATTACATCACCTGGATTAACTTCATCACCTTCATTCTTTACCCATTTTGCTAAATTACCTTCCTTCATTGTTGGCGACAAAGCTGGCATTAAAATTTCAATTGGCATAATAAACTAACTAAATATTATTTTTTAAAAAAATTCTTCGCTGTAATTATAATATCTTCTACAGATGGAAGAGCTAATTGTTCAAGATTTTTTGCATAAGGCAGAGGCACAGGTTTTGCCGAAACTCTAGCCGGTTCATGATCAAGATAATCAAACAAATTCTCAACAACAAGAGTAGATATCTCAGAAGCAACCCCACAGAAACCCCAGCCCTCTTCAACATTTATAATTCTATTGGTTTTTTTTACTGAATTAAAAATTGTTTCTGTATCAAGAGGTCTTATGGTTCTAAGATCAATAACCTCAGCATTAATACCCAACTTTTCAAGTTCAGAAGCAGCCTTCAAGGCTTTTTCAACCATTATTGAGAAAGCTGTAATCGTGACATCAGTTCCTTCTTTTACTATCTTTGCTTTACCAATTTCAATCGAATCTATTTGATCTTCATATAACTCAAATTCATAGCCATATGTTATTTCATTTTCTAAGAAAATAACTGGATTTTCATCTCTGATTGCCTTTTTGAGCAAGGCTTTACAATCTGTAGCATCATATGGAGCAACAACTTTAAGTCCTGGAATATGAGCGTACCAAGAAGCATAACATTGAGAATGTTGAGCACCAACACCAGCCGCAGCACCATTAGCTCCTCTAAAAACTATAGGACATTTTACCTGACCACCTGACATGTAGTTTGTTTTCGCTGCAGAATTGATAATTTGATCAATTGCCTGCATAGCAAAATTAAAAGTCATATATTCAACAATAGGTCTTAAACCTGTCATAGCTGCTCCAACAGCAAGGCCAGTAAATCCATGCTCAGTAATTGGAGTATCGATGATCCTTTTAGAACCAAATTTATCAAGTAAACCTTGCGAAATTTTATAAGCACCGTTATATTCAGCCACTTCTTCGCCCATTAAAAACACATTAGGATCCCTTTCTAGCTCCTCATACATTGCATCTCTTAGGGCTTCTCTTACAGTTATCTTGGCCATATTATCTTAATACATCAGTTAACAGTTCAGAAGCAAGTGGATATGGGCTATTTTTTGCAAACTCAAACGCTTCAAGAACTTCATCTTTTACTTTTGCCTCTATATTTTTAAACTCTTTATCAGAAGCAATATCGTTAGTTAAAATATATTTTTTAAGGTTAGTAATAGGATCAAAATTTTCCTTATAATTATTAACCTCTTCTTTACTTCTGTAGTTTCCAGGATCAGACATCGAATGACCTCTAAACCGATAAGTTTTCATCTCTAAAATATAAGGACCTTTTCCAGATCTGATATACTCAGCAGCCTTTTTAGTTTCTTCATATACAGAAGCAAAATCCATACCATCTACGACATTACCTTTAATGCCAAATGCTTCACCACGAATGAAAAAATCTTTTGTAGATGCAGCTCTCCTTACAGCAGTACCCATTCCATATTCATTATTTTCGATTATAAACAAAACTGGCAATTTCCATAATCCAGCCATATTGAACGTTTCATAGACCTGACCTTGATTTGCAGCACCATCCCCCATAAAAGTAACAGCTATATTATCTTTGTTCTGATATTGGTAAGAAAATGCAACACCAGCACCTATAGGAACCTGAGCGCCAACAATTCCATGGCCACCATAAAAGCCTTTCTCTGTATCAAAAAGATGCATAGAGCCACCCTTTCCTCTTGAGATACCAGTTTCTCTACCAAATAATTCTGCCATTACGATTTTTGGATCACTACCGCATGCTAAAACATGACCATGATCTCTGTACGATGTAATTAAAGCATCTCCGTCTTTAATTGCCTGCTTGACTCCAACTACCACAGCTTCTTGACCAATATAAAGATGACAGAAGCCTGCTATTAATCCCATACCATATGCGACAGCAGATCTTTCTTCGAACCTTCTGATCAAAAGCATCAATTCATAGCTTGATAATAAAAGCTCTTTAGAGTAGTTTAAAGATCCCTTTGATTCTTTTTTCATATTTCTTTTATTAAAAATAAATCGGTCATTGATTTTGATTTGGGAATACTTTAAGTAAATATATCATTTTAGCAATAAAATTTTTGCAGTTAAAAATTCAAATAAAAACATAAGCAATGAAAGCAGAGATAAAAAATTTAAATAATGCAAAGGAAGATAATTTTATTGGAACAACTTACAATGTTGAAATAGAACAACATATAATTGGACATATCATAACAAACAGCAATAGCTTAAATAATGTCTCTGATATTTTAAAGCCAGAATATTTCTTTCACCCTCTTCATAACAAAATTTATACAATTATTTCTGAGTTTGCTAGCAAAGATCTTCTTATTTCTCCTCTTACAATTAAAAACTACATTGCTAGTGATAAAAACTTCAACAAAGATGAAACAATTGAATATATCAACAAATTAGCTCTTAATAGCTCCTTTCTTTTTGACATAAAAGAATATTCAAGAATCATAGTCGATCTTGCTTTAAAACGTCAGCTAGCAGATGTTGGAGCTGATATTGTCAACAAGGCAAAATCTGGAGAAAACAACACAAATGTTGTCTCACTAATTGAAGAAGCTGAACAAAAATTATTTAATCTGGCATCGCTTGATGAATACTCAAGCGACTTCCAAAGTATTTCATCATCCTTAAATCAGGCATTAGAATCAGCAGAACGAGCCTTAAGCGCAGGCGGATTTACTGGAATACCAACTCAATTTACCGATCTTGACAAAATGATTGGTGGACTTCAAAACTCTGATCTTATGATTTTAGCCGGAAGACCATCAATGGGAAAAACAGCCCTAGCAATTAACATAGCATTAAATTCTTGCACATATTACAAAACAGACAAATCTGAACAAAAAACCGTTGGTTTCTTTTCACTCGAGATGTCCGCAGAACAATTATCTGGAAGAATGATTGCAATGCAATCAACTGTTAACGCCAAAAAATTTAGGAATGGCAATCTAACATCCGAAGATTTTGATCTACTAGTCAAGGCTCATAAAGAACTATACGAAATACCGTTCTTCATAGACGATACTCCTGCGCAGACTATTTCAGCAATCAGAACAAAAGCTAGGAGATTAAAACGCAAACATAATTTAGCACTACTAGTAATTGACTATCTTCAACTTATCAGAGGATCATCAAGCAAAAACAGTGAAAATCGTGTTCAAGAAATTTCTGAAATTACACAAGGTTTAAAAGCTATTGCTAAAGAACTCAATATCCCTGTGATTGCTTTATCTCAATTATCTCGAGCTGTTGAACAAAGAGAAGACAAAAGACCGCAACTCTCCGACCTTCGAGAATCTGGAACGATAGAACAAGATTCCGATCTTGTATGCTTTATTTACAGAGAACAATATTATGTTGAGAGAAAAAAACCAAGCGAAGGTCATAAAGACATGGAAAAATGGCAACAAAGTATGGAAGCAGTTTTAAATAAAGCAGAAGTAATGATTGCTAAAAACAGACATGGACCAGTTGGAAACGTGTATCTCCAATTCGACCCCTCAACCACAAAATTCAATAACTTACAAAATAGCAGCAGCTACTAAACCTTAATGCAGAAAATTATATGCGAATGATAAATTACTGAATTTCCAATTCTTGTAAAAAAAATAGTTTGTAATTAGTTAGCAATAGTATATAATTTTATTTTTTAAATATTGAGCATGAAAGCAAACGTTATTTCAGTTAAATTAAATTCTTTTACTAAAGATCGAGTAAAGCAACTTATTGAAGCTGCACAAAAATACTTTGATAGAGACCTTGCTAGAGCTGAAAAATACTTATTAGATGCAGAATATTACATAAAACAACATTTTAATATTAATGAAGTTTTTAATGGTGCTCTTAACGATATTTTTGGTTATGGCACTGGATGCCCATTAAAACACCTTATTAAAATTGGCACAAAGGAAGAAATAATTCTTTTCTTTATAAAATTAGGTGTTAATCCAACATCAAAATCAAATATTGATGAAGAATTTTTAAATTTTGCATAATTGATTAAGGAGAGAAGAATATGTCATTTGATAAATCAACTACAGCTTTCAGCTTACTAGAGGCTTCAACACAAGTAAAAACTGTTGATGAAATTCTATATCTTAATAATAATGGAACATACACTTTAAACCATGTAGTTGAGATATTTAAAAATATTGATATCTGCGAAATGGCAAAAAATCCACTTCTACTCCCTACACTGAGAAAAATTACGGAAACATTTAAACGCGCGATAGATGAAGGTATTTTAGAGCCATTAGAAGTTCCTCTTAAGTATGAAACCATTAAAGGAAAAACTATTAATGCCGTAGAAATATTACTTTTAACTGCAAGTAAATTTAATATATTTGAACCTTATATCTCTGAAATAAACCAAATTTTGGATGTTTTTTCATCGCATTTTGAAACAAAACCAAGTTTTACTTTTATGGCAAAAATAGAGCAAAACTCTCATAAAAGCTTTACAGATAAAATTACATCTGAAAGAGGTGGCAAAAGTATTTCAATAGCACCTTCTCAATAAACATTTTTTAAATTCTAGACTATATTAAATTGTCGTTTGACAATGAATATAGCTTTTGTGAGTATGAATCAATCCTTATTGCTAAAGAAAGATTAATAACTCTAATACTTAGTTTCTTTAATTAACTTTTTTAGTATCTTTTTTTGGTCCCATTGACGACCTATCAGGAATATATGGCTCTTGTTTTGGAATATTTATTTGCTTTAGCAGCTTCTTAGTAAAAAACTTATCTTCATAATAAAAAATCTTTTTACTTTTAATAGGAGGACTAGCCTCAATTAGAAGGATCTGCTCATCTCTTGGAAGGTTAATAACCTCTTGTGGTAATAATAAAGCTCGTTGAGTTTCTGAAACATGCAGCGATCTTGATGCAGGGTTAAGATCAAAGAATTTTGGTTTATTTACTGACTCTTGCTCAACTGTTTTATTACCAATTAATTGTGAGATTAAATTAGCAGTCTCAACATTATTCGCAGCAAATGTAATTCTATATGTAGCATTTGAAAGGAATGAATTCATTCCAGATTCTTCATATGTACCTTTTAATTGTTCGGTATCTTGAATAATTAAGAATAACCTTACTTTATAACCTCTAAAATAAGCTATACCAGACTGAAACTGCTCCATTTTTCCCAAAGTTGGAAATTCGTCCATCATAAATAACACACCATATTTATCTTCTTTAGTAGGCATTCTTTGAGATAATGCTGCCGTTGCTTGCTGATAAAAGATTTTCATTAATGGTTGAAGTCTATGAATATTATCTGGTGTCAAACCAACATAGACAGTTGTAGGCTTCTTTTTAAACTGCTGTATATCAAAATCACTCTTTGCAGTTGTTGCATCAATAAGAGGGTTTGACCAAAGCTCAAGTGACGAGTTAGCCGTTGATATAACACCTGAACGCTCCTTATCAGCTTTCTGAAGAAAAGCTGCAATATTCATATATGCAACAGGATGAATATCACGGCCTAATGTATCTAAAACAACTGCAAGGTTATATACAACATCATCACTTCTTAAGGTTCTTACAACCTCACCAAAAGACTTAATTTTTGTATCATCAGCAATTAAATATAACATAACACCAACAATAAGTGACCTTGCCTCATTTTGCCAAAACTCCTGTTCAGGTAACAATAAATTCGCAATTTTTTGAACATCATCCACCATTTTACCCATTTCAGGAGAAATAAAATCTAGCGGATTATAACAATGACTTATACCCTCTGGAGATGCTGGATTCCATAAAAAAGTATTCTGATTAAGCTTAGTTTTACGATAACCACTGGTGAGCTCATAATTTTCAAGCTTGATATCATGCACAACAACGGAATCTCTCCAAAATAGCAAATTCGGAATAACAAATCCAACACCCTTACCAGAACCTGTTGGTGCAAATAACAAACAATGTTGAAATCCTCCTGCAATTAAAAAACCTTTTTTATTTTTTCCAAGTAGCATTCCTTCTTTACTTCTAAGACCGGCTTTTTTAATATGTTTTTCTAAGGCCCATTTAGCATCACCATGAATTTTTTCCTTTGCTTTAAAAGGTCTAAAATCCATAATTGGTGCTCTAAATATAAAAAAAACAAATAACAAAAACCCACTTGGAATAAAGGAACATAACATTAATTTTATAACAAAATTATTGTCATCTCTTATTGCGAGCTGTTCTCTATGCTCTAAATAAAAATTCCAATAATATGAAAAATATTTCCATAATAGTGATGACTGCTGTGTTAATGTGTGGTCTTTGATTATTTTTATTACTACATTATGGCCATTAATAGTGGCTATCGCACTGACTGTCATAGCATAAAATGTAAGATATGCTATAATCATAAATAAAATAATAAAAATAATAAGATTCTTTGCTCTATAGTCCATTTTATGCTAAATCTTTACCTTTATAATATATCTCAGAGATAAATCTTTTTCCTCCAGAACCTCTTTTTAGCTGAACAACAACATCAACTACTCCAAGTATATAATCTTTTATTTGATCTGGTGGTATACCAAGACCTGCTTGCATAACCATAAGCTTTAATTGTTCAAGTGCCATTTTAGGTGTATCAGCATGAAGTGTTGAAATAGAACCAGGGTGACCTGTATTTATTGCTCTTAGAAAACTAAATGCTTCAGCACCTCTAAGCTCTCCCACAATTATTCTATCTGGTCTAAGTCTTAGACATGCCTCAATGAGATCTTGTGTTGTTAAATTTGCTCTACCTTGCCCTCCTTTTGATGCTAACAAATGAACTCTATTTGGATGCTGAAGATCTATTTCTCTTGCGTCTTCTACTGTAATAAGTCTTTCATCAATGGGTATTGATCTAAGGGCTGCATTGGTAAAAGTTGTTTTACCTGTTGAAGTACCACCGCTAATAATGATATTTTTTTTCATATTAATCGCATTCATAAGAAAATCTTTAGTCTTATTTGCCTTTAACATTTTTGCCAACTCTATCGAATCTTGATCTACTACTTCTTCAATTTCACAAGCCTCAAAAGCACCCATTTTATCATAATCTTCTAATGTCCATCTTAATGGCGATTGTTTTCTTATAGAAAATATAGATGAATTTTGTTCACAAGCAGGAGGAATCACAATTTGAACTCTGTAACCTGCAGGTAGTGTGGCAGAAAGAAGTGGCATTTCTTCACTGATTTTTTGTTCAGTTGATTGCGCTATTAATCTTGCTAGTGATAAAAGATGATTTTGACTAAATTCAGGAACTAGCTCTCTTCTAATATCTCCCATTTTTTCAACCCAAGCTTCTCCTGGCCTATTAATTGAAATTTCATTAACTCCTTCTTCGCTAAATATCTTTTTCAATGGATTTAGATAGGTTTCAAGAGCTGCTACTGTCATTCCATTATCATTGAATTATTGTTTGATTTAGATGGTGGGAAAACTAAATCCTGATTTACGAAAACATTAATTTTTGTACCTTGTGGAACTGTAATTGTCGGTTGCACATTAAGCATATTACTTAGAATTGTATTAGCTGTAGTATTAATTGTATTAATAATTTCATCTGCAGCAAAATCAGTAGCTGAACCTGATTTGGTTTGATCACCATCACTATCTTCAGTTACAGATATTTCTGAATTACCAGTTGCTCCCTCTAACGCTATTGCTGTTCCAATAGTAATTAAGCTTAACAATATAGAATTATTAAATAATTCTAAATATTTATTATCCACATTGCCAGGCACACCAGCTCTTCCAAATTGATCAGTTGCTTGAGAGTCTATTGCAATATCAACTGAATCTGGTCGAATCAATCTTTGCCAGGTTATCGCTACTCTTGTTTGACCATTTGAAACACTTCCTGAATACGAACCAATCAATCTAGATCCTTTTGGAATAAGTATATCTCTTCCTGATTCTGCATAAACATCGTCTGCGACAACACCTCTTACACTTCCAGGAAAATCTGTATTAATTGCCGTTTCCAAAACTGCTTCAATAATTTTTCCCTGAATAATTGTTCTATTTGTATTAAAAACTTTTGTTGCTTCAACACTTGTAAATGTAGTTGAAGCAATGTTGTAACCACTTGAGCTACCTTCAGTTGCACCTCCAGCATTTAATAACATCATGCTTGGCTGTTGTCCTGATTTGCCACCTCCATCAGGTACACCTGTTTCTGAATCAACAAAATCAGGCGAACTTAAATTATCTGAACTATTATTTTTTGATGATTTATCATTTAAATCCTTATTAGTAGATGGACTAATAGTAGCATTTGCTGTGTGATCTTGAGCTTTCTCAACGTTAATATCAGGAGCTTTAAATTCAGGAACTATTGATTCAGTTTTCGGTAAATCTATTTTAACATTTTCCATTGGTGGTAACTTTGGAACTTCAATATCAGGTACCTCAACTGTTGTTTTAGTTTCACTAATATCAGGATCTAGTGACTCAACAATTGGTTCAATAGCTTCCTGAGGTGGTTTAGCTACAGCTAATTGTATTTCTTTACCATCTTTATCAACTTTTTTTTCTTGAACAACTTCTTCATTCGGATCTTCTGGCTCTCTTAAAAAAAAGAAGGCACCAGCTATTAATGCTATACCAGCTAATAAGATTGTTGCTACTTTACTTTTTTTTGCGCCAACAACATCTGATGTAGTATCATCAATATTAGTGGTGTATTCTTCATCACCAAAATTAGCGTCATCGACATTTGTTATTTCTTCAACCACCTTAGTAATAACCCCCAGTTAAATTATCATTAAAGATACATATTACTTCTTTGTTATTTCTTAATGAAAATTGATTTGATAAATTATTCACCACAATTTCATTACCAAATATTTTATAATCCGCAAAAACTTCTGAACCATCTGGCATCACAACAAAGATATCTGGCAGAATACTTGATTCAAAAGTAAAATATGTATTTTGACCATCATCATAGACCATATATGGTTTAATTTCACTATTTTGATCACCGACCATGCTATATTTAAAATTCTTTGGTATTGAAGCAGAGATAGGTTCTGTAACTTCAACATCAAATACTTCAACTGGTTCTATAGGTAGTATTGGCAAATCAGGTGTTGGTGCTTCAACTAGTGGAAGTAATATATTTGAATCTTCTTCATTACTTAAATTATCAAATATTACTGTTGAGCTATTCTTTTGTTCCTTTTCATTATCAGTGCTAGAATCATCTTTCTTTTCTTCGACTACATTAACAGGCTTCCTGATTTTAACTGAGTTCATATAATCATATACTGTTTCAGGATAGAAAAATTTAACCACAAAAGCTAATTTAGGATCAACCTTTTCAATATTTTCTTTACTAGAAAAAATTTCAAAATGATATTCTCTTTTGTCGCTTATAATAGTCATATTTGTAGACACTCCTATTTGATAAGGCTTAATAAAAACACGTTGACCAATTTTTTTAACATTCCACGAATATCTATCACCCAATGAAATAATATTTATCATTTCATCTTCTGGGAACTCTATATATGACTGATAATTATAATGAAATTTCAGATAAAAAATTTCACTCGGACTATAAATAAGTGTTTTAATTCTAGAATCTGATGAAACTGGAACATAAGCATAACTTATAAATGCGAAGAATATAACGCTTACAAAAACTTTTATTCTAGTTATTATTGAACTCATCATTAATTTTATAAAATGTTACTTGAAATCCTAATGGATTAATCAATCTTTCTTCAAACTCTAAATTAAGGTTTTCAAATTTATATTTCATTAAAATAACTTTATGCTCTTCTAATGTTATACGATTTTTCTGAATGTGTTGAACAAGTAATCTTACCTGCTTACTACGTGTATTGTCCCTTTTATCTTGAGCATTAGTGATATCTATCACTGATTTTATTTTAGCTATAACAATAGTTTTTCGTCCATAAACATTAACTCTACTATCAGGATTTCTTTTGTTATTTTCTGCATAAAATTGTTTAAAAATTCCACCAGAAGACAATACCCTAACTACTGTGAAATAGTTATATATGTAATCTCTAAAATCGAAATTTTCTCTAGCTCTAACGTATTTATAAATGAAAAAGTCATTTACTGTTTCTTTTGCTGTATACTCTGCTTTGCTTTTTTGATCTACAACAGTTGGAATTCCAGATTTTTCTTCAATTTCAACAACAAATGGATCAACTGTCTTTTTCTGACTAATAATATTTATATAAACGACACCCATAAACATAACCAGCGCTGTTGCTAGCAAAAAAACCATAAGAAAATTTCTTTGATACACAGCTATAGAATACCTATCAGTGTACCAATTATGTGAACGAATCTTTTGTTTAACTTCCTTTTTTTTTGCAAACATTACGATGAAATGTTAGGTAACCAATTACTTATTTCATTGTATATATAAGTTTATTTTGTGCAATGCTATTTTAGAGAATAAATAGATTTTTTTAAATATAACGGCTCCAACACACTTTTAATCGCGTCAAGGTTTTGTAAATTATCAAAAACAATATTATAATCTATTTCCACGTCAAAACAATTATCCTGATTACTATTTTGTTTAATTTGATCAAGATTATAAAAGTACAAAAAACTTTTTTTACCAACAACAGAATCTATCTCATTATACTTTACTGAACCAAAAACATCTAATTTTTTTGAATCATTAATTTTACGATAAAAAAGCTCTTGATTCTTGTTACTATCAACAAAGAAAAACCTCTCATTACCAACAACTTTACCAACGCATATTGCCAACAAATCAAACAAGCTTACAGGTATAACAT
>JAYOLW010000006.1:28709-41254 GCA_038120515.1 Rickettsiales bacterium | reverse complement strand
GTATAACATTGATATCTTTAGACAAAACAATACCCATAACAAACGCAATCCCGACCCTGATACCAGTATAAGAACCAGGACCAACCACCACAACAACATTCTTAATATCATCAACAACCAGGCCAAACCTTTTAAGACATTGATCAAACAACATCACCAAATCTTTAGAATGCGAGTTGTAATCGCTTGATGCAAAATTACAAACAACACCATTGTTACACAAATGAATCTCTGGGTAAGATGAAATAGTATTAATGATTATATCTGCCATCAAGAAATAGAATGGTGCCCAGGGACGGATTTGAACCGCCGACACAAGGATTTTCAGTCCTTTGCTCTACCAACTGAGCTACCTGGGCCAAATAAATTTATATTTGTAAGCTCGAAAATTGAGAAATACCTATAAAATCAAAAGCCTCAATGTCAATATAAATTTACAAAAGCTTTTTGGTTATAACAGAAACAAAATCCAAACTCTCCATAGAAACAAATGGCTTTACATAATAAACGCCAGCCTCTTCAACAACAATTCCTACCGGTATATCAGCAAAAAACACACCTCCATCTCCTGATGTATAAACAACCTCCCCAGCCTGTAAAGAATGATTACTGGTCAAATACTCAAGATACGGCAAGTTGTTATAATCACCATACATTATAGCACGCTCACGAGACTTACTGCTATAAACAGAAATTCTAGAATTAGGATCATTCAATAACACCATATGAGCACTATTATCATTCACTTTAAAGATTCTACCAACCAAACCCATCCCAGAAATAACTACCTGATTTTCTTTTATACCATGATCTCGACCAATATTAACGATAGCAATTGAATTAAAAGAAAAACCCGAGCTGAGGAAAATTCGAGCCGAGACAAAATCATACTCACTTTTATTAAAATTCAACAATTGCTTTAAAGCCAAATTTTCTGAAGCATCTTTCTCTAAATAGATAAGATATTTTCGTAATTGCTGATTTTCATCAATTAATTTCTTGTTAAGGTCAAAAACATTAAAAAAATTCTCAGAATAATCGGCAAATTTTCTAGAAGCCATAAAAGGAGAATCTAAAAAAATCACTGATGGCTGCAAAATCTTTAAAGAAAAAGTTTTAAAAAAATGATCAACTGTAGAGCTAGACCTTCCAGCAAAAAAAAACAAAAATGACAAAAATAAAAAAAACTCTAGCCTATATGTAGATACAATATGAGAAATAAGTGACGAACCCGAATCAGTATTAACAAACCTATGTTTATGCATAACGCCAACAAGAAATTCAGATTAAAGAAATCTAATCCTGCCTAAACAAAACATGCTTGTATTTGTTATGATTTTCAAGAACTTTACCAGTTCCATTCACCACACAAGACAGTGCATTTTCAGCAACGAAAACAGGCAAACCTGTAGAATCCTTTAGTACATTAGAAAGATTCTTAAGTAAAGCTCCGCCACCTGTAAGCACAATACCCTGATCAACGATATCAGATGATAACTCCGGAGGTGTTGACTCAAGCGCAGCTTTAGCAGCCTCAACAATTTGCGACACAGGCTCGACCAAAGCCTCAGCAATATCATATTCACTCAAAACCATTTCTTTTGGAACACCATTTATTAGATCACGCCCCTTAATCTCCATAACCTTGCCTTTATTATCATTAGGCTTCATTGCGATTCCGATAGTTTTTTTAATTTTCTCAGCAGTCGTTTCACCAATAAGCAAGTTATGATTTCTTCTAACAAATGAAATAATAGCTTCATCCATCTTATCACCACCAACTCTAATTGATCTTGAATATACAATACCTCCTAAAGAAACAACGGCAATCTCAGTTGTGCCTCCACCAATATCAATAACCATCGAACCATTTGGCTCAGTAACTGGAAGACCTGCACCTATAGCGGCAGCCATAGGCTCTTCAATTAAATACACGGGATTTCCACCAGCATTTTCTGCTGCCTCTTGTATAGCCCTTCTATCAACTGGTGTAGAACCAGAAGGAACACAAATTATTACCATTGGGCTTCTGATAGTCCTGTAATTATTAACTGTTGTGATAAAATGTTTTATCATTTCCTCAGTAAATTTAAAATCCGCTATAACACCGTCTTTCAAAGGACGCCTTGCATCAATTTTTGCAGGAGTTTTTCCAAGCATTAATTTAGCTTCATGCCCAAAAACCATTTGACCACTGTCGTGAATCTTAGCGACAACCGATGGCTCATTTAAAACAATACCCTTACCCTTAACATAAACCAGGGTATTTGCAGTGCCAAGATCAATAGCAATATCATCAGATGAGAAAAATCGAAAAGCTTTACCAAACATTTAGAGAAAATTTAAAATCAGTTGCGAAAAGCCTTACTACACAAATACGCGGAAATGTCTAGCAAATTTTAACTATTTAGAAACGAATCAATATCATCATCAGTTAATTTTGAATCATCTTTCTTAGATTGGGAATTTTTAAGATCACTATTCTGAGATGAGTGATTCTGCAAATTAAAAGTAGAAGCAGATTTTCCGACCTCATTTTTAGCAAAATTTTGCCCAGTAACCATACCAGCCTCTGAGTCAACATTTGATAAATTTTGCGAGGCAGAAGCAGGCGAGTTTTGAGCAACTGATTCTGGACTATCTCTATTACTAGATAAATCAAAATCTGAGTTACTTTGTGAAACAGATGACGCAACTGGTTGTGAATTAGAGACTGTTTTTGATACTTCTTGCACATCTTTATCAGAACCCAAAAGGCTTTCCTGATCGTCTACTGACTCAACCTTGGTTTCAAATTTTTGAGAACTTTGCTCTATTTTGTTGTTTGCAGACTCTGTTTTTGCTTCAACCTTAGGTGAACTTTCAGCTGTTTGAACTGCATATTCACACAAATCAGCAAAATTGACCCTATTTTTAACAGACAGCTCATGCAACTTTTCAAGACTTTGCATCACATTACCTGGAACAGAACCACCTCTTGCACTAGAAAGCCAGTTTGATTGACTTTGAATTGGATGCTTATCTTGCCTTGGTTGACCAACATAGAAATCAACAGAATGATTTTGTGGTCCAAATGAACATGGTATTGAAAGCTTCTTCATAAGCAAAATTACTAGTAAAAAATTATATTATAACTTTTTTGCTTAATAAGACAAGTAATTGCAACCATTATTTTGAAGATAAAATTTGACTTAAATCAAATAAAAACTATTAATAACCCAGTTGCAGCATATAATTCTAACCAATTTGTCTTCTTTAATTCATAATGAATAAAACATTTATTCACCTTAGAACTAAAAGTAGTTATTCCTTAGGTCAAAGCACCTTGAGTGTTAACCAAATTGTTGACCTTGCTAGCACTAACCTTATGCCAGCAATTGCCTTATCCGACAAAAATACTTTATTTGGATGTCTAGAATTTGCCATTTATGCTAAAGATAAAGGGATTCAACCAATTTCTGCTCTTGCACTAGACGTTAAGTTTAACAAAAATATCGATCGTATTTTACTTATATGCCAAAACGAAACTGGCTTTAAAAATCTACTTAAACTATCAAGCTTATATCACACCCCACAAGAACAAGCAAACATCACGATTGCAGAAATTGAAAAATTTTCTAATGGTTTAATTTGTCTTGTAGCTAATCACGATAGTTTAATTTATAAAAATATTGATGAAGGTATAGAGGATGAAGCAAAAACTCTAATCGAAAAGTACAAATCAATTTTTCAAGATAGAATTTATATCGAGATTCAAAGAATAGGAACCAAACGCGAACAAATCTTAGAACAAACAATTCTTAAATTTGCACTCGATCTTAATATTCCAATCGTTGCTACAAATAATGTCTCTTTTCCAAACAGAAACAATTATGAAGCATATGATATTTTAGGCTGTATTGTTAACAACCAATATGAATCTGACGAAAAGAGAACAAAACCATCGAAGTTAGTTTATTTTAAAACCTCACAAGAAATGATAAGATTATTTCATGACTTACCTGAGGCAGTGGAGAATACCGTCAAAATAGCTAAAAGATGCTCGTTTTTCCCAAAATCTGCGAACCCTATGCTCCCTCACTTTGATTGTAAAGATGGAAGATCAGAGGCAGAAGAGTTAAAAGACCAGGCAACAAATGGCCTTAAAAAAAATTTATCAGCTTCTGAATATCAAAATTTGAGCGAGATAGATTTAGCAAGTTATTTTGAAAGATTGGATTATGAACTTGGAATAATCAACAAAATGGGATTTCCTGGTTATTTTTTAATAGTATCTGACTTTGTTAAATGGTGCAAAACCAATCAATTACCGGTTGGCCCTGGAAGGGGATCTGGCGCAGGCTCCATTGTCGCCTGGGCGCTTAGCATAACTGGTCTTGACCCACTAAGATTTGGATTACTTTTTGAAAGATTCTTAAATCCCGAAAGAGTCTCAATGCCGGATTTTGATATCGACTTTTGTCAAGAAAAACGTGACAGGGTTATTAACTATGTATGTCAAAAATACGGGACTGAGAAAGTTGCAAGCATTATAACTTTTGGAAAACTGCAAGCCAAAGCAGTTCTTAAAGATGTTGGAAGAGTTCTGCAAATGCCATATAAAAGGGTTGATGATATCTGCAAAATGATCCCCTTTAACCCTGTAAACCCAGTTACTCTTGGTCAAGCAATTTCACTTGATAAAGACCTAAGATCAGCTCGAGAACAAGACCCTGAAATTAGAAAATTAATTGATATATCGCTTCAATTGGAAGGACTTAATCGCCATGTTTCAACTCATGCTGCTGGAATAGTGATCGGAGAAGCCAATCTTACTGAAGTCATACCTTTATACAGAGACCCAAGATCCGCAATGCCTGTTGTTCAATACTCAATGAAATATACAGAAAAAGCTGGATTAGTTAAATTTGACTTTTTGGGTCTAAAAACACTTACTACAATTGACAAAACAATAGAAATTTTACGGTCACAATCAATCAATATCGATATTGAAACAATTGCAATTGATGACAAAAAAACCTACGAACTTTTAAGTAGCGGTAATGCAATCGGAATATTCCAATTGGAAAGCCCTGGAATGCGTGATTGTTTAAAGAAGATGCGCCCAGACAAAATAGAAGATATAATTGCCCTCATCTCCTTATATCGACCAGGCCCAATGGATAATATCCCAAGCTATATCGCAAGAAAGCACGGATCTGAACCAATAGAATACCCTCACCCGCTTTTAGAAGAATGTCTAAAAGAGACATTTGGCGTTATTATATATCAAGAGCAAGTAATGCAAATAGCTCAGATTTTAGCAGGATATTCCTTAGGGGATGCAGATTTACTCAGACGTGCAATGGGTAAAAAAATCAAAGCCGAAATGGATGCCCAAAGAAATATTTTCGTAAAAGGCGCTAAAAACAATGACTTAAAAGAAAAACAAGCATCTGATATTTTTGATTTAGTAGCAAAATTTGCTGGTTATGGTTTTAATAAATCACATGCAGCAGCCTATGCATTAATTGGCTATCAAACTGCATATTGCAAGACACATTATCCAGTCGAGTTTATGATTGCTACACTTAATATGGATATTCACGATACTGATAAACTGAATTACTTTATCCAAGAAATAAAACGCATGAATATCAAAATCATGCCACCTTCAATTAATAGATCCAAACCTCTTTTTTCTTTAAGCATTAAAAATGACGAAAAGATTATTGAGTATGCATTATCTGCTATAAAATCTGTTGGTCTAAAATTAATGGAAGAATTAATAGAAATAAGAACGCAGAAAGGTAAATTCAGAGACATCTATGACTTTCTTGAAAAAACCGCATTCATTATAAACAAGAAATCGCTTGAGAACTTAATTAACTCCGGATGTCTTGATGAAATAATAGAAGATCGTAAATTTATTTATCACAACCTTGAGATTTTACTCAAATATGCAGTTAGTTATAAAAATGAAATAGAAAGCAGGCAAACCTCACTTTTTGCAACTGATGGCGAACAAAATTCTTTAAAGCCAGATCTTAAACAAATTCCAGAGTCTTTAACTTATAATTTACTTGATATGGAGTTTACAGGCCTTGGCTTTTATCTGACATCACATCCAACAGAAAGCTACAACCACCTATATAATTATGCAGGTATTACAAAATCTTTTGATCTTGTTAATAATTTCGGGGTTGGCGAACATTCAATTCATCTTATAGGAGTTGTTATTAATTATAAACAACGCTCAGGTAAAAACGGGCGCTTTGTTACTATGACTTTATCAGACGCATCAGGAATATTTGAGGTATCATTGTTTGATAATGAAATAATTGAAAACTCAAGAAACCTATTTGTTAATGGCACTAGAGTTTTTATAAGTGCCGCCATGATCAAAGATGAATCTGGATTTAGGATCATTGTAAGAGAATTAAAATCCTTAGAAAATTTTACTGAAACTTTAAGCTTAAATCTTAATGTTAACTTAGATGAAAATTTTACCCTTGAATCTTTAAATGAAATTTTAAACAAGGAATCAGACATTAAAGCTAAATTTAATCTTGAAATCACCTATAAGAATCAACAAATATCACTTACCAGCACACAAAAACAAAAGGTTTCTTTAAAAGAAATTGGGAAAAATGTAAGCAATATTCACGTTTCAGTTGATAACACCAAAAAACTAAGCTCATAAAGGGCTTTTCTTCACTAAACAGCTTGATAAATAAAATTTCTATTATAAAGCTCTATGCAAGGTTTATAACTATTTATTTTGGTAACGCTATGAGTAAAGCACAATTGATTAAAAAAATCTCAGCTCAAACTGGGGAAAGTCAACAAAAAGTTAACGAATTCTTAAAAGCTTTCGTTGATAATGTTCAAGGTATCGTATCTGAAGGCGAACAAGTAACTTTGATTGGCTTTGGAACTTTCTACAAAGCATACAGAAAAGCTACAGAAGGACGTAATCCTCAAACTGGTGAAAAAATCCAAATTAAAGCTGCTGAATTACCTAAATTTAGAGCTGGAAAAAAATTCAAAGAAGTTGTTGGTAACTAATTTAATTTTTTTCTTAAAAGAATTATTAAAAGCAGGCAATAGCCTGCTTTTTTTATTTACACCAATCATAACTTTTTATATCTTGCGATCTTGGTATCGCCAAACTTTTTTTGCTCAGCAAAGTACCTAAAGACTGCTTATCAAACAAAACATCACCTCTTAATTTACCTGATTTTGTTTTGGTAATATCAACAAGATCAATTCTTTTTGCCTCTTTTAAAGTTTTCTTCACAAGAGCCTTTGCCTCTATAGCTTTTGCTTTTTCACATTTATCCTTTGATTTTAAAGCTCCTGCTTGAAAATGAGATAATTCAAAACGAACTTTTTCTCCAAATATAGGATGAATATCCAAAGCATTGAAAGTAAAGCTATCTCCATCATAATTGCTAACATACCTAACACAGGATAACTGATTTAGTTCATGCAAACAATCAGAGGGATTAGTGCCCTTTGCAAACGATTGGTTAATAGAAAACATAGTTGCGAAACTAGCTAGTGAAAGATGTAATACATTTTTCATAAAAATCTGATAAAAAGATTCACCAGACTTGTCAAATGTTTTATTACATTTTTGCTATTTTTGAAAATAATAGCATATAGTTTTGTGATATATCATTAGACCTTGACCAATTATCTTGCAAAATATTATATTTAGTACCAACTAGATCCATAGGTTTTAATGCAGACTGATCTTTTAAAAAATTGACGATCTCAGAAGGCTTTAAAAACTTATTCCAATCATGAGTTCCATGCGGTAACCATCTTAGAATATATTCAGCAGCAAATTTTGCCAAACATAATGATTTTAGCGTTCTATTTATTGTTGCAGTAAACAGCAATGATTTATCATCTAGAAGCTGACTACAATTGACAATAAATGCATCAGGATTATCAACATGTTCTATTACCTCCATCGCCAGAATCACATCAAATTTTTTATCTTTTGACATTTCTTCAATTAGCGATTGTTTGTAATCAATTTTAATATTTTCTTTTTCTGCATGAATTTTTGCGACATTAATGTTTTTACTAGAGGCATCAATAGCTGTGACATCAGCACCTAGCCTTGCTAAAGCTTCAGAAAGCAAACCACCGCCACAACCAACATCTAATATAGATATTCCCTCAAGATTATCTTGAGCATTAAGATCAAAAAATTCGTTAATCTTTTCTTTAATATAAGCAACTCTACAAATATTAAATTTATGCAAAATTGCAAACTTTCCAGTTGTTGACCACCATTCATCAGCAATTTTTTCAAACTTAGCTATCTCTTCAGGATTTAAGGATGAAAATTCTTTCATTAATTACGAAAAATTTGAGTTAAAATAAATCAAAGGCTCCAAATCTTCGCTACATTCCATGTTAATAACTTTACCAACAATAAGATAATGATCGCCAATATGATGAGAGCTATGAAAATTACAATTAAGCAAAGCTATATTATCTAAGAACACAGCATTTGTGTTTGCATCTTCAGAAAATTCAATATCTTTGAATTTATCATCAGAAGCCTTTGCAAAATTTTTAGCAATTGCAATCTGACTTTTCGATAAAATATTGACATTAAAACTACCACTTTCCTTAAAAGCATCTAAAGAATGCGATTTATCCCCTAAATTAAAAAGAACTAAAGGTGGCTCTAGCGATAATGATGTAAATGAATTTACAGTTACACCATAATGATGATTTTTGTATTTTGTTGTAACTACTGTCACACCAGTTGAAAACTTACTTAGAGTATGTTTAAATTTATGGCTAAAATCTTGATTCATGAAAAATATAAGTCTTATGTTGGCAGATTAAATTTTTAGATTATAAATAACCAAGATTTTTGAAAACAAAATAACTAAATTTTTTTTATGGCACTAATAGTACAAAAATTTGGCGGAACTTCTGTTGCAAATATTGAGCGCATTAAAGCTGTAGCACAAATTGTAAAAAAGGAACATGATGCTGGTAATCAAATTGCTGTTGTTGTTTCGGCTATGTCTGGAATTACATCGCAATTAGTTGATTACACAAAACAAATTTCTAATCTTTACACTGATCAAGAACTCCAAGAATATGACACAATTTTAGCCTCAGGTGAGCAAGTAACATCAGGTCTTTTAGCATTAGAACTAAATGCTTTAGGAATTAAAGCTAGATCATTCTTAGGCTGGCAAGCTAAAATTCAAACTGACAAAGCCCATTCTAAAGCCAGAATTGAGGAAATTGATGGAGAGTATCTTAAAAGCTTTCTTGATGATGGTTATGTAATCGTTATTGCCGGATTCCAAGGAATGACCGAAGATAATAGAATTTCTACCCTAGGTCGTGGTGGATCCGATACTTCTGCAGTAGCGGTAGCTGGAAGCCTAAACGCTGATATTTGTGATATTTACACAGACATTGATGGTATATATACTGCAGATCCAAGGATAGCACCAAAAGCTAGAAAATTAAATTATGTTGGTTATGAAGAAACCATTGAAATGGCATCTTTAGGAGCTAAAGTTTTACAGACCAGATCAATTGAAATGGCAATGAAGCATAACATAACAGTTAGAGTGCTTTCGGCATTTGAAGATAAAGAAGGAACATATTTAGTTGATGATAATAAAATTATGGAACGAAGATTAATAACGGCGGTAACGCATTGTGATAAGGAAGCAAGAATAACACTTGAAAATGTACCAAATGTACCTGGTGTATCTTCATCAATATTCAAACCTTTAGCTAATAGTAATATCAATGTTGATATGATTATTCAAAATATATCACTTGATGGTAAGGTTACAAACCTAACCTTTACACTTGATGAAAATGATCTTCCAAAAGCCCAATTGCTACTAAATGAAGCAAAACAAAATGGTAATATTAATTTTGGAAATTTAATCGCAACAAGTAATGTTAGTAAAGTCTCCGTGATTGGTGTAGGTATGAAAACCCATTCTGGAATTGCTTACAAAGCATTTCAAGTTTTAGCTGACAATAATGTAAACATTTTAGCAATTACAACATCTGAAATCAAAATTTCATTTTTAATTGATATTGAATCAACTGCATTAGCTGTACAAAAACTTCATGATGCATTTGGACTAGATAAAAGCCAAGTTCAGCAAGATTGTGCACCAATTGAAACGAAAATTAAATTAACGAGCTCTTAAGTTCAGAATTAAATTCTTTAAGAGCTTGTAAATTTTCTTGAGCCTTAGCTTCGATAAAAGAAATATATCTTGAACCAACCACTATAGCATCAGAGAACTCTCCAATTGCTTTAGCCTGATCCTTGGTTTTAATACCAAATCCTACGGCTATAGGTAAATCAGTTATAGTTCTGATGTTAATAAGATTATTTTCAATATCTTGAATCACAGGTTCTTGAGATCCAGTTGTTGCATTAACCGAGACATAATAGACAAAACCTTTCGCACCAATTAAAATTTTCTTGGCTCGATCTACACTAGTATTTGGACTAATTAAATTAATAAAGGCAATATCATTTTTATTAAAAACTTCATCATATCTTGATCTTTCTTCATATGGCAGATCGACAATTATAAAACCACTAACACCAGAAGCTTTTGCTTTTTGACAAAAAGCGTCAACTCCAAATTTATGAATTGGATTAAAATATCCCATTAAAATAATTGGTAAATCCTGATATTTATTTGTAAGCCTTTTAGCCAAATCTAAGATTTTATTCAAAGTAACATCAGTTTTGAGCGCTCTTTTACCTGAATTCTGAATTGCTACCCCGTCAGCTACTGGATCAGAAAAAGGCATACCTATTTCTAAAATATCAGTTCCTGAATCAATCAGAGCCTCCATTACTGCTTCACTAATTTCAAGCGATGGGTCACCCGCCATAACAAAAGAAACTAAAGCCGATTTAGCTTCAGATTTTAACTGGGTAAATTTTTTAGTAATTTTATCACTCATGATATTTCAATATTTAAATACTTGGCGATGGTAAAGATATCTTTATCACCACGACCACATAAATTTACAATAATATTTTCAGATTGCTCAAAATCTTTAGCAATTTTAATCAAATGCGCAATAGCATGAGAAGGTTCCAATGCTGGAATTATTCCTTCTAACTTACATAATAGTTGAAAAGCCTCTAACGCCTCTTCATCATTTATTGCTACATATTCAGCGCGTTTAATATCTTTTAAATAGGCATGCTCAGGGCCAACGCCTGGATAATCAAGCCCGGCTGAAATTGAATAAGTTTCCTTAATCTGTCCTTCTTGGTCTTGAATATAATAGGATTTATTACCATGAAGAATACCAGCCTCGCCCTTGCATAAAGCTGCTGCATGCTCACCTGTATTTAGACCTTTACCTGCAGATTCAACTCCAATTAGCCTGACATTTTCTTCTATAAAATCATGAAACAAACCAATAGCATTTGAGCCGCCACCAATTACCGCCATAACAACAGCTGGCAACTTACCTTCAAGCTCTAATATCTGCTGCTTTGCTTCACGCCCAATCACTGATTGAAAATATCTAACAATTTCAGGATATGGGTGTGGACCTGCGGCAGTTCCAATCATATAATAACTATCATCAATATTAGCCACCCAATCACGCATCGCATCATTCATAGCAGATTTCAAAGTTTTTGACCCTGATTCAACTTTTATGACTTCAGCACCTAATAACCTCATTCTAAAGACATTAGGCTTCTGGCGTTCATAATCTTTACCGCCCATATAAACAACAGCTTTAAGACCTAATTTTGCACAAATAGTAGCTGTTGCAACACCATGTTGACCAGCACCAGTTTCAGCAATGATCCTTGTTTTACCCATATATTTTGCTAGCAAGCCCTGCCCTACTGCATTATTAATTTTATGAGAACCAGTATGGTTTAATTCATCGCGCTTAAAATAAATTTTAGCACCACCAAGATGTTTGGTTAAATTTTCAGCATAAAATAATGGTGAAGGCCTACCTGTATAAAATTTTTGATAATCTGCTAATAACTTTAAAAACTCTGGATCTTTTTTTGCTTTATTAAAACTTGCTTCAACCTCAATGATTTGTGGCATTAATGTCTCTGGCAGAAACTTACCACCATATTCTCCATAATATCCATCAATGCTTGGCTGCTTATATTTAGTCATACGATTTTATATAATTTAATAAATCTCTAATTTTATCATGTGATTTAACACCTTTTTCACTTTCAACACCTGAAGATAAATCAAAATATTGGCAATTAGTTAAATCTAGCGCCTGTTTTATATTATTTATGTTTAAACCACCAGATAAAAAATAAGGTTTACTGAAGCCAACATCTTTGAGACTGTCCCAATTAAAAACATGACCAGTACCACCATATTCATGTCCTTGCTTCTGACTTGCGCTATCAATTAACAGATAATCTGAGATATTTTCGAGCGCCACTAACTTCTCCTGATTAATATCATCATAAGCTAGAGCTGCTATAATTTTAATATCAAATTTTTGTTTGATTTCTCTAATGCGTACTGTTGAAA
>JAYOLW010000006.1:0-28699 GCA_038120515.1 Rickettsiales bacterium | reverse complement strand
TTGAAATTTGCCCATGAATTTGCAAAAAATCTGGTTTATGATGAGATATGAGATCAGTTATAAATTCATCATTTGGATCAACTGTGACCACAACAATTTGAATATTTGTTAGATTTTTAGCTATTGCTTGGTAATCGCTAAGCTTGATATGACGTGGTGATTTTTTATAATGAACAAAACCAATAAAATCTGCACCATATTCTTGTATTAATTGAGCAGTTTTAAGATCCTTAATACCACAAATTTTGATTTTAATTTTGCTATCTGGCATTCGGTTTAATAAATTTTAAGAATTTATTTCTGGAAGGAAGATACGAGATACCCGAATTATTTAGCTTAGTTTCTGCAGATTTATATTTATTGCCAAGATTTCTAAGTTTCATACGAAGCCCAAAAAGCTTAACGCTAAATACCAACATAGCAGCAACAAATCCAAGTACAAAAGTAATAATTACAAAGAAAAATTTCGGCAGGATAATCTCATAAAAATTAACAATATTCAAAACCATGTCATCTTGGTTATATAATGCAAAAATGATGATTGAAGTAACAATTATCAAATTAAAAATTAACTTTATCATTAGCTTATTTTAAAAGTTCAAAATCAAATTCAGTTGCCGACTTAATCATTATATCGAACGAAATCTGATTAGAGAAGAAAGTTATTTGTCTTTTTGCATAGTTTCTAGTGTTTTTTTTCATAAGTTCATATCCTTCATTTTCCGATAACTTATTATTTAAGATATCCTGCACTTCTGAAAGACCAATTGCTTTAAAGACATTGCCTGTTGCTGGATAGTTCTTACTTAAAAAGTTTTCAACTTCTGCTCTACCACCATTAATCATCATCTCATCAACTCTTTGATTAATATTGTGATATAAAATTTCTCGATCAGGGTTAATGAAAATTTTCAAGAATTCTGCTGACTTAAATTTCGTTATGTTTGGGAGCTCTTTATATTTTGCATAAGAGATATTACTCATAAATAGCAGGCCATATATTCGTCTGACTCTTTGCACATCATTGGGTTTTACAATATTTGCATAATCTGGATCGCGCTTTATAATTTCGTCATATAAAAAATTAACGCCTTTAGCTTTAAGCAAAGCTTCGATCTCATTTCTTTGCTCTAGAGTGTTAGTTGGTAGGTCTTTAAATCCTGTTAATATAGACTTTAGATATAGGCCTGTGCCACCAACTATCACAATATTTCGGCCTTGTTTTTCAACCGCCTCAACCAATTGTTCTACATCATCTCGCCAAGAAGCAACTGAGTAATTCTCATCACCTTTTAAAAAAGCAAATAATTTATGATCACTTGATAAATTATCTGGCTGCGCGGTTATAATTGGAATTTCTGAATAAAGCTGCATCGAATCACAATTTATTATCACTGCATTTAATTCTGTGGCGACTTTATCTGCTAAAGCTGATTTACCCGAGCAAGTTGGTCCAAAAATAATTACTTTTTTCATAATATTATCAACAAATTTCACATCATGAGGGCTAGTTTAATAAAAGAAAAATTTCTAAGCCATAAGAAAATTCTTGAATTTAATTTTTATCAGATAAAAAAGTGATTTTTTAAGATAGTATATTATGTCGTCAAAATTAATAATCGGTAAAGAAGAGTGGTGTGAGTTAAATGATCTTGGTCTTCCTGCAATTAAGGCTAGAATTGATTCTGGTGCCAAAACATCATCTTTACATGCCTTTAATATTCAGATTATTAAGGAAGGACGTAAAAAATTTGCATATTTTGATATACACCCAATTCAAAACAATAGAAAATATATCCAAAGCTGCAAAGCCCTAGTAGTAGATAAAAGAACTGTGAAAAGTTCAAGTGGAAATCAAGAAGATAGGCATGTAATCAAAACTCCGATAACAATTGGTGAACATACTTGGAATATTGAGATAACTTTAACAAATCGAGACTCAATGGGATATAGAATGCTAATTGGCCGTGAAGCTATGAAAAAAAAGGTTCTAATCGACCCTGATACTTCTTTCTATTTTGGCAAATTAGCTGACAATGAAGCTAAAAATCATTACGTCAAATCAAAATGTCGCAAAGATGGCCTAAAGATTATCTTATTGGCAAGCAATCCAGATTTATACTCAAACAAAAAAATTATTGAGGCTGGAGAAAATAGAGGTCATGAAATTCGTTTTATTAACATCAAGCAATGCTATATGAATATGGATGCACATGATCCACAAATTCATTATCGTGGCCGTGAGCTTCTGAATGGCTATGACGCTGTAATTCCAAGAATAAAACCAGCCATGACATTTTATGGCTGTGCCTTAGTTAGACAATTTCAATCAATTGGTACTTTTTGTCTAAATGATTCCATCTCGATTGCAAATTCTAGGGATAAATTAAGCTCAATGCAGCTCTTTTCAAACAATGGCTTACCTATGCCAATGACAGGATTTGCAAACTCACCTGTAGATACTGCAGACCTAATTAATATTATTGGTGGAGCGCCTCTTGTTATAAAGTTGCTTGAGGGTACTCAGGGTAAAGGAATTGTTTTAGCTGAAACAAATAAAGCTGCAGAAAGTGTAATTAACGCTTTTAAAAGCTTAAATGCTAACATCCTAATTCAAGAATTCATAAAAGAAGCTGCGGGTAAAGACATAAGATGTTTTGTGATTGATGGCAAAGTTGTTGGCGCAATTGAAAGATCAGCAGCCCCTGATGATTTTAGAGCAAATCTTCATTTAGGCGGCACAGCAAATGCTATCAAAGTAACTGCGGAAGAGAAGAAAATAGCTATTAAAGCAACCAAAATCATGGGATTAAAGGTTGCCGGGGTAGATATCATAAGATCAAAGAATGGGCCAAAAATTCTTGAGATCAACTCATCACCTGGACTTGAAGGCATTGAGGCAATTACCCAAAAAGATATTGCCGGCCTTATGATTGAATGTATTGAAAAAGAAGTAAAATTCAAAACGCATCTTCCTAACACTCACAAGAAAGTTTAGATTTACCTCTTAATCGAAGCGTCATTTATGTTTGAGCAAACAATACCTGCTATTTCAGGCGGTATTCGTTTTAATCTATGTCCAATTTCAATAGGATTACCATTAATATCTTTAGTTTTCAAATTTTCCTCTTTTAACCTACCAGTGAATAATTTAGTTTCTTTTGATATTTGCTGATATTGATGAGAGAAACTTGCAAATTAGCTAAATTTAGGCAATTTAACTGCATCGTTATTAGTTACTCAATGTCAAATTTATCTAAACCAATATATCAAATTATTCCGGCTGTGAAGATGGATAAAGCTTTTGATTATCTTGGCTTAGATAAAAAACTTAATATTGGTGATGTTGTTGAGATTGAATTTGGCAGACAGAAAGTATTAGGTGTGATAATTGGCGTTAAAGATCATTCTGACTTTAAAAAATTAAAACCTATACAAAGGCATTTATCTGAATATAGACTCTCCAAGCAATTAATCGAATTCCTCAATTTCTTTAGCAAATATAATCTAGCTTCAATAGGCATGGTTTATAAAATGGTAATTAATAATTTTGCCGAAATTAGCCAATTGCAATCGTTAATATCCATTGCCAAGGCTCCAGAAAAAATAACATCTAAAAGACAATTAATTTTAGATTATCTTCAAAATAAAACTCAAGAGGATTTAGAAACTTTAGTTAATGAGCTTGATGTCAGCAGAGCATATATCAGAGAGCAAGCAAAAAATGGTTTTCTAAAAGAAGAGCAAAAAACTATTCAATTTAATTACCAAAAACAGGAATTTACTTTTAACCCTCCGAAGCTTTCTAACGCCCAGATTGGCTCTTTGGCAGAACTGACGCAAATATTTCAAACTAATAAAACTAACATTTCAGTGCTTAACGGTGTTACTGGCTCTGGAAAAACTGAGATATATCTAGAATATATCAGGACTAAACTTACAAGCTCGTCTGGTCAGATTATTATTTTAGTTCCAGAAATAATCTTAACTAAACAATTACATGAGAAGATCAAAAATCGATTTAATATAGATGTGCCGATTTGGCATTCACTTACGCCTAAAAAACAAAAAGAGAAAATAATAAGCGGTATTAACTCTGGCAATATAAGACTTATCATAGGCACAAGATCCCTACTGATGCTGCCTTTTAAAAAGCTTGATCTAATCATAATTGATGAAGAGCATGATACCTCATATAAACAAGAGGAAATTGTTATCTATCACGCAAGAGATATGGCTGTTGCACGCGCTAAATTTGAAGATGCTGAAATTATTTTAGCATCAGCAACTCCATCACTTGAAAGCTTAGTGAATTGCGACCTTGGTAAATATCATAAAATTGATCTGGCCACTAGATTTAATGAAAGTGCAATGCCAAAAATCAATTTGATAGATATGACAAATGAACAATTAAAACCTAATCATTTCATATCAGATCCAGCAATAAAAGCTATAAGAGCCGTGCTTGCTAAAGGTGAACAATCATTGATTTATTTAAACAGACGTGGATTTGCACCAATAAAAATCTGTAATGGCTGCGGTCATAAATTTGAATGTCCAAACTGCGCCATTTATTTAGTTGAACATCGCAAGACCAAAAAACTTCATTGTCATCACTGTGAATATCACGAGCCAATTCCAGATAGCTGCCCTAAATGTCATCACCCTGATTTAGTTGCTTTCGGACCAGGAATTGAGAGAATTCATGAAGAAGTTGTTAAAATCTTTCCAGATAAAAAATCGGTTATAATCTCAGCAGAAACCAGTGAAAAAGATTTTGCTGAAATCATTCAACAAATGCAACAAAAGCAAATTGATATTATTATAGGAACGCAAATTATTGCCAAAGGTCATCATTTTCCAGAACTTACAAATGTTACCGTTATTGACGGTGATTTAAATTCAAATGAAATTAATAATTTACGCTGTAGCGAGAAACTATATCAATTATTAAACCAAATTGCCGGACGTGCCGGAAGAGAAGCAAAAGCGGGTGAGGTTTATATCCAAAGCTTTGATCCAAAACATCCGCTCCTTGAAGCTATTCAAAATTATGATGCTAATGGTTTGATTGAGTTTGAGAAAACCCAACGTAAAAATTTTGATTTGCCGCCATATAGTAAGTTTTTGGCAATAATAATTTCTAATCACAATGAAAATGAGGCCAAAGAAACTGCCAATCAAATTGCTTTTAATTTGCCGCAATTTAAAGATGTCAAAATCCTTGGGCCTATCACGGCTCCAATTTACTTTTTAAGAGGAAAATATCGCTTTAGGATTTTAATAAAATATAAAACTGGTAAGAATATTCAGCAAATGCTGCGTGACTTTTTTGCTAAATTCAAACCCAAATCAACTACTTCAATTAAACTGGATGTTGATCCTTATAATTTCTTCTAAAAATAGCGATAGATTTTATTTGCATGCTAGAGCTTAATAGGCTATAATTTTTCAAAAAATTTGCGTTATGTTCATACAAACTTTTGAAACACCTAATCCATCGACTTTAAAATTTACCGCTGGCATGCCTATTATGAAAAAAGGTACGGCTGCATATGCACAAGATGATGATTTAAGCAACTCACCACTTGCGCAAAAATTATTTCAAATTGAATTTGTTCAAGGTATATTTTTTGGCTCGGATTTTATCGCTATTACCAAAGCTGAAGATATTGAATGGGAAGTTTTAAAGCCTGAAATTATCTCATGTGTTATGGATCACCTGGTTGCTGGCCTTGAAGTCATTATTGATAAAAAACCAAATAACATCTCAAATGACATCAATGAAGATGACAGTGAAATCGTTAAGCAAATCAAAGAATTATTAGAAGAAAGAGTTAGACCTGCTGTTGCAATGGATGGTGGCGATATTATCTTTCATAATTTCGAAGAAGGTGTTGTTTATCTTGAAATGCATGGTGCCTGTTCAGGTTGCCCTAGCTCGACTGATACTTTAAAAGGTGGTATTGAAAATATGCTTAAGCATTATATTCCAGAAGTTATTCGCGTTGAAGCAGTTGAAGCTTAAAAAATTAGCCCCTCAGAATCAGCAACATATTTTTGATTTTATCATCATCGGCTCAGGTATTGCCGGTTTATCACTTGCGCTTAAACTTGCTCCACATGGGAAAATTGCTCTGATATCAAAAGATAAAATTAGTGAAAGCTCATCACGTTATGCACAAGGCGGAATTGCCGCTGCAATGCTACCTAAAGATTCAATTAAGTCTCATTATGATGATACATTGAAAGCTGGCTGTTTTCATAACAAAAAAGCTGCTGTTAAAATACTTACTGAAGAAGGACCAGCAAGAGTTCGAGAATTAATCGAGTATGGTATCAAATTTGATACAGGAGCTGATAATGAACTAGATTTTGGCCGCGAAGCTGCGCATAGCGAATCTAGAATCCTTCACCATAAAGATTATACAGGTTACGAAATTACCAGAAACCTTATAAAGCTAGTAAAGCAAAACGCCAATATTAGCATTTTTGCTGAAATTTTCATTGCTAATTTAATAAAAGAAAATGATCAAATAATTGGCTGCTCTGGTTTTGATATAAGGCAAAATTATCATTTTATATCTAAAGCAACTATTTTAGCAACTGGTGGGGCTGCGTCAATTTATCAATATTCTTCAAACCCTGAGATATCTACAGGAGATGGCATTGCTCTAGCTCTGAAAGCTGGTTGTAGATTAAAAGATATGGAGTTTATGCAATTTCATCCAACTGGATTTACTTATGCCGAAAATAAAATATTTCTAATATCTGAAGCTACAAGAGGCAGTGGTGCAAAATTGCTAAATCATAAATATGAAGAATTTATGCATAAATATCATAAGGATAAAGAACTTGCGCCTCGTGATATTGTTGCACGTTCTATTTTCTTTGAATCAAATCAAGGTGAAGATCCTATTTATCTAAGTTTCGCTGAATTAAAACATAATGTTGCTGATAAGTTTCCAAAGATTTATCAATTTTGTTTAGAGCATGGTTATGATTTAACCAAAGACCTTCTGCCCGTAACTCCTTGTAGTCATTTTACTATGGGAGGTGTTGCGACTGATATTAATGGTAGAACGAATATTAAGTCACTATATGCAATTGGTGAAGTATCATGTAATGGTTGTCATGGTGCTAATCGTTTAGCATCAAATTCTTTACTTGATGGCCTAGTATTTGCACATCGCGCGGCAATTGATATCGTAAACTCAGCTTTTCAATTACCTGAATTTTATGATACAAAAACTACAGAAATTGCTAATGATGAAATACAGGAATCTAAGCTTATTGAGATAAAATCACAGATTCAAAAAATAATGTGGGAGAATGTTAGTCTTGTCCGCTCATCGGAATCACTTAAGAAAGCACAAACCCTACTTAAGGCTTTTAAATTTATTGAGAAGATTAAAGGCAATAACAAAACTCTAATCGAGACACAAAATTTACTAATTATTGCCAAGAAAATTACCAACGCAGCAACAAGACGTAAAAAATCAATCGGCAGTCATTTTATTGGTTAAATTTTATATTCGTTAATTTCAGCTATTAAATGCTGATTATCATGCTTAATTGCACCTTTTAGCAAAATTTTCTTTTTTTTGCTAAACTCTGCTAAGGCCAATTCTTTTTGATCTTGGCTAAGATTACCCTTTGTAATAATTTTATTTAACGCGTAAATTCTAAAACGATCCATTGCATAATATTTTCTTGATAATTGATCAGCATGACCACCATGTTTAGTCGTTAGATATTCGTCTAAAAATAACACTGGATATTTAGCTGTAATTCTAAGCCAAAAATCATAATCCTCACAGGCTGGCATCGATTCGTCAAAATCACCCAACTCCGTAAAAATTGATTTATGCACCATTACTGTAGAGATAGAAATCGAGCAAATTTTAACAGAATTTGCAAAAATTGCGCCATGAAGTTTTTGATGTTTCTTATGAGGATTAATTCTTACGCCATCACGATACCATATTTCTTCGGTATGACATAATTTATAACCAGGGTTTTGCATTATGTAATCAACCTGTTTGGTAAGTTTATCACTATGAAAGAAATCATCCGAATCAAGAAATGCAATCCATTCTCCTGAAGCATTTTTAATACCTAAATTTCTTGCAGAACTTACGCCTTTATTAGATTGTTTTAGTATTTTGATATTTTCATAATTCTGATATTGTTCTGATAATAGCTCAAATGTCTTATCCACTGAACCATCATCAACAATTATTAACTCCCAATCATGATAAAGCTGTTTTATAACTGAAGATATTGCTTTTGTAACAAATTCAATACGATTATATATCGGTATTACAACTGAAACCAACATTTTTTTTGAACAAAAATCGCTTGCCATAATAAATAATATCAAATAATCATTACTTCTTTAGTATGAAAATTTTTCAACCTAGTGGAGAATTATTCATTTGTAAAATTTTATATACTGTTCACTAATTAAACAACTTTTAATTAATTTATATGGTAAGACCTTTTCATTTAGCAATTCCAGTAAGAGATTTAGAAAGTTCAATTAAATTCTATGGCGATTTGTTTGAATGCGAGAGAGGTCGAAGCTCAAATGAATGGATTGACTGGAATTTCTTTGGTCATCAACTTGTTACTCATATTGCTCCTGAAGAGGTTCATATTGTTCAAAGTACATTGGTAGATAATATGAAATCTCCATGTCGACATTTTGGCATTGTACTCGAATGGGATGAATGGGAAAAAATCGTAGATAAGCTTAAAGCTAATGATATCGAATTTATATGCGATCCACATATAAGATTTAAAGGTAAGGTTGGCGAGCAGGCAACGTTTATGATTTACGACCCTTCTTTAAATGTTCTAGAGTTTAAAGCCTTTAAAGATGATAGTTATATTTTCGCTGCCTAATTAAAATTTCTTTTTATAGGCATGACAATAAGGCACACCGCCGGTTTTATTGTAGTAATTTTGGTGGTAATCTTCAGCAGCATAAAATTCTGAAACTTCCTGAACTTTTGTTACAACATCAAAACCTTTAGATTTAAGAATCTCAATTAAATTAAATGTAATTTCCTTTTCTTCATCATTATTATAAAAAATCACCGAACGATACTGCTTACCAACATCCGGTCCTTGCCTATTTAGTTGTGTTGGGTCATGAATTTCAAAGAAATATTTCGTTAATTCTTCAAACGAAATTTTACTAGGATCATAAATAACCTCTACAGTTTCTGCATGCCCAGTATCTGTATAAACAACTTGTTCATATGTTGGGTTTTTAACATGCCCACCCATAAATCCTGATACTACAGATTTTACACCATCTAACTGCTCAAGGTAATGCTCAACACCCCAAAAACAGCCACCAGCAAAATAAGCGTTTGCTTCAGTTAACTGATATACGTCATCATCATGATTATGATCAGCATGCATATCGTTATTTTCAAAATCTAGTGATAATGAATTAACGCAATATCTAGTGTTTTTATCAGTAAATCCCTCACCATAAAAAACATGACCTAAATGCCCACCACATTTAGCGCAGAGGATTTCGGTTCTTACACCATCACTATCTGGAACTTTTAGCACACTGCCTGTTATTGACTCATCAAAACTTGGCCACCCACAACTTGCTGAGAATTTAGTATTTGAATTAAATAAATGCGCGCCACATCTTTTGCAATTATATTTACCTACCTCATTAAAGTCCCAATATTCACCAGAATATGGCGCTTCCGTGCCTTTATCTTCAATGATATATCTTTCTTCATCTGTTAAATTATTAAATTCTGTCATATTAGGTATTGGCGTCTGGTTAATTGATGAAATTGCTATTTTTGAAATAAAAATAAAGCTTAATAAAATAAAAATATGTAATTTCATAATTTATAATTTTCGGAGGATATTAGCATAATTTCAATCAAAGAAAAAGTAATATTTAGCAATTCTTTAAAAAATTTATTGAAAACTACAATAGAGTTCGATATAAGCTGTGCCAATTGGTGTTCCCCGGTAGCTCAGCGGTAGAGCAGTTGACTGTTAATCAATTGGTCGGAAGTTCGAATCTTTCCCGGGGAGCCAATGTAGACGATCAGTCTGATTTAAGAACATATCAAATGGCTTACGCATCACATACACTATCTTCTCAGCCTCCATTGATAAGTTCGAAAATAACAAACTGATAATCCTCCTCTTTTCTTCAATATCCGAACTTTTAAATAATTCATGGGATTTTGAGGCTAATTCAAATATGGTTGAGATGTTTTGATTAAAGCCTTCATCTGCATTTGATAGCTTTTCCAACCTCACTTTAAGATTATGTCTTTCAGCTTCTAAATCCATCATACTTTCATCATATTCTTCTTTGTTAAAACCCCCATCTATATAAAGCTCTCTTATTCTTTTAGATTTAGCTTGAGCTGCATCATACAGTTTGTGCAATCTTTTGTTTTCTTGCATTTGATGTTGATGCTCTTGATTTGAGCTCCTCTTTAATTCTTCACCTATTTCAACTAATATATTTTTAGGAATATGCATTCCTTTTAAAACATCTTCAATTTGAGATAAGATTTTATTTTCATTGAGGTGAAAGCAATAATTGCAATCTCCTCTGCTTTTAGTTGGTCGCATATAGACATATTTGCTCTTTTTAATCTCTGGGCTATATGCACAACCACAATGATGACATTTAAGCATTCCTTTTAATACAAAAGGTTTCTGAGTTCTTTTTGATTTAGTTTTTCTTCTGCCACTCTTTACCTCTTGGCATTCATCATATAATTCTTTGGATATCAGCCTTGGGTGAATATGTTTATATAGCTTCCCATGATATTGCATATAGCCATAATAAAATGGGTTTCTTAACATCTTCTCAATTTGGCTTTTGCCAATCTTACAATCTTTTTTACTTCTCAACCCAACTTCATCGGCCCATATTCTCAAATCTTCCATTGAGTGAAGACCTGTTGAGTAATCTTCAAACATCTTCTTAACTAAATGACCACGCTCAGGATCAACATAAACATCAACTTTTTCCTTTTTCTTATCAACTCTTGGCTTGTTGAGATAACCAAGTGGAGAATCACCAAGTATCGTACCCTCATCAAGTTTCTTCTGATTGCTACGCTTTACATTATCACTAATTCTATTTGAATAGTCATTTGCAAGTAGAACATCTAAACCATATCTAAATTTCGTGCTTGAGTCAGCCTTTGAACTGATTATTTGACCTGTGCTGATAAAATGTATCTCCGCTTTATCTTTGTTTACTAGGCTTTTTAATTCAAGGGATTGCTCGTCAAAATCTCTTTGCAGACGATCTGTATTATAAGCAAGCACAGCTACTTTATCTTTTGACTGCTTAATGAAATCAATCATCTGCTTAAATTCAGGTCTTTTGCCCTTAGTAGAACTTTCAATAATCTTAAATTGCTTTATAATCTGTAAATTATGATCAATTGCATATTCTAAAGCTTTATTAACCTGAGCATCCAAAGAATGCCCTTCTTCTTGGTCTTTTGATGATACTCTGGCGAATATTACTGCTTTCATAGCTTCCTTACATTTTTATTAAATCTATATTAATTTATTCAAGATTAAAGGCTTTTAATATACCAGCTCTTTCATGTTCTGGACGCGTCCCATAACTAGCAATTATAGTGCCAACATCCATTGCATGGCCAATATTCTGATTTAAAGCAGAAATTAATAATGGTGATTTTTCGTGTTCCATTGCTTTTCTTGTAATTGAATGACGAAATGAATGTGGCTTGTAATAAGGCAAGTCATTATCATTAAAACTGTTAGCAAAAATCTTTCTTATAGTGGTTTGAGATTTAATGAATTCCCTCTCCAAGACTAACATAGGTTCACCATATTTATTAAAAGTAGGTATAATTTGGGGAAACAAAGGGTCTTTATCACCAAATTCCATATCCTTTAAATAGCTCACCCAATCCAAAATATTTTTATAAATATCTTGTGAATTACCAATAAAATAAGCTGTTATCTGCCTTGAATATTTTGTATCAACTAAATTAGGGTTTTGTACAAAAGCCCAAGCATCTTGAGATTTAAAATATTTGATACTTCCTATACGAGCTGTTTGTAATGCTGAGATTCTAGGTGTAGTCAATAAACATAAACTAATCATAGCTCTATTCCTTAACTCAATTTCTGTATCATATGGCATTGATCTTATTGTTGATAAAATATCACCTACATCATGACTTTCCTGATATCCAGTAGCTAAAGCTTTATTTCTATCATTTCTGCTAATAGTAAAATATTGAACATCATCATATTTAATATATTTTCTATATCCCCTTTGTTTTTCTAACCACTCAAAAAATTCTCTTACATGAGAAGTGTAGTGCTGTAGATATGATTTTGATATTGGTTCACCAGTAATCTTATTCTTCTTACTAGTTAAATATTCCTTAAAGCCAATAGCATGCTTGATTTCAAAACTTTTAAATTGGATAAAGTTTGTAAATATTTCAAATTCATGAATTGCATTTGCATAAGCTTGTACAGTTTTAGGATCTCTTCCCTTAGCATTTTCTAGCATGTTTAGGAATTGAACCTTAATCATTTCGTTATCTTTGTTTAATTTTATATCAGTCATAATCTTTAAATAATGGGAGTTGGTTAATATGAGAGTTAGTCTTGGAGACTATTTGTTTATCTCCTTGAATCTTGGTGTTTGACTCATCTAAATTAGATTTCTTATTCTCATTTAAATTAGTCTTAGAGGAAGGAGATAAACTATTACCTAATGTCATCACATCAGGCTTTTTTAAAAAGAAGATAGATCGCAATTTTTGTTCATCTTCTTTTTTATAAAATTTGTTGTTAATTCTTGTGCAATCTGGACATTTGCCTTTTGCAGCAAAACTACCGTTCTTATTGTTATAAAGAGATATTTCTTTATCTTCTGGTACAAAGTGAGTCTTGCAGGTTAAACATTTAAATTTTTCAAAAGATAAAGGTTTCCTATGATTATCATTTCTCTTCTTTAGGAAGTCTTTAAATACTGCCCCATGAATTATTATTGGTCTGTTGGATATAACAGCAAGCCCCTCACATTTTACCCAATCTCTAATTGTTTGAGGGTGTAATTTCTTATCTTGATATATTGAGCATAGCTGTTCTATGGTATAAGAACGATTCTTTGTGACTAAATTGGAATTATAATATTTGAACATCTCTCTTCACTTTATTCATTACTTCTTTTAATTTTTGAAATACCGCTTTTTCTATAGCAAAACTTGTCTCCCTATTAATTGGATGAAATAGCGTAAATTTACCTTTATTTGGATAAGTTAAACGATAACCGCTAACATTAAGTTTTTGATGAATAGCAATGCTGGAAAGGTAAAAATTACCATCTGCAATAATACTAGCAAAACCAATTAAACCATCTTTTGGCTTAATCAGCTCTATTTGAACTTCTGTGATTTTCATAAGACTTAGTTACCATTTTAGTTACATTCTGATTTTCACTAATCTTATGCTCATGCCTCTCATCAACTGCTTTGAGTATTTGAAAAAACTCAAGCACATTCTCCTTAGCTCTCTCAGCTTCATACTGAGATAACTCATTTGGGTATAGTTCTTTGATTGAGTCTGTTAAATTCGACATTAAGCATAAAAATTAATTTATGCTTTAGAGGATATTAGTAGTGTTTGAGGAAATGGAGATCTGAGCTAGCAGAAAGATTCGGTTAGCTAGCTGAGCGTATATTTGTTTCTTTATTCAATGATAAGCACCACTCATAGACAGTTCTGCTTTTATCTTCGGCTAAGAAATAACTTTTTGAATCATTTAAGACTTGATAATCAATATCATATTTTTTAGCAAAATCAGACAGTTGATCTTTATTTTCTTCATCATTAAAAGCTCCCAATATTAACTCTATAATCTTATTTGCTCTTTGTTGAATACTCGTGCTTTTGATTAAACCATGGTTATCAAACATCGGCTTAATAATACTAGCTTTGATATTATTAGTTAATTCATGCCTTTTATCCCCACCTTTCTTGTATGGATTGCGTGATGATTTCTCAAACTCAACAAATGTATTATTAAATTCGAAATCAACCACCTTATAGTCAAAAGGTTGATTAATATTTTCTTGGTTAGAAACATTAATTTCTACAATTTTAAATCCCTCTTTTTCTGCTTTTTTTATCTCCTTAAGTTGCTTACTTTCACTATCATCAAAATTCATCACTAGGTAATAATCTTTTTCTCTCAATCGGCTAATATTTTGATCTGTTTTTTTCTCATAACCTTTTCTTAGACCATTATAGTTATTTGAATGCTTTACTTGAATATTCACGCTATATTTACCTAGAACAGAAAACTTAAATTCTAGAATCTTTGCTTTTTTATCAAAAGATCGGGCTAAAGTGAGGTTATTATCTTTTGAACTAACCCAACTATTAGCAACCATGTAAAAAAGCATCTGAGAATAGAATTCTTTTACATGTGTTAGCTCAGAATGCTGCTCTGTCCAAAATATTCTCCACAACTCTTCATTTTCTATAGAGCACCTAAAATGCTCTATAATCTCACCAACAGCTAAAAACAACTCATCTAAATTATCGTTTAAAAACCCAACCTTGTTAGATGGCCTTAATTTAATAAATTTCTCACTATCTTTAAGCCACCTATGCAGCCCTTGCCAATCTTCTTCTATATCATAATGTTGAAAGTCATGATTCTTTAATGCCTCTAAAACCTCCATAAAAAAACTCTTATCTGTTTTAAGTAAATCCAGTAAAGTTTCTTTTCTCTTTGTTTTGGTTTCATCTAACCAACTATCTCCTATATGTTTATTTATCGAATCTCTCAAATCACTATTAGTATCTGATACTTTTTCTAACCATTCTTCAAAGCTATCTGCTACAGGAAGATTAGAAAGTATGTCACTTGGTAATAATTTTATAGGGCATTTACTAAAAGGATTCTTAAGTAAGCTATATACAGCCTTATTACGAGCTTTATGGAAAATATTACCTTTAAGCTCCAATTTCTGCATTGTAGAAACAGTAAACTCACAAATATTTTGATCTATTATATTTTGAGTCATATCACTTATGATATCCGCTCCAACTCCTTCTTCTAATAATGGTAAAATTAGGAAAATACTTGGATCATCTTTAGCAAAATCCACTATTTCTTTGGCACTTTGTAAAATTTTATCATTTAACTCTGCTCCTGAACCGCTTCCATCAATTGAGTCAGCACCATACCCTATACAAGTATATTTATATTCTGGAAAGTGAACGATTCTTTTAGCTTGCCTCCAAGGCTTGTCATCTTCTTGTTTAGAAATTTTCAATAAAGTAAGCAAATCAATGAAGAATTTATCAAAAACCTTTGATGCCCCTTGAATAATATCATTAGAACTTTTCTTTAATAATAGTGGCTCAACAAAAACTTTGGTATCAAAATTAAGAATAGGGTTAAAAACTCCCAACTCCTTAAGCAAAGCTTTATCTACATTAAAACAATCTGAAAAATATTGTGGTTGGCCTTTCTTATTCATTACATTTTTAATACAAAATATCTCTAACTCCTAACAAGAAGATATTATGCATTAATATTTAGTTCTAAAGCCATAAATTATCAAGCAAGTCAGCTATTTTCTTTTGGTCAGGAGTTAACTTCATAAGTCCGTCTTTCTATTATATTTCTCTATGCACAAGTTAATAAAAGATATGCACTGCAACAAAAGCGAAGAAGAACCCAATTAAAAATATAGCTACTGACCCAAAATAAATTATATCACTTACTATTTTTAAATTTTTACATGCTTTAGCCTGCTCAGGATCAGCAGGGCAAAAGCTAGCCTTGCTCTTGTGCCTCATAATACCCGCAACAATAAGCATGAAAGCAGAAAATCCAAAGGTATAGGTTTTATATTTAGAAAGAGCCACCAACCAAGGTGATACGCTTACAATTGAAGCAAGTGTTGCTCCTGCACCAATTGTAACTAACAAAGCTGGTAGAGCGCAGCATAATAAAGTTGAAACAGAAGTGAATAAGCTAAGGGTTGGTAAAACCAATTTTTTACTCATCGCATCCCTTATTAACTTTAACTACATCATAACCAGAATCAGTAATTAATTTTGTTAATGTAGCATCATCAATTGATTTACCATTTTTCATAGCAATAACAATTTTTCCATTATCTAAATCAACATCTATTGCTAAAACTTCTTTTCTTTTGCTAAATACTTTTTCAACAGCTCTAGCACAGAAATCACAGACTAAGCCATTAACATCAATGTTAACTTTGTTCTTACAATCGGCGTTCGCTACCTTTTTTGCATTTGATAACACAGGAGCGTCCATATCTTTCGAATGATTATGATTCTTACCATGCGCTGCAAAAGCAGGGTTAGTTAATAAAAATGACAAAGTTAGAAAATAAATAAAATGTTTCATAAGAACCTCAATTTAAATTATTATTAAAATCTAATTACAGTATTAAAAAGAATATCGCCATCAAAGCTCATTCCAGCTTCAAATAGATATACATCTTTAAATACTCTAACCATTGGAGTAATATTTAACTCCTCTCCCTCATTTGTAGGGTTATGCTCAGTTTCGAGCATTAACCATGTATGCAAGTCTCCATAATCGCCAATATATGGAGCTATTCCAATTCTTGCTTTTTGCATGAAAGATTTATTTATATCACCTGCATAAGTGTAACGATTCTCATAACTAGTAAAAAATCTACGATCCTCCCAATCAGTTGCAATTCCAATAAATCCTGCTTCTTCTTGCTTGTTTGAAAATGAATCTTCATCACTATGAGCAATACCAACAGCACTTTTTAAATATAGATTTGCCTGACTAGCCTTCTTATTCCATCTATTAATCAAGTGATTATATTGAAGACCATGAAACTGCCATTTATCCTCTTTCCAATATTCTCCTTTATACCCAATTGAATATTTTGCTGTTGGAGAATAATGTAAATGTAGAGCATTCATATTTGCATCATTCATTTGCATTGCTGTAATCCCACTAGGATACGAAACTGGCCTGGCATTAGCATTGAAGGCTACAAAGCAATAGGTAATAAAAATATATGCGATCTTTAATATTCTAATCATGACTTCATAATTATTTTGCATAATTTTCCTTCTTAAATTTTTTAATATGAAAAAATCTATATAACGTTGGCAGAACCACTAAAGTTAAAATTGTTGAAGAAATAATTCCTCCAATCACTACAGTTGCAAGTGGCCTTTGCACTTCTGCACCAGTGCCTGTATTTAAAGCCATTGGTACAAATCCAAGACTCGCAACTAAAGCTGTCATTAAAATTGGTCTTAATCTAGTTAATGCCCCTTTTATAATAGCTTCCTCTAGCTTCATTCCTTTATCTTCCAAATTACGAATAAAAGAAACCATTACCATTCCATTTAATACGGCGACTCCAGATAAAGCAATAAAGCCAACTCCAGCAGATATTGAAAATGGAATTCCCCTTATTGCTAGAGATAATATTCCTCCAGTTAAAGCAAGAGGAACTCCTGTAAAAATAAGCAAAGATACTCTTGCTGAATTAAATGCCATGAATAACAAAGAAAATATCAACAAAAGAGCAACTGGCACAACAATCATCAACCTAGACTTTGCAGATATTAGTTGCTCAAAAGTCCCACCAAATTCTAGCCAATATCCTGTAGGTAATTTTACTTGTTCAGATAGCTCGTCCTGAACTTCACTTACAAAACTTCCTAAATCACGATTTCTAACATTGCTGGTTACAACAATTCTTCGCTTTGCATTTTCACGGCTAATTTGATTTGGGCCGTAAATTACTTTTATATTGGCAACCTCTCTAAGAGGAACATAATTTGGATGTTTTTTAGTATTAAGTGGTATTGGTAATCTTTCTAGGGTTTTAATATCACTGCGTAAATCTTCTGGCAATCTTACCACAATATCAAATCTCTGATCTCCTTTAAAAAGCTGACCTGCCTCTTTACCGCCCATAGCAACTTCTATAACTTCTTGAACGTCAGAAATATTTAATCCAAAACGATCAAGAGCTTCTCTATCTGGCATTATACTTAAAACAGGAAGTCCTGATATTTGTTCCACCTTAACATCAGAAGCCCCTTTTATTTTTTGAATAACATTAGATATTTCAGTTGCGGATTTAAGAAGTTGTTGTAAATCATCACCATAAATTTTAACCGCCAAGTCACTTCTCACTCCTGATATTAATTCATTAAACCTTAGCTCTATTGGCTGAGAAAATTCGTAATTATTTCCAGGTAGCTTTTCTAGGGCTATTTCCATTTTTTCAATCAGCTCTTCTTTGTCCTTTCTTGGTTTGGGCCAATCTTTTTTTGGTTTAAGTAGTATGTAAGTATCAGCAATATTTGGTGGCATAGCATCCGTTGCAACTTCTGCTGTACCAATTCTTGAAATGACAGTTTCAACTTCTGCAAAATCTTTCAGTAAATTTTCTACATCCTTTTGCATATCAACCGACTGAGATAGAGATGTACCAGGTGCTCTTAAAACTTGCACCGCAATATCTCCTTCGTCCAGAGAAGGAACAAACTCTGATCCTAACCTGCTTAAAATAAACAAGCTGATAATAACTAATGCCACAGAGCCAATTATTATTTCTTTGGGACGCGTTATACTGTAATGCAATATTGGTTCATACCAGTTTCTAACTTTAATTAAGAATTTGTTCTCTTTTTCCTCTACTTTTCCAGTTAAAAACAAGGCAATACTAGCAGGCACAAAAGTAAGGGATAAAATAAGTGCTGAAGTTAAAGCAAATACCACAGTAAACGCCATTGGATGAAACATTTTTCCTTCAACTCCAGTCAAAGAAAAGATAGGCAGATAGACGACTGTAATAATAATAACTCCAAATATACTTGGCTTGATTACCTCTGCCGTTGCTTCAGAAGCAAGTTTGAATCTTTCTTCTTTATTTAATAGCCTTCCTAATTCTTTTTGAGCAATACCAAAGCGGCGAATACAATTTTCAATAATAATAACTGCTCCATCAACAATTAAACCAAAATCTAAAGCTCCAAGACTCATTAAATTTCCTGAAACATTATTTTTTACCATTCCAGTTATTGTCATGAGCATGGAAATAGGAATAACAGCAGCAGTAATTAAGGCGGCACGAATATTGCCTAGCAACACAAATAAAATCACAATTACTAGCAAAGCTCCTTCTAAAAGGTTTTTTTCTACTGTTGTAATTGCTTTATTCACTAAATTGGTACGATCATATACAGGCTTAGCAATTACTCCTTCAGGTAAAGTCTTATTAATTTCTTGAAGTTTTGTTGCGACCTTTTTTGCTATCTCTTGACTATTTTCTCCCATAAGCATCATAGCAGTTCCGAGGACGGTTTCCTTGCCATCTTTAGTTGCTGCCCCACTTCTAAGAGGAGAGCCTAGATTTACATCTGCTATGTCCCTTATTCTGATAGCCAAATCATCCTTTTTTGATACTATTATATGACCAATATCATCAATATCATGTACTTGTCCTGGCACTCTAATTAGGTATTGTTCACCATTTTTTTCAATATATCCTGCACCTATATTGTTATTATTACCTTCCAAGGCTTTTATTACGTCTTTAATAGTAATGTTATAAGATAGCAGTTTTTGTGGATATGGCTTTACGTGAAACTGCTTCTCATATCCACCAATGGTATTTATCTCAACAATTCCTTTTAAATTCCTAAGTTGAGGAACTATTATCCATTCTTGAATAGTGAGTAAATCCATTGAATTGTAAGAAGAACTATCCTCTTTTTTAGCGTTCTTATCTGCTTCTACAGTATAAAAATATATTTCTCCTAAACCTGTACTAATTGGCCCCATGATAGGATCAATATTTTGTGGTAATATATTCTTAATTTGTTGTAATCTCTCAGCAATTAACTGTCTGGCAAAATAAATATCTGTACCATCTTCAAATATGACAGTAATTTGAGACAGCCCGTAGCGAGATAATGACCTAGTATGATCCATTTTTGGGATACCAGATAATGCTGTTTCAATAGGAAAGGTAATTCTTTGTTCAACTTCCAAAGGAGAATATCCTTTTGCTTCAGTATTAATTTGCACCTGAACATTGGTAATATCAGGAACAGCATCAATTGGTAGTTTTTGGAAATTATAAATTCCAAGTGCCATTAAACAAATTACAGACACCATAATGATAACTCTGTGCTGAATAGAAAAATTAATTATTTTTAACATATTTTTGATCCTATTTATTTAATGTGAGTGTTCAGCAGTAGATTTCAAAATATCAGCTTTAATAATGAAGCTCCCTTGTGAAACATATTCTTCTCCTTCACTTAACCCTTCTATAACTTCAACATACTCATCATCACCTTTGCCCAATTTTACATGACGAGCCTCATATTTATTATTGCTTTCTTTAACAAAAATTACTGTTTCATTATCTATTCTTTGAATAGCCTTTTTGTTGATCGCTATTGAAGCCTTTTTTTCTAATATTTTAACTTTGCCTTCCACACTCATTCCAGGTCTCCATTGCCCTTTAGTATTTTTTAACGAAATAATAGCTATCACTGTTTGGCTTTCTGAATCTGCTGTAGGAAGTATAAGAGAGATTTTACCTTGATCATACATACCATTTTCTAAAGTACGAACAACAACTTCTTGACCTTCTTTTATATTATGAATATCTCTTGGAAAAACATGAAACTCAGCCCACACTTTTGAAAGGTCAGCAATTTTAAAAATATCCTCATCTGTAGCAACATTGCCAATATTGGTGTTTCGTTTTAAAACTACTCCATTTCTTGGAGATTTTACCGAATATAACTTCAAGCTATCATTGCTTTCTATTAAGGCTAAAACCTGTCCCTTTTTAACTTTTTGTCCCCATTTAACTTTCACATCTTTTACCACACCTGGAAAACGAGCTTTAATATCGTAAGTCCTATCTTGATCTAAAATGATCTTTCCAGTTAAAGATATTGTTTCAAAAATTGTTTGAGATTTAGCTTGGCTAATTTTTATTCCAGCATTTTTTGCTGACTCTTCTGATATGATAGTAGAGTTTTCTTCATGGTCACCATGCTCATCATGCTCACCTTCATCATCATGATGTCCTTCGTCACGAGATTCATTTTTTTGATGTTCAGTATGTTTTTCTTCATGGCCTCGGTGATCATGCTCATGTCCACCCTCAGCATGTAATGGAGAAATTGCTAAATTTACCAAGAAAAATGTTAAGAAAAAATATTTATTCATTATTGTTACCTTTTTGATCGTTATTAAGAGGAGTGACAATTAGTTCTATATTTGCCCGTGCTATATGATATTGCTTAAGAGCTACATGATATTTTTCTCTAGATTCAAATAAAGTACGTTGCGTATCTAAAACCTCTAGATAAGGGAATTTTCCTTTTTGATATCCTGACCTTGCTACCTTAAATGCTTTCTCTGCTGTAGGTAATATAGTGTTTTTCAACTTTTCAGCAGTAGCATATGATATTTGCCAATTTTGCCATTCTTCTATTAGATTTTGCTCTAATGATAATTTAGTATTTAACTGATTATTTTGAGCCTGATCTAATTCTGCCTTAGCACGAGATATGTTTCCTTGATTCCAATTGAAGATCGGAAACGGTGTTGATAATCCTGCAACTAATGCTTGCTCATTATTCTCACGAAATTCTCTAATTCCTATTTTCACTTTTGGATCAGAAACCCTGTGTGCTTTTTCAAAGTCATAAGCATATTCTTTTTCATCGCTTAAATGTTGAGATTTTCTGTATATTGGAGAATGGTTAAGCATTTTTTTATATGAGTCTATAGGTTTTGGAGCTTCAAGATCAAAGAAGTGAGAATGATCTAAGGAAACACCCAATTCTTTTTTTCCTATAAGAATTGCTAGTTTTTGTTTTGCAGATTGTAATTGTTGTTGTTTTTGATTACTTGTAATTAAACTATTTTCATATGCTACAGTTGCTTTGATTTTTTGTATCTCAGATTCTCTTGCAGCACTTACTCTCTTTGTCACAGTCCTAAGAACTTGCTTTGCTAATTTCTCTTGTTCTTTAGCTAATTTCAATGCCTCTGCTTCTGATAGAACTTCTGCATAAGCTATATGAACATTACGAATAATACTTAATTGACTAATCATCGCTTCATTACTTGCTGCCTTTCTAGCTGATGAAGCAGATTTTTTGCGAGCAGAACGCTTTCCACTAATATCAATAGATTTAGTTAGGCTATATGTATATTCTGCTAGATTAGAATCTGTGTATGGGCCAGTACCAGAGATGTTTTCAGCTTCAATTTCTAATTCAGGATTATTCCAATACCCTGCCTGTCTTTCTGAACCCCTTGCAGCCATTACCTGTGCTTCAGAAGCTTTAAGTTCAGGTGAAAACTTCATAGCCAAATCTATAGCGTCCTGAAGGGTGATTTTTTGATTATTACTATATATTGATCCTTCATATTTATGATCTTCTGAAGTATGAGGCTCATAAGCATAAGATTCAGACCAAGATAAAAAGTTTACAAATATGGTGCAAATGCACAACAATGTTTTAAATAAATTCATGAATTTTCCATCGATTAACAATTAATAAATAAAAAGGCATTTTGCCTCTTAATTAATTGTTATGCTTTGGGAGGTTTGGAGGGAAGAGAAACGTAGTTTAGGGGGATGGAATAATTATAAGAATCAATAAGGCCTTTTTCTATAAAATTAGAAAGTTCTATATCCAAATTCTGATTAAGACTAAAAAGATGACTGCAATTATTATGACAAGAAGATTCACAGCAATCAGATGCTATATCAGAAGAAGAGCTATCAGATTGATCAGACAAAGATACTACAGAGATATGATCTTCTGCATTACTATCCAAGCATATATGAGCAGAGGCAATACTAGCCAACAGCATTGATAAAATAATTAAGAAATGTATTGCAGAATTAGACAGTTTCATTCCACGAACCTTATATTATAGAAATGCAAATTACTACCCATTTCTTATCTTTCTATATCTTGTTGGGATGAGTTAGCCCAAAGTTTATTACATCTTCCCGCCTATCAGTTCGTAGCAAGTACAACAAGGGGAGCCATTTTACATCTTTCTAACTCTCCAGAAATTGGCAATTTCTTAAAACCAATTACCCTCTAAAACCCCAGTAAATAAAGGCTTTCAGCTACTTTTAATTTTCCAGACCAGTTGCATTTTTGATCTCCATTTTCACAAAAAATCGCTAATTTTTACCCCAAATTCTCTCCAATTCTCCATACCCAGTTAACCTTGGAGATTTTAGGCAACCCTCATAAACACTGGATTCTCTGAAAAAATAACGAACTTTGTGTACCGACTAGCGGGCAAAAATATCGAACTTGATCTATTTGAAACTGGTTTTGGTTAACCCCCCAATTAACCTTGAGTGTTTTCAAGGGTTGCCAAGGTTAGAGAAATGGTCGGGTGGCGGTTGAAAGTATCGAACTTTTAAAACAAAGAAAATTAAGTTTCAGTGTTATAAAAGAATTTGTCTTTAGGAAATTTTATATTTGGTATCCACAGAGGTTTTCCTTCCCATCCCTTAGCTACATTACCATCAATACGATACATTGTTAAGACAATTTGCTTTTCAAATTGATCACCTAATTTACGATCATTGGGAGATAATAATGTGCCAGTATTTCTGCCAATATTTCTATTTCTTCTAACTATTAGTATTGCTTTTGATAGGTCTTTTTCTTGCAAAGATTCAATACATTTTAAATAAGCCTTATTAGGCCAATCATTATTAAATTCTGCTTCACAATTTTTTATGATTTCTTCAATAACATTTATATCAACTACTGTATATTCTGCCTCATCATTATATTTTCTAAGAATAGAATCTATTTTAGAAGTATGTTTTGCTATTGGAAAACTTGGAAAATGGTTAACTCCTCCAGCTATAATTTCTAATTTCTTTTTATTAACAACATTTGATCTAGTGGGCTTAATATTTTTTGGATAAATTAGTCGCAATCCTTTTAATCCGTTTTTATTTACATAATCAATCATTGCGTTATTTGAATGATTTAATTCTGCGAATAATTTAAATAAACTTGCTGGCAAGAAAATACGCACTAAACCAGAATCCCTATCATAACCAAAAGACCTGCAGTGTTGCCAAAAAGTATCAGCCTGAGGTCTTTTGGATTTCCTGCAGTAATATGTAGTTTGTAAATTTGGGAAAGTCACACCCCTTCCTAGCGAATTACCTCCTACAACTATATTTGTTCCTTCTTCAAAGTTAATATCAAAATTTGCTTTAGAATTCATAGTTGAAATTGTTATCCCTTCGTTTTCCAATAAATCGGAAATAAAATCATAACATTTTTTAAAATCTGATATATCTGGCTTTGTTTTTTGAAGATCAAGCCATGCCTCTTGTAAATCATTTTTGAAATCATCATCATCTCTCACTCCTTGTAGCAAGTTATTCAAAGCTTCACCAATTCTTTCCGCTATGGTTTCATGGTCGGCAATGCTAACACTTGGATGTATTAGAAAATTACATGATTCTCGTGATTTAGTCAGATGTATATGAGATGCAGCGACCAAGAAACTTGCTATTGCTTTTTGCATTCCTTCTGGGATATGGGCATCTTTTTCCCTTAAATCAGCAAGCTCTTCTTCGTTAGTTATTTTTATTGGATATGGAATTTGTCTTTCTCCGTATGGTTCTGTTGTGCTATAAAAGAAATTACCCCCAAGATATTCTGCTCCAGGCTTAAAATAGTATACGAATTCTGGCTTATATCCTGATTCTTCCTCTTGTAAAAATAACGATTGAGGAGTGGCTGTAACCTGTAAATAGAAACTACTATTGGCAAGAGATCTAATTTCGGTTATCTTTTTATTTATTGTACTAATTTCAGATTCTTTGTTAACTTTAGTATTCAGGCTTGCTGCATCACTTTCATCATCAATTATAAAAATTGGCCTTCCAGTTAAAAATCTAGAAGATATTAAATGATTTTTCCAGGTTTCAAGAACCCTCGTATTCTTTTTTAATACGATTACAACAGGTTTTCTCATGTCATTCGTAAGAAATCTTATATCATCTTGTTCATCACAAATGCAAAAAGTTTCTAATAGTTCTAAAGATCTCTTAAATGTTTGTTTTTGTAGGTGAGTGTTGTCTGTTGTCATGACAACAAATATTTCAAAATCGTTGTCAGCAGCTGCAGATAAAACACCAAGCATATGACCAGTCTTTCCACTTTGCACATTTCCAAGTAGTAATCCCAGCTTATGACTTTTAAAATCAAATGTAGATATGTATTTTGGAACTAACTCACTAACTGTTTTACTAACGGCACTTGCAACTTTTTCAGACGATCTATCTTTTACTGACTGTATATATTTGTTGTAATGCATATTTATTTAACTGTTGGTTTAAAGTCCAGAAACCAAACATTCTCTTGTTTCGTTGGAGTCATTAATATGTTATTTCTGCCATATTTGCATAAGGTTTCGTTAGTTACTGGCTCATTCACATTTAGAACCCCAGCATTCTCTAATCTTCCCTTTAGCCATTTTCCCAAAATCTTTAAATCCCCAACAGATCTAAAGTTTTTGCTGTTTGTTCCACTTATTTTACAGCGAAATTCATAGCCATCATCAGTTATTACTGTAATTATGCTTTCTGTTGATGGATATCCTGCTTTTGGATACCATTCTAAATCGGTAATCTCTTTTGGAACTATCAGCTCAACTTCATACCAAGGTCTTTGTCTTATAATCTTAGTAGAAGAGTTTTCCCTACCTTTTCCAAAATAAGCATTTATATTACTACAAGGTGCAGCTTCAGAGGTTTTAAGGGGTATTTCTATGGATTTATTGGGGATTAAATTTTCTACTATTTCAAATAGGACTTTTTCATCTTCTATTTTTTTAACTCCAGCTAAACCTAACATCAGATTATTTTCTGTTTTGAAGTCATTTATTTCTAAGGAACTTAATTCAGGAGAAATTGAAATTAAGGAATTCATAAATTCCTTTAACCCCATATTAGTTTTCTCATCATCTATTAGAAGATCCAATTCATACTGACGAACTGGTTTATGAAGTAATATATTGTTAAGATTTGACGAGCCTAATATTGATTTACTTTTTCCATCTTTATATCTAAATGAGTATAACTTTCCATGATATGGAAAACTTGTCACAAGCCTTACCGTTCCAAGGTTATTTTCTGTTAAAAATTTTTCAGTTTCCTTTGCTATTGCGTATTGAGCATGAGTGAATCTTTCAAAATAGTGCATTCCTATCACTAAATTGCAGAAGGGTTTACCCTTTCTATGTATATGATTAGCTAGTTCATCTAATGATTTTTCAGAAATATAACCCACAGCTATATCTACTTCCTCGGATTCTTTAATAAGGGAATCAAATCTTTTTTCGAAAGTAGAATGATTAGTTCGCAACGGAAGATAATTTGAAGCAAGTATGTCCATAATATTTCCTAAATTGCTTTCGATATTTTGATGCTATGATTATCCGCATCAAATCTTAAACGTTGCTTTATGGTTAGTTTTTTTAATACATTGCTTAATTCATGAAGATTTTGCTCTTCATATTTCTCGCTAAATAAAGGTAGTAATGTTTTAGCAACGGCATGAACTCCAACAGGAGGAACTGCGTTTCCTATTTGTCTCCTTACCTCTGTATTACTTCCCAAAAAAACAAAATCATCTGGAAAAGATTGTAAACGAGCTCTTTCTCTATTTGTTAATGGTCTTGGCTCTGGATAATGATATCCCCAAGTCCCACCTCCGCCAGCAGCAATAATTGTTTTTGACGGTTCATTTCTATGAATTCTTCTATAAACATGACTTATCATCCCTTTGACATAAAGCGGATGATCTTTTGGAATATCTGTGAAATTACCACCTTCAGGAATTAGTTTTAACATCTCCACAGTTTTTTGCTTAGGATTCATTAATTCATTGTTCGGTAAAGATTTTTTAATATTAGCCAAAGCCTCACCTGCTGTGACAAAAGGTCTTCTTCCATCCCCATGTGTTGGTTCTGGATGTATAAAATTAAAATTTGTATCTTTACGAATGCCGACAATTAAAACACGTTCTCTAAATTGAGGAACGCCATATTCTGCAAAATTATATAGTTGAATTTTTACCACATAACCAGGTGTAATTTTTTCAAAATCACTGACTATTGTTTCAATAGCTTTGCTTTTATTGGCACTAAGCAATCCTTTAACATTTTCTGCAATAAATGCTTTTGGCTTCTTTGCATCAACAAAACGCAAAAAACTTTTATACAAATTACCTCTTTCACCATTCAACCCTGGACGCTTCCATATCATAGAGAAATCTTGGCAAGGGAATCCGCCTAATATTAAGTCACAATCAGGTATGCTTTTATCTTTATAAGGATCAATTTTTTCTATATCTCCACAGTGCATAACATCACCAAAATTATGAGTAAATGTTTTTGCTGCCCATAAATCAAAATCATTTGCCCAGACGGTTTCATATCCGCACTGGTGAAATCCTAAATCTAAACCGCCACAACCAGAAAATAACGATATGACTTTTGGAGATGATGTATTGTTTACCTTATTTTTATACATTAATGTTTTAACTAAAATTTCTTAAACAGATATACCTGATTATAATTACAATTATTTTAATAAAAGAACCTCAAAGAACAAGAAAAAAACCAATTTTAATTTAGCAAACTAGCAACATTTATCTTGAGTGAGTTTGTAACTCTTAATTTGATTCAAAACCCCACATTTCCTCTTGCTCCTGCCAAATCTCAGGTGCTTTTTTAGCCAAAATATCTATTAGCCTTAAATCTCTAGGAGCAGTTCCATTAACTACTGCCTCAATAATTTTTGGTGAGATAAAATTGAGTCGATAAATTTTTGTCACATGCGGGGTTGAAATATTTTCTAATCTAGCAATATCAGCAAGAGAATTAATGTCATTTTCTTCATCCTCAATTATAGTTTTCCACTGATAAGCCTTGGCGAATGCGTTGATTAATTTTTCATCAAAACTTTTCTTTTGAATTTGACCTTGAGGAACAATCATCATTGCTGCACCACCTCTTTTTCTAATTTGCATCGGCACAAAAATTTGAATTATATTTTCATCAATTTGCTTTTTTGTTATTTCTAAATTTTCCATGTCTATCCGTTAATTTCATTATTGAGTGAGTTCATTCCCTGCTTGTAAATATTGATATTCATGCCATCTGGGTTAATGATGATATCTTTGACTAGAAGATTGATAATTCTTGCTTGTTCTGGCGGAAATAACTCATCCCAGATTTTATCTATTTTTTGAAATGATTCGATTACTTGATTTTGGTTAATGTTTTCATCTTCATTGCAGCTGATTGTCTGAGAAATTATCTCTGGTTTTTGTAAAATATTTAAAACCTGATCTGTCACTAATTCCTCAGCTTCTTTAGCTGGAATTCTGCCTACAGAACATTCTTCATTATTACCCTTAAATTTTGACTGACAGATATAATAACGATATTTCCTACCATTTTTTGAGGTATAGGTTGGAGTCATTTGACTGCCACAAATACCGCAATTCATCATTCCTTTTAAAAGTGGAGCTTGGCTAATTCTGCTAT
>JAYOLW010000005.1:53341-90522 GCA_038120515.1 Rickettsiales bacterium | reverse complement strand
AGGATGAAAGCGAGGAATCGGCAAATAAAATGTTTTAAAATAGTAAACATAAAAATAATGTGGCAATATATTACATTACATATAGTGTGTTTTATTAAAATGCTATGTTATTTATTTGTTTTATTTATTTGTTTTATTATAAATATTTCGCAAAATTAAAATGGTGCCTCAAATTAATACGAAATATTTAATACACAACTTAAAATTGTTTTTGTAAAATTGCCAATGACAGCGCAAAACATATGTTTAATATTAATATATCTTCTAGTTTTGATCCAAGCATCTCATAGGGCAAATGCTAATGAAGATCTAGAAATAAAACAAATGCAGCAGCTGCTAAAACATTATAATTTAGAGCAAGAAAATAGAAATCTAGATCATAAGCCAAAATTTCTGGAATTCACACCAGAAAATACAGATGAGAACCCAACGACTTGCCTCAATATTAAAGCTATAGAAATAACTGGCTCTACTATTTTTAAACAAGAGCAGTTGCAAGAGAAGGTAAAAGATTTTAGCTCTGAATGCACAACATTAGGTGATATTCAAAAAATGCTGAATCACTTAAATGCGTTATATTTTAAACATGGCTATATAACTAGCAGAGCTAATCTGCCTATGCCTCAAAGTAAATTAGCTGAGAATATTCTCGTGATAAAAATCACCGAAGGCAAAATCTCAAACATTATCTTAAAAGAAAACCAAAAAACATATGATAATAAATTAAAAATATCGAGTTCGGTCCCAACTAAAAAGGGAGATATTCTAAATATTAGAGATTTAGAGCAAGCAATAGATAATTTTGCTAATGTGAATAATAGCAATAGTAAATTTTCTATAGAAGCAGGTGAGGAGGCGAGCACTAGTATAGTAATTATTAAAAATGACTTTAGTAAGGCTAATTCTATCACAGCTTCTCTAGATAATTCCGGAACTAGTCAAACAGGTGAAAATAAATATAATATTAGCGCTAATTTTGCCGATCTATTAAATTTAAATGACAATATCACTGTTAGTTATAACTCGCTCTATAGAAGACCATCACATAAAAGACAAAGCTCTGTCAGTTCATTTAATTATTCCTTACCTTTTCGAAACTATCTTTTTAATTACAGCTTATCACGCTCAGAATATACTTTAGGAACTAACTTAACTAACGCAATTTATTATTCCTTGGGTAATACCACGATCAATACATTTGCTTTAGAGCGTAATATTTTTAGGAATAATCAGACTAAAATAAAATTAGTATCAGACCTAACCTTAAAAAACATTAAATCATACAATCAAATATTTAATATAAAATTAACTAATCAAGTAGGTACCAGAAAGCTCTCTGTAGCAACTATTGGTATACATAACACCATATATAGTAAATTTGGTACTTTCATCATTAAGCCAAGCTATAAGTTTGGACTTGATAAATTTTCGGCCTTAGATGACAAAACCTCAGATTATGACGAAGAAGCCCAATATGAAGCTTATAATTTATATTTATATTATGATAAAATATTTAACAAAATGCCTCTAAAATATAACCTTCATATCGAAGCTCAAAAGTCAGAAGATATATTATTCTCATCCGAAGCATTTTACGCTGGAGGGGAATATAGTGTAAGAGGTTTTAAAGAAGAATATATTCAAGGAGATTCTGGTTTTTATATACGTAATAATTTTACCCTAAATAAAAATTTGGCACATTATCTAAAATTTAATAACACGGCCCTTAATGCCGGGATATTTTTTGATTATGGTTTAACTAAGGCAAATGTTGATGAAAAAGATTACCAGGTCAGTGGTGCAGGTGTGACTCTTAATTTTTATCACAAATTATTTTCTGCTAATATAACTTACAGTAAAGCTTTAAAAATACCTGCTGATATTGCAGAAAATGAAGTTGTTTACGCAAAGATAAGTAAATCGGTATCTTTTTAGCAATCTTCAACTGTTTTTATAAAATTACATTCATTGCTTATAGGTTGGCAAAGGTCTTAAGGCGTTGTGAAGAAAGGCGGGTAGATAATTAGTCTTAAGCTATCAATTGTTGACAAACCTATGATAATAATGTAAAAAAGCCTTGTAATTTACATATATGAGGCAGGGGTGAGAAATTTAGGACAAATAATACACACAATAGAAGAATTAATATCAGCAATTAAAGAAAATAGAAATATTGCAGAAATTAAACAGATTATTTCAGGAATAGAAGATATAAATCAGGCCGATAAAGATGGAAGGACAGCTTTATATGGGGCAGCATTCAATGGTCATGTAGAAATAGTAGCACAATTACTAGCAGCAGGAGCAGATGTTAATAAGGCTGATTATAGTGGAAGTACAGCTTTATATTGGGCAGCATTAAAAGGTTATACTGAAATAATATCACATTTGCTAGCATATGGAGCAGATGAAACGTCACTAACTGAAGCAGATCAAAAAAACCTAAAAATAGAGAGAATAATTAAGAAAATTTTAACTGATATTAAAGTAGGTTATGAGTGTCCAGTACTTTATGGAGTTTTAATAAAAGATGGAAGAATAGGTGGTGAAAGAGCATTTAGTACCGGTGGTAAACATTTGTACCAAGAAAATGCTATAAGAGAATTGCTTAAAACAGATTGCTCCTTAATTGATACAAACTAAGGATAAACTATCACGTAACGTGAGGGTCAAGAGGTTTTTATGCCTTATTATGCAAAAAGTCATTATTCATTAATTCCTTGATATTTATCTAATTTCTTCGTAAACCATAACACCAGATCATCATCTAACGGATATTCATTGCCAGGAGTTACATATTCATAATTGTAAGTAGCGCCATGCCCATCAGGTAAGTAACCACGCTTAACATAAAGCCTTTGAGCAGATCCATAATCCGGATAAATACCAACGCCAATGCCAACGATATTTGATCTTTCCGCTGCATGCTCTTCACATTTTTCTATTAATGCAGAACCTATTCCTTTGTTCCTAAAGCTTGGTAACACATTGAGATCAGATATTTCTGGGGTGTTATCATCTGCAAAAATTTTGTAGTCAGATTGCCATTTAAGGGTGACGTAGCCTGCAAACTTTTCATCAACAAATGCTACCAAACAGATCCGTTTATCTTGCTCTTGCTCGTCTAAATATTGTTCAAAAACATTTGCGGGTTTAATTTGCCAGCCTGATTCTTTAAAGCCATTCACAATAACTGCTATATCTGTTTTTTCTAGAAGCCTAATATTCATAGCAGTTTCCCCATTTCAATATCATCAGGACTGCCTTCATAACCATCTGGATCATCAAATGGCATTTTTACGTAATAGATAGCCTGATAGAATTTAAGCGCTTCTGGAGAACTTTCTGTATGAATACTCTTATAGCCTTCTAATTGCAGCCATTTTTCAATAAGTGACATAAATTCTTTACCATATCCTTTGCCTTGTTCTTTTTCGTCTATAACAATAATGCGAAGTGCAGCTCTATTTTCTGGCCACAGCTGAACATGAGCATAGCCAACAAATTTCGCGCCTTTGTATAAAATAAAATGCTTATGGTCTTTATGATCAAAAGTCCAAGTATAAGGATCTTCTATTTTATTTGGCTCAAAGAAATATTTATTTCGGAATTGTTTAGCAGCTGACCATTCTGCACCGTGAGTGCAAATAACAAAGCGCAAACGTTTGAAACCAGATTTATTCAGGATATCTTGAATTAAATCATGCTTGCCTAATGTATAGCCTCGATACATTGCCCCGTCTTTTTTATGAGAAGCATCGTCTTCTAACAGCTTATACTTTAATGCTGCATATAGATCTCTTGCTTGCACGTTTTCACGCAAATAATCACGAAACAGCAAGTTCAGCTCAACTTCTGGATCATTTTCTTCAAAAATATGCAGATTAACATTTAAATCAGGAGAGCGATAAGTGAAGCTTTTTCGCAAAGGAAGATTAAAACCACCCCTGTATTCATAATTCAAGTTAGCAAGCCCTTGATGATCAAAATCAAGATGATTAACGCAGGCGATAATATCTATTTTGGGTTTAGCAGCTAGACCCGGTACAGATGTTGAGCCAACGTGGTGGATGGAGGAAAAACTACCCTCTAAAGCTGCTTTAATTTTTTTTGCTTCAATATCAAATATATTAGGCCAGCTGGGATCATATGGGGCAACTTCAACATTATTCTTTTGTGCAGGCAGAGCAATAGGATCTTTTAGTAATGCAAGGCGGTATGTACCAATTTCTTTGAAACCAATTGCTTCATAGGCTTTTATTGCAGCAGGGTTGTCGGTAAATAGAATTGCTTTTTTTATTCCATGTGATTTTTCTTTAAGCAAAGCACTTGCGAGAAGTCGTCTAGCAAAACCTTTGTTTCGGTATTTTATTGGAGTCCAAACAGGGCCTATTTGCAGCATATCCTTTAATTTAGAGTTAAAGCCAACTAATGAAACTGGCACATTGTCTTGTAACAGAGCAAAACAATCACCATTTCTTATGCGTTCAACTTTGTTATTAACACGCCCTGACAAAGCATCATTTTTAATTGCTCCTAAAGCTTCAATTTCATAGTCGGTCATCCATTGTATCAAAGTATCTATTGGAACTTCTTCAGCGGGAACAATATTACAATCAATTGGCAAATCTACTGTTTTTAAACTTGATAAACATAAATCATATAAGCCTTCATCTCTATTGATGCTAAAAATTGAATCAGATAGTCCTAACTCGTTAATCACATAACATGCTTGGTCGCTTATTCCCAATACGCCAGCAACATTTCTATTTAAATGTTTTTTTAAGTAGGTGGTAAGTCTTTCTAAGACTAAATTATTTGATGCATGCATCATGATATTTCCGTTCCAGTAATGAACGATAATACCTAGTAATTTTTCTTTATTATCATGCTTCTCATTGAAATAACCAAAATATTCACCCTCAAAATATTTCCCTTTATATTCAATCCCAGCAGATAGAAGATTACTGCAAATAAACATAGTTTCTGATTTGTGAGGTTCAAGATATTCTTCAAGTAACTTTTTGTCTTTCGATTTAAGCAATCTTATAGTGCTATTATCTGGTAATACCCCTATGATCTTTTCCATAATAATAGTCCTTTCCTGATCATAATATTCATCACGTAATACCTTAAACCTAGCTTTTTATAGAACCCTTCAGCAGTAACTGATGATGGTACAGTTAAAAGATTGCAACCTTGTTCTTTAGCAATATTTTCAACATACTGCATTAAATAAGCGCCAACACCGCAGTTTTGCTTTTCTGGCAATACAAATAATGAACGTATATTGTTTTGATCAAGGCTAACTGTGCCAATGATGAGGTTGTTCTGTGTGGCAATAAAAACATCTCTTGACTCAATTAGAGCTGTAACTTTTTCTGGAGTAAAATTTGTAACTACTCTATCAATAATATCAGACGAGTAATCTTTGGCATTAGTCTCACGAATGCAACTAATAATCAAGTTGCTAATTTCTTTAGCATCCGAAGTAGTGGCTTTACGAATGGATAATGTGTTATCGAAGGTCACAGTGCTTTCCTCATAAAAATACCATTGCTGCCATTCACATAACCAGCTCGCTTAAAATCCTGTACATATCCTAATTTTTCATAAAATGATTGCGCGCCTTGAAAGCTCATCGTTTGCACAGTGGCAATTTTGCATCCTTCAAATTTGCTAAATTCATGCACTTTATCCATGATTTTTTTAGCAAATCCTTGTCCTCTATAGTCTTTATTAACCCAAATCTGGTCGGTGTATATTGCACCATAAATAACAAAACCATTTGCGCCCGCAATAATTTCAGCCGCATCATCCCTGATGAAAAAAGCAAAAGGATAAGCTTCACCGTATTCAGAGGTCTCTTGATTAATTTGCTTAGTGAGAAAATCGACATCACTAGTAGCTGGATTTTTTGTGTATTCAATTTTATTCATTGATGTTCTCTTCATAGTCCTCTAAAGTCATTGCATACCGATCATGATCACGCCACTGGCCATCAATTTTTAAGTATTTTGGCGAAAATTCCTCTCGTCTAAAACTCAACCTTTTTATCAAGTTTATTGATTTCGAATTTTCTGGCTGTAATTCTAGGTCTGTTAGCGGTACTTTTTTCACAAAAACAAGCGTGTTATCTATTTCTATCTGTAATGAAGTACCACCAATACCTTTGTGCATTGCTTTGCCATCATCAAGCATTTGTTCTAGCTGTTTATTGCTCATGCAGGCTAATGCACTAGATATTCTGCTGTATGTTTGCTGTCTTTTAGTTAACTGGTTCATGTTTGTGCTATGCCGATATTATGCTTATAAAATGCTATTAAATGGTTCATATTATTCTTCCTCAACATCAGCATGAATTTTTGCTGGTTCTTCTAATATGGATAATATTTCTGTGGCGCAATAAACTTTATCACGCTTGCCATCATTAACTTGGCTGATAATATTCTCGCCTAACAGTTTGCGAACACCACGTTCAGCAGTGCTATAAGCAATCTCAAGCTCTTCAGCTATTTTTTTGATGGTTAGGTATGGATTCACTGCAAAATGATCAACAATGTCTACAGGAACGCTAGATGAACCGCTTGCAACTTGCAGCTTCCATTTATTAAGTAGGTTATTAATCCTTTCAGCACGCGATAGAGCATCTTCTGATTGCACAGCGACGCCATTTAGAAAATAAATTAACCAGTCCTGCCAAGTGTTGTTGCTGCTTACGTTAAATAGTTGCCTGTAATATTCATCCCGTGTTGCCTCAAAAAATGCACTTAAATAAAGCAGTGGCGATGGCAACATCTTTTGCTCAATTAATAACAATGTAATTAGCAAACGTCCAACTCTACCATTGCCATCTAAAAATGGATGGATTGTTTCAAATTGATAATGGCACAGCGCTATATGAATTAGGGCTGGTAATTGACGATCGTGTAAAAACTTTTCTAGATCACCTAAACAATCTGCTAAGTTATCTGTTGGTGGTGGCACAAACTTGGCTGTATTTAATGTGCAACCAGGAGAACCAATCCAATTTTGTGTTTTTCTAAATTCACCAGGCGTGGCATGTGAGCCTCTAACACCTTGCATCAATTGCTCATGAATTTCTTTTATTAACCGTAAGGACAGAGGAAGATCATCAAGGCGCTTCAACCCAAAATCTAAAGCAGTAATATAGTTCTGCACTTCCTGCAAATCATCTGGATTCTGATTAACGGATACGCCTGCATTGTGTGCTAAAATTTCACCGATTGTAGCATGGGTGCCTTCTATTTTACTGGACAATACGGCCTCACGGGTAATGAACGGGCGCATTAGCAAATGAGGATTCGGTAATTTGCTACCTTCTCGAGCCAGCTTACCCAGCAAGTAATCAGCCCGCGATAGTGTGCTTACCAATTGGTTGGTCCATTCTATTGCCGGAGGCAGTGGATTAGGCACATAGGCATTGTAGCCCTTGGGTGATTTAATCACTTTGCCTGATAATGATTGTTGTATATCCATGCTTTAAACCTCTTGATTTCTAGACTTAAGTATAGTCTTTATTATCGAAAATATCAATATTCGATAATAAGTCAAGTTTTTAATTCCAAAGGTGAGAATAAGATTGAAGTATGTTATCATATTTTATGTAAATCGATAATAGTGTGTGTATAGCATGTCCTAAAAGTAGCAAAATATGACACTTAAAGGACATATTAGATCCAAAAGATCTATTTCAGCCAAAAGCCAGTATAATTTTAACTGGGTTGATGACAAAATGCGTGGAGGCGTATATGAGCAAAGCGAAAAGAATATTTATTGTTGGCCAATCAGGTGCTGGCAAAGGCGTAGTGGCAGAAGAAGTGGCCAAGCAATTAGGTTGGAAGTTTATTAATGCCGACGTTTTAGCTAGCGTTGCATCTATTGGCCGCAGTGTTACTGATGTATTTGGTGCTGGCAGTGAAGATAAATTCAATCAAACATTAATTGAAATCCTGCAACACCAGATTACTCAGGAAAACATCGTGGTTACCACAGATGAGAATGTTGCTTGTGATCCAAAAGCTCGTGAAATATTAAAGTCAGAATTTACCGTGTATATTAAGGTAAGTGCCTCAATTCAGGCTGAGAGAATGAGCAATTATAGACCGCTATTGCCAGTTGATGATTATTCAGCGCTATTGGATGGATTGCAAAAAGAACGTAATCATTGGTTTGCTGAGGTGGCTAGTTTCACTATAAATTCCGATAACGGCGACATTGAGCGTGACGCTAAAAGCGTTGTAGAGGCATACAATAAGTAAACTCCTGCTATTATCGAAAACATTTAAAATCGATAATAGGGTTGAAAGTTCTCACCGCTCTTAGAAGTAATAGCCATCGATATTATCGATTATAGAATATTTCGATAATAAGGCTAAGTGTAGAAATTATGTACTCAGGGTGGCGCTAAAATGTCGTTTTTCGCTTGTCAGCCCGAAGCCTTGGCGTAGGGTGATGATTTAAAGGTATTATGAATAACATCTCCATGTCCTTAAAGTTACAAATATCCTAACTATAAGGACATGCTGAACTCAAAAACTTAGTCGTATAGATTAATTTAGGTGCAGACTTTTTGTCTCCCGCAGTATAATATACCCAAACCAAGTTGGATTGGATTTCATATTTCCTACCCAGTTTGGAGAGCATTATATTGAGGGATGCTAACCTCCACTATTAAATAATAAAAAGCACCCATTAGAGGGGCTTTTTTTATGCAATGAAAGTGGAGGTAGGGGAGTTACATTTATCGTTTCCGAGTCAATTTGTTACACAATATATAAAAGATAATTTTGAAGAAGAGGTTTGACATTAATTGTTTTGCCATTAAGCATATCTGCCGTTAATCTGTTTGTATATATTCTATGGATAAAATCATTTGTTTTCTCATGATTGTTGGTTTTTTTTCTCAAAATTCTTTTGCTAATGATTCGTATCATCCAGATGATAAATCTTGTATAGAATTTATGGAGAAAAAATGTTCAGATATTGATTTAGATTATTGGGAAAATAATTGTGACCTTAATTTTGTTGGGTACAATCTTGTCTTAGATGAAAAAAATCGGGTTATTGCTGCAATTGAAAAATCAGACTTACGTGAAAGTTATAAAAAGAATGGTTATTTGGTCAATGTTTTCGCTAAAATAGGTTGTAATCATGCTGCAGAATATGAAGTTTTCTATTTTAAAAGTAACTTAACAGCTGCAGATTTTAGTTGTAAAAAAGTAATGGAGACAGTTAAGGAGATAGAGTCTGCCGTTTTTGATCATGATGGTGAATGTATAGCAAGGTATCCTGAGATAAATGCTATTAATAATCAGTGTGATATTATGTATAGAGATGAGGTTGGAGACTCTAAATCAAGCTGTCGAAGTTATGAGGCTTACAGTTATAGAATAAAAGAATCTGACATTGTTGGGTATGATCTTATGATTGTTTCAGATGTTAAGCCTTTGAATTTGTTATGAGTAAAAGGTAAATAAAATAATTTACTTTTTTATTTTGTGCAGCAGTTGTGCATTCTTGATATTTCAGATGTTATTAGCTTAAAATACCAAATAAAAATTTAATTGCTTTTATCTTCATCAAAAAAAGGCTATATTTAAAACTTATGTAACTAAATTTAGTTATAAATAATTCAAAAGGTGGTATCTATGTCTGAATCTTTTCGTGATCAATCATTAGCATTATTAAATAAAATTTTAGAATTAGAACTAGCTGGTGTGGTGCGCTATACGCATTATTCTTTTATGGTATTTGGCCATAGTCGTATTCCAATTGTCTCATGGCTTAGAAGTCAGGCACAAGAATCTTTAACTCATGCAATTGAAGCTGGTGAGATGGTTACGCATTTTGGTGGGTATCCTTCACTTGGTATTGGTGATTTGCTTGAATCTAAGAATCATGATATAAACGCGATTTTAATTGAATCACTCGAACATGAAAGCAGAAGTCTTGAGCTATATAAAGAGTTGCTTGATTTATCAAAAGATCAATCTGTACTCCTAGAAGAATATGCAATGCGTATGATAGCCTCTGAAGAATTACATTCTGGTGAGGTGAACAAAATGCTTAGAAAAGAAGGTGCGACTGCTGTTTATAAAAAGTGATCTTTTAACTCATCTGCATCAAAGCCAGCAATAAAACCATTATCATGTTCGATTATTGGTCTTTTGATCATGGAAGTGTTGGCTTGCATTAAATCAACTGCCTGAGTGATTTCTTCTGCTTGCTTTTGTTCTTGTTCTGAAAGCTTCTTCCAGGTAGTCCCGCGTTTATTTAAGACTTTATCAATTGAGAGATTATCAATAAAACTCACAATTTTGGCTTTTTCGATATTATGTTTCTTATAATCATGAAATTCATAATCGATTTTATTCTCTTCAAACCAGTTAAGGGTTTTCTTAATTGAATTGCAGTTTTTAATGCCGTAAATTTTAATCATTTCTTACCTATATAAATTACCATTCTAGTTCTTCACCATTTGCATGCCAGAAAGATCCAGAATTTGCTATATTTAAATTACTGATTCTATCAGTTAACTGTTTTGCGGCTATATCCGCTGTGATATTACCAGAGTAATTTGTCATATCAGTTTTAACCCATCCAGGATGTAAAATTCCAACTGAAATTCCATCTAATTTTAGATCAATTGCTAATGATTTCCCTGCGGCATTTAAGGCGGATTTACTCATTCTATAACCATAGCTTGATCCCGATTGATTATCACTAATTGAGCCCATTCTAGATGTTATTAAAGCTATTTTAGAACCATTCTGTAATTTTGGATAAGCAAGGCGTGAGAACATAATCGGGGCGATTGCATTAACTTGGATTTGCGTTTCTATGGTTGTTTTCTCTGCTATTAAATTATCAAAACTAGTACCTGCAAGAATTCCTGCATTATTTATCAAAATATCGATTTTATCAGGACATTTATTGATTGTTTGCTGAGCTGATTTTATATCAGTTAATTCGCAATCAGTAATTATGTGAGTGTTTCCAAGTTGATTTAGTTCATCTGATGAATTGCGGCAAAGTGCAAAAACATTATGTGTTTGGCTGTAGATTTTGGCAAGCTCCAAGCCGATGCCACGATTTGCTCCAGTAATTACTATATTTTTCATAGATTTGTTAGGTAAATTAATCATATAAATTTTTTAATAATGCTCTATCTATAATAGCGATCTCATTTGTGAAAGTATATTTATAAAACTTAATTAATAATATGAAAAAAGTTTCGATCTTTGTCGATGTTCAAAATATTTATTATACGGTCAAACAGCAATATAATGCTAATTTTGATTATAATAAATTTTGGTCAGAAATCACAAAGGATAGAGAAGTTGTAACTGCGATAGCCTATGCAATAGATAGAGGTGATGCAAAGCAGAGTCAATTTCAAAATATTCTTAGAGGTATTGGTTTTGAAGTTAAATTAAAGCCATTTATTAATAGGAATGATGGTTCCGCAAAAGGTGATTGGGATGTTGGTATTACAATTGATGTGTTAGAACATGCCGTGCAATCAGATATAGTGGTTCTGGCATCAGGTGATGGTGATTTTGATATGTTAATTAACACAGTGCGAGAAAAACATAATGTTTTTAGTGAGATATATGGAGTTCCTTCACTTACTGCAAATTCATTAATCAATTCAGCATCGAAATTTATTCCAATTACGCAAAAGCTATTATTGAAATAGTTTGGAATATATTGAGTTATCACTTTAATATTTAAGATTCATTAAAACGAATATTATAAATAATTGAGATGCTATGAAATTAATAAATTACTAATTTCTAGAAGATTTTGGTGGAGTTAACGGGAGTTGAACCCGTGACCTCTTGCATGCCATGCAAGCGCTCTACCAACTGAGCTATAACCCCACAATGAATTTCTAGATTATCTATATGAAGTCTCGATATTATGCAAAGAATTTGTTAAGATAAAATTTCTATCTTAAGGCCAAGTGGTATGGCTTTATTGCTATTTGTATGACCAATATTTTCGATCCTAAAAATTGGGATTTTAAGTTTTTTAATTAAATGCTGGCTTAAATACTCAAGAGCATTCTGATCAATTTGATTATCTTTCTGGCTGATATCGCCAATGAATAGAGCCTCACAGTTTTTGAAATAGTTGGCATGAATAAGATGGTTAAGACTTCTATCCATTGCATATAATTCTTCATCATATTCCTCAATTAGCATTGAGAATTTTTGCTGAGTATTAATTTGCCATTTTGTACCAATGCTTGTTTGAATTAACGATAAATTCCCACCGACTAAATTAGCAAATTTTTGTGGAGCATTTAGGTCTAAAGCAATTTGATTTAAGGCTGTGATTGGATAACTAACTGCAGATGACTTTTTATTTAAAATATTGAGCAATGTGGTTATTGATTCATTACTAACTGTGCCATTAATCATCTGGCCAAGCATTGGTGCATGTAGCGAGCTTAATTTAAAATAGTTATTAAAAGCAAGATGCAGTGAGGTTATATCGCTAAAGCCAATTAACAATTTTTCTTTTGCTGGATTTACTTGCGCGATTAAATCTGGAATTAATCTAGCCGAGCCATAACCGCCTTTAAGTGCTATTATAAGGTTCGATTCATCTCCTGTTAGGGCATTTTTTAGCTCGTTAAATCGACATCTGTCATTATGAGCTAGAAAAGGTTCCTGGGACTCTTCACTATTCTCATAAAAAATTGGTTTAAGATGCCAATTTGCTAAAAATTTTGTGATATCATTTTTCTGAACATCATTTGCCTTATATGCAGGTGAGATTACATAAATTTTATCTTCATTTTCAAGATTTGGCCAAAATTCTGGTATATTAATCTTTAGCTGCATTGATAAATTCTTTAAATATTAAATGATGTGGGTTTTGATCAGTTATTTGATCAATATGATGACAAAGCATTTCAGGATGCCATTGCAGACCTAGCACGAATTTTCGGTCTTTAATTTCAATTGCTTCAATAATGCCATCTGTGCAAATTCCTGATGTGTTCATTTGATCACTTGTTGAGATTACGGCTTCTTGGTGATGGGTGTTGGCCTCAAATGAAGATTGCTTGGTGATCTTAAAAAGTAATGAATCCTGGCTAACATTGATGGTATGTGAAATTGTGCTATCGAAATGATCAATAATTCCCTTATTATAATTTGCTATATCAGATGTTAATTTGGCGCCATACATACCGGCAATAACCTGCATACCTGCACATATTGCTAAAATAGGCATGTCAATTTGTATGGCCTTTTTAATTAAGTTTTCTTCAAATTTGAATCTTGGGGTTGCTTGATATGGTGATGTTTTGGTTTTATCTTCATACCAATCGTCAGGCAAGGCATAAAAGCCTCCAGGTACTAGCAATCCATCGATTAGGTCAAGATAAGAAGTTATTGAGTCGTGATCGCCATATGGAATTAAAATAGGTGTGCCACCAGCATATCTTACGGCATTAATATAATGTTCCCTTATGGCAAAATATGGGTGCTCAGAAAAACTTCCATTTGCTTCCCAATCTAAAATAACGCCAATTTTTGGTTTTGTGCTCATGAACAAACTCTAAATGTAATTTTGAGACTATTAATAAAACTTATCTAACAGTCAATTGCTGCATTTTATGTTTATTTTATCTTGTGAAACTAATCATCGGGTCTCATTTTGTATTATTACTTGTTTTTATCGGCTTGATATGGCATGTCTATGTTTTTAGATTTTTCAACATGACAAATTACAAAAATAAAAAATTAGACAACAATAATCTTCATCTCCAAACCAAGCTGATAAGAGGTGATAGTTTAAGAACAAATTTTGGTGAAACATCAGAGGCATTATTTTTAAATTCTGGCTTTTGTTACAATGATGCAGAAACCGCAGAAAGCCGTTTTAATGGCGAGGATCCAGGTTTTGTATATTCAAGATATGTAAATCCGACATTAAAATTATTAGAAGATCGTTTGGTTATGCTGGAAGAAGGAGCCGAATCTGCGTGTGTGATGGCGAGTGGAATGGCGGCTATGTTTGCCTCTATTATGTGTCAGGTGAAAGCGGGTGATCATATCATTGCTAATAAAGTTTTATTTGGTTCTTGTTACCATATAATTACTAAGATCTTACCAAATTATAACATAAGTTATACACTAGTTGATGGTGCAGATTTAAACAATTTTAAAAATGCGATTCAGGACAACACAACCTTAGCTTTTATCGAGTCACCATCCAACCCAACGCTTGATTTAGTCGATATCGAAGGCCTAGCCAAGCTTTGCAAAGCAAATAAAATAAAGCTTATAGTTGATAATATTTTTGCAACAAATTTAATGCAAAAACCTCTTGCTTTAGGGGCTGACATCGTTATATATTCTACTACAAAGCACATAGACGGGCAAGGGAGGACTTTGGGAGGAGCTGTGCTTGGAACAACTGAGTTTATCCAAGAACAGCTTCTGCCATTTCATCGTCATACTGGTCCTGCACTATCGCCTTTTAATGCATGGTGTGTTACTAAATCTCTAGAAACATTCCAACTCAGAGTAGAAAAGCAATGTCAAAATGCTATGAAGCTTGCAGAGTTCTTGGAGTCTCATTCAAATACTAGTAGAGTTATCTATCCTTATCTTAAATCGCATCCACAATATGAGCTTGCTAAAAAGCAAATGCTTTCTGGTGGAACTATGATAGCATTTGAGGTCAAAGGTGGAAAATCAGCCGCATTTAATTTAATGAATAAATTAACTCTTACTGATATTTCTAATAATTTAGGAGATGCAAAGTCTTTAATCACTCACCCAGGAACAACTACACATTCAAATATTGAAGAATCTGAAAGAAATGCATTAGGTATTACTGATGGATTAATGCGATTATCAGTTGGCCTTGAGCATGTTGAAGATTTAATCAATGATTTTAATAACGCTTTAAAATAAAGAAATGGCAGGACATTCTAAATATGCAAATATCAAACATAGGAAGGCAGCGCAAGATGCAAAGCGAACTAAATTGTTTAGCAAGGCTGCGAAGGAGCTAATCGTTGCTGCTAAAGGTGGTGATGATCCTGATGGTAATGCAAGACTTAGATCTGCAATTATTGCTGCTAAAGCTGTTAACTTACCTAAAGATAGAATCGAGCATGCAATTAAAAAGGGCTCGGGTAATCTCGAAGGTAATAATTATGAGGAAATTCGTTATGAGGCTTATGGTCCTTCAGGAAGTGCTTTTATAGTTGAATGTTTAACTGATAGTCGTAATCGTGCGGCGGCATCTGTAAGATCTTATTTTACCAAATATGGTGGGTCGCTTGCGGAAAATGGCGCGGTTGCTTTTATGTTTGATCATAAAGGTGTTATTCGTTTTGATAAAGAAGTTGCAACAGATGATGAAATTTTTGAAGAAGCGGTATTGCTCGGTGCAGACTCTGTAGAATCAGATGAGGATTTGCACGAGGTGCAAACTGAATTGCAAAATTTTACTGAAATACGTGATAGTCTAATCGATAAATATGGTGATCCAGCATCAGCCTCACTTGAATGGATAGCTCAAAATATGATTGATTTGGATCCGGCAAAAGTAGCCTCGATGCATAAATTAATTGATGTATTAGAAGAAGATGATGATGTTCAGAATTTCTATACTAATGCTATTATTCCAGATTCAGAATAATTTTACTAAAATATTTATCTAAAGATTAAATTAAAAAGGCCCGAAATAAGGGCCTTTTTTATTATGCTGCAGCATCTGCATCATTTGCAGAATCAGATTTTTTAGTTTCTAAGCTAACATTTTTTTTTAGGTATTTTTTCAAATAGCCGCCGGTTACACTTTCAGGATCGTTTGAGATCTCTTCAGGGGTACCTTCTGCTACAATTTTACCGCCTTTGTCACCACCGCGTGGACCAATATCAATTACCCAATCGGCAGTTTTGATTACGTCCATATTATGTTCAATTACTAATACAGTGTTACCGCTATCAACCAATCTATGTAATACTCTAAGTAGTTTTTTAATGTCAACGGAATGTAGTCCTGTAGTTGGTTCGTCAAGAATATATAATGTTCTACCCGTAGCTTTTTTGCATAGCTCTTTAGCAAGTTTTACTCTTTGTGCTTCACCACCTGATAGGGTTGTTGCTGATTGACCAATTTTCATATAGCCAAGACCAACCTCATATAAAGCTTCAAATTTATCTCTGATAATAGGCATCCTCTTAAAGAAATGCATTGCTTCTTCAACGGTCATGTTCAGAACATCAGCGATAGATTTGTTTTTATATTTAATTTCTAAAGTTTCTTTATTGTAACGAGCGCCTTTACAAACATCACATACTACATATACATCAGGTAAGAAATGCATCTCAATTTTGATAAGACCATCACCTTGGCAATTTTCACATCTACCGCCTTTAACGTTAAATGAAAATCTTCCAGCTTTATAACCACGAGCTTTAGCCTCAGGAAGATTTACATACCAATCTCTTATGGCTGTAAATGCTGCTGTATAAGTTGCAGGATTTGATCTAGGTGTTCTACCAATTGGTGATTGGTCGATTTCAATGATTTTGTCTATATATTGTAAACCTTTTATTTCATCATGCGGGGCAGGTGATGCTTTTGTGCCACTTAACTTTTTAGCTACAGCTCTGTATAAAGTCTCGATAATTAATGTTGATTTACCACCACCAGATACACCAGTGATTGATGTAAACAAACCAACAGGAATGCGACAATTGACATTTTGAAGGTTATTTCCGTGAGCATTTACAACTTCGATGGCTCTATTGCCTTTGGCAACTCTTCTTTCCTCAGGGATTGAGATAAATTCGGCACCGCTTAAGAATCTTCCAGTCACTGATTCTGGAACTTTTATGATTTCTTCAGGCGTGCCTTCAGCAACAACCTCGCCACCATAGACTCCAGCTCCAGGTCCAATGTCGACAAGATAATCAGCTGCAATCATTGTTTCCTCATCATGCTCTACAACTATAACAGTGTTGCCAAGGTCACGAAGATGTTTCAGAGTGTTGATTAGTCTGTAATTATCTGCCTGATGTAGTCCGATTGAAGGTTCGTCAAGAATATACATAACCCCGCTTAAACCAGAGCCAATTTGTGAAGCTAGTCTAATTCTTTGGCTTTCGCCCCCAGATAATGTTCCAGAATGCCTATCTAAAGTTAGATATTCAAGTCCAACTGCCATTAAAAACCCTAATCTTCTAATGATTTCTTTTAAAACTCTTTCAGCAATTTGTGATTGGGTATTATTTAGGTGATTATTAAGATCATTAAACCATTCAATGGCCTTTTCGATCGTAAATGCTGTTATCTGCCCAATATTTAGTTCGTGAATTTTAATGCAGAGAGCTTCTGGCCTAAGTCTGTAACCTTTACATTTTCGGCATTTGGTTACATTTTGATATTTCTCACAATCTTCAACTATCCAATCAGTGCCAGCCTCTTTTAACTTTCTGTCAAGATATGGGATAACGCCTTCAAATGGTTTTTTAACAGTTTGCATTCTAAGGCCGTCATGAAATCTGAACTTAATTTCTTTGTCGCCAGATCCATGCATTAGTTCTTGTTTGACCTCATCACTTATTTTGTAATAAGGAGTATCTAAACTAAAATCATAATGATCAGATAATGCTTCAAGAACTTGTGAATAATGCTTGTTTTGCATCTGGTGCCATGGAGCAATTGCACCATCAGAAATTGATATTTCTTCATCAGGAACAATTAGATTTTCATCAAAATAATATTCAGTTCCTAATCCGTTACATGATTCGCATGCACCATATGGTGAATTAAATGAAAAAAGTCTTGGCTCAATTTCGTCAATTGAAAAGCCTGATTCAGGACAAGAGAATTTTTCTGAGAAAGTAAGTGTTGTACCAGCTTTAAATGTTTTGGTCTCTTTGCCCTCTGGAACTTCAATAATATCGATATGTAATAATCCTTCGGAAAGCCTAAGAGCTGTTTCAACAGAGCTTGATAGTCTGTTATCCATATCTTCTTTGATAGTTAATCTATCAACAAGAACTTTAATATCATGTTTTTTATTCTTGTCGATTTTTGGCATTTCTTCAATTTCATGAAGTTCGCCATCAATCTGTAGTCTTTGAAAACCTTGTTTTTTAATTTGAACAATTTCTTTTCTATGTTCGCCTTTTTGTCCTTTGACAATTGGTGCTAGTAGGTAAATTTTGGTGCCAACAGGATATTTTTCAATTCGTTCAACCATGTCAGAAACTGATTGACTTTCAATTGGCTTACCTGTTGCTGGAGATATTGGTGTACCGATTCTAGCGAATAAAAGTCGCATGTAATCGTAAATCTCTGTTACGGTTGAAACCGTAGATCTAGGATTTTTAGATGTAGTTTTTTGATCTATTGCAATTGCTGGCGAAAGGCCTTCAATTGATTCAACATCTGGTTTGTTTTGAAGGTTCAAGAATTGTCTTGCATATGTAGAAAGACTTTCCACATATCTTCTTTGGCCTTCAGCATAAATTGTATCAAAAGCAAGAGATGATTTACCAGAGCCAGATGGGCCAGTAACCACAACAAATTTGTTCTTTGGTATTTTGATATTGATATTTTTCAGATTATGTTCTCGTGCCTGACTGATTATTAGTTCTTTACTTGACATATCTCGATATTTTTCGATTTATTAACTTGAATACTGACAAACTTCATGTAAGCTGCAGCCTACTTATAGTCTATAGAATCATAAGTTTAAAGTTTTTTATAAATAAATATTTTTAGGTGAAAAGATGGCTGGTTCAATAAATAAAGTTATTTTGGTTGGGAATTTAGGAAATGACCCTGAAATAAGAACTTCTCAAGACGGTAAAGAAATTGCTAATTTTTCTATTGCAACTACTGAAAGCTGGAAGGACAAAAATACCGGTGAAAGAAAAGATAAAACAGAATGGCATAGAGTTGTTATTTTTAATCAAGCCTTGGTAACTATAGCTAAGCAATATCTTAAAAAAGGCGCTAAAGTATATTTAGAAGGTGCTCTTCAAACTAGAAAATGGGTTGATAATAACGGCGTTGATAAATACACGACGGAAGTTGTGCTTCAAGGTTATAACTCAAACTTTACTATGTTAGATAATACTGGGACTTCACCTCAGTCAGGTGGACAAGAATATGCCCCGCAAAAATCTGCTTCAAATAGTAACGCAAATTCAAAATCGAATAACTTACAAAATTTTGAGGATGAATTTGATGATGAAATTCCATTCTAGTTTTTCTAAGTAAAACTTAAAGGAAGTCTAATTAAAATATGCTTAGTCCATTATTAAATGTTTACAACAGATGTGATATTGCCTTCTCAAAAGGTGAGGGTGTTCATTTATATTCAGATGATGGTAAGGATTATATCGATTTCGGTAGCGGTATTGCAGTTAATTCTCTAGGTTATAACCATCCATCATTAACTGCTGCAATGCAAGAATATGCCAGTAAGCCATGGCACGTGTCAAATCTTTATAAAATTCCTGGCCAAGAGGCACTAGCGCAAAAGCTTGTGGATAACACAGGTCTTGATTTTGTGTATTTTTGTAATTCAGGCGCTGAAGCTGTTGAAACTGCAATTAAAATTGTGCGGAAGTTCAACCATGTTAACAAAACTGGTAAAACAGAAATATTAACCTTTGAATATGGATTCCATGGTCGGACTATTGGTGCGATATCAGCTTCAGGGTCACCTAAATATCAAGATGGTTATGCGCCATTACTACCAGGTTTTAAGGTTATACCATTTGCTGAATCACATGATATTGATGCGATTGAGGCATATGTTACTGATAATACTGCGGCTATAATGCTTGAGCCAATTCAAGGTGAAGGTGGAATTAATGTTTTTTCAAATGCATTATTGGAAGCATTATCGGAACTTTGCAAAAAACGTGAAATTGCCTTAATGTTTGATGAAGTTCAGTGTGGTATTGGTAGAACAGGAAAGTTATTTCATTATTTATGGTCGAATATAAAACCAGATATTATCTCATCAGCAAAGGGTTTAGGTGGTGGATATCCACTTAGCGCATGTATTACTAATAAACATTATGGTAGCTGTATGATGCCTGGTAGTCATGGTGGTACTTACGGAGGAAACCCTCTTGCTATGCATATTGGTAATGTTGTTATTGATGAAGTTCTGAAAGTTGGTTTTTTAGAAAATGTATTGAAAAACGGCAAGATACTTAAACAAGGGTTGGAAAATCTTAAAGCTGAATTTCCTAATATTATTACTGAAGTAAAAGGTGAGGGGTTATTACTTGGTATTAAAATCAAAAGAGATTATGTTAAACTTGCTGATTTTATTCGTAAAGAGTTAGTTCTTACAATTCCAGCAAGTAATGACGTTATACGTATTATTCCGCCATTGGTGGTCAATGAATCGGATATAAATAAAGGGTTAAGCCGTATTAGAAAAGCTTTAAAGAACTTTGCAATTGAGGTCTGACATGTCAAAAATAAGAAATTTTATCAGTTTTGATGATTATTCAAAAGCAGAATTAAATAAAATCATAGATTACGCAATCGAACTCAAGAAAAAACCATATCAATCATTGGCTAGCAACAAGCAAATGGTGATGATATTCGAAAAGAATTCGACAAGAACAAGATTGTCATTTGAAATAGGAATGAATCAATTAGGCGGTAATAGTGTTTTTCTAAGTAGTGATCAATCACAATTAGGTCGCGGTGAAATAATCGAAGATACAGCAAAGGTTATCTCGCGATATGCTGATATAGTTATGATTCGCGCAAATAAACATGAAGACGTAGTAAAATTTGCAGATAATGCTCAAATACCAGTAATAAACGGGCTTACCGATTATAATCATCCTTGTCAAATACTAGCAGACATAATGACATATAACGAGCATAGGGGTTCAATAGCTGGAAAAAAAGTGACATGGATTGGTGATGGCAATAATGTTTGTACTAGCTGGATTGAAGCTAGTCATAAATTTGATTTTAATTTATTTATTGCTGTGCCTGAGAAATATCATGCCAATAAAAATGCACTTGAAATAGCCGCTAAGCACAAAGCAAATATCATTTTAACTGATGATTTATGCTTTGCATGTAAAGATTCTGATCTAATTACAACTGATACGTGGGTATCAATGGGTGATAAGGACTATAATGATCGAATGGAAGCTTTAGCATCATTTCAGGTTACTGAATCACTCATGTCAATGGCAAAAGATGATGTGTTGTTTATGCATTGTTTACCTGCTCATAGAGGTGAAGAGGCTGAAGCTGCGGTAATTGATGGGCCAAAATCCGTTGTTTTTGATGAAGCTGAAAATCGTCTTCATGTTCAGAAAGCTGTAATTTGTTATTTATTAAATCAATAATCATTAATGAAAATCTTTTCTAAAAAGAAACATGATAATGAAAAAATTGTTGCTATATCGTGCCATACTGCCCCTATAGCAAAAATTGCATCAAAATATTCTGATATTTTGTTAGTTGGTGATACTGTTGGAATGATTATTTATGGCCATACAGACACTAAGTCAGTGACTATGGATATGATGATAAATCATGGAAAAGCAGTTAAAAATGCTGCATCTGACGCAAATTATGTAGTAATTGACATGCCTTTTGGCTCATATGAAAATAACAAGGATGAGGCACTTATAAATGCTAAAAGATTATTAAACGAAACAGGAGCTGATGCTGTAAAGCTTGAGGGTGGAGTTGATATAAAGGAGGTTCTAAATCATCTTAAAAATAATGACATTCCTGTTGTTGGTCATATAGGTTTATTACCACAGCAAATTGACAAAGGGGAAGATTATCGTGTTCAAGGAAGAATTGAATCACAAAAACAAAAAATCAAGGCTGATCTTAACTTATTGCTTGAACTTGATATCAAATTAATTGTAATTGAATGCGTATATAAAGATTTTGCAGATGAGTTAATAAAGGATAAGGATGCAATTTTTATTGGTATCGGTGCGTCAGATAAATGCGATGGTCAAATATTAGTTGCAGATGATATAATAGGTCTGTCATATGAGCTAAAATTGCCAAAATTTTCTAAATCATATTTAGATGCTAATAAATTATACAATGAAGCGTTTCAAAACTTTGCTTGTGAAATAAAAAATAAGGTGTTTCCTTCTTTATCGAACTTATATATTAGAAAAATTGATGCAGAATAAAAACAAAAAAATTTTGAAAAATCTGTTAATTTTTTTGTTATGTTTGTTACCTAATTTTGTTCTGGCGAAGAATTTTAATTTTGAGGGACAGCATGCTACTATTGATTTAAAACATGAGTTTTATCAAATAGCACCAGGAGAAACTTCTCAAATATTAATTAAGGTAGATTTAGCAGAAGGATGGCATAGTTATTGGGAAAATCCAGGGGATACTGGTTTTCCTATTAGCCTATCGTCAGCAACTGATAATGTTACAATTGGAGAGCAAAGATCTGAAGTTCCTCAAATAATAAAATATCAAGAATTTGTAAATTATGGTTATGAAGATGTTTTTTATTTATTATATGAGCTTAAATATGCAGACGATCTTAAGCCTCAGAAATTAGATGTTAATTTAGATTTAACATATCTAGTGTGTAATAGAGTTTGTATTCCAGAAACTGTAGAATTAAATTTCCAGATAGATGTCACTAAACACTCTCAAATAAACTATGCATATGCAAATTATTTACGAGAAGCCATTGATAGTTTTGCTGCTCCTGTAAAATCTACAGATTTTAATATTGCTAATGGAAACTTCATTCTTGATTTGTCGCAATTTGATATTTCTGGTAATGACATTTACTTTTTTGCCAGAACTGAAAATTTGCTTGAATATTCTAGCCAGCAAGAAGTTATACGAGATCTAAAATATTTAGTTGTAAAAGCTGATGACTCAACTGATTTTAATCAAATTAGCGGTATACTTAAAATAGGTGATAATTATTATGATTTAAATGCTGAAAGAAATTTAATACTGCAATTGCCAATAAATAACACGGCATCAAATAATCTACTCTCTATAATTTTATATGCGATTTTAGGAGGAATAATCCTTAATTTTATGCCATGTGTATTTCCTGTACTGTCATTAAAGTGTTTACATATCGCAAACATTCGTATGAAAGATCATGGTGAGATTAAAAAATCTGCATGGTTTTACTTTTTTGGCATAGAAATATCATTTATTGTTTTAGCAATTATTGTAATTTTGTTAAAACAAGCTGGCCTTGCAATCGGTTGGGGCTTCCATCTACAATCACCATTTTTTATAAGTTTTTTAATTATATTATTTTTTCTAATTGCGTTAAACTTAAGTGATATTTTTACATTAGATAATTTTTATCTTTCAAATGTTAATTTTAAATCGCAAAGCGAATTGGCAAATAGTTTCTTCTCTGGTGCCTTGATGACAATTGTCGCAACACCTTGTACTGCACCATTTATGGCTGCTGCAATTGGATTTGCGTTTACACAAAGTAATTTTATGATTTATATTATTTTCCTGGCGCTTGGATTAGGTTTGTCTTTGCCTGTTATTTTGATTTCAATGAATAAAATGTTTTTAAGATTAATTCCAAGGCCCGGAAAATGGTTAGTTAGTTTTAAGCAATTTTTGGCTTTCCCTTTTTATTTTACGGCAATTTGGCTGCTTTGGGTATTTCATAATTTAACAGATGCTGATTTATTATTTTTATTTCTTGTATCGCTGGTCGCTATTACAATGCTAATCTGGCTTACTAAGCAATTTAGAAGTTTAATATTAAAACTTGTAATGTTTATAGCTGCTATTGTTATAATTATTAAATTTTTAGGTCTTGTAGATGATAACTTTTCAAAATTATCTACAGATTTAAATTCTACTAGATATGAATATATGGAAGAATTTTCTATTGAGAATGTCAAAAATCTTATAAAACAAAATAAAAAAGTTTTTGTAAATGTCACAGCTGATTGGTGTTTAACTTGCAAATATAACAAGATTACTAGTTTTGGAACTAATGATATTGTTAAGCTTTTTAATGATAACGAGATTTATTATATTGAGGCAGATTGGACAAATTATAATTCTGAAATTACGCAGTTCCTGAATGATTACAATCGATCTGGTGTGCCTTTATATTTATTTATTAAAGAAGGTGATGTAAAAATACTACCACAAGTTCTAACCAAGTCATATGTCGAGGATACTGTTATAGACTAGGCTGAGACGTTATTATATGTGATAATTTTTGTTGAGTCTTAGTATTTGGTTGTTATAATATTCCAAGTTTTTAACCCTAAGAGGCACTCATGATACATATCGCTGAATATATTTGGATTGATGGCACTAATCCAGTTCCATTAGTTAGATCAAAATCAAAAGTTTTTGCTAAAAACTTCACTGGTGAAGTCACTTTAGAAAATTTCGATAATTGGAGTTTTGATGGTTCATCAACTAATCAAGCGATGGGTCATGATTCAGATTGTATTTTAAAGCCTGTTAATTTTGTTAAAGACCCGATTCGTGGTGAAGGTAGTTATTTAGTTTTATGTGAAGTATTACTACCAGATGGTACAGTTCATCCTTCTAATACTAGAGCAAAATTGCGTCACGCTCTTGAAAATGGTGGTGCTGAGCATGAAGCATGGGCTGGTTTTGAACAAGAATATATCCTTTACTCTAATGGTAAACCATTAGGTTGGCCCGAGAAAGGTTTTCCAGCTCCTCAAGGACCTTATTATTGTGGTGTTGGTGCAGAACAAGTTTCTGGAAGAGATATTGTTGAAGAGCATTATGCTGCATGTATTGAAGCTGATCTTCTAATCTACGGCATAAATGCTGAAGTTATGCTTGGCCAATGGGAATTTCAAATTGGTTATAGAGGTTTTGATGATGAATCAGCTGACATTCTAAATGTTGCTGATCATACATGGCTTGCTAGATGGTTGTTATATAGAATAGCAGAAGATTATAATGTTGAAGTAACTCTTGCTAATAAGCCAATGAAAGGAAGTTGGAATGGTTCTGGTATGCATACTAATTTCTCAACTAAATATACTCGTGATCCAAAAAATGGTATGCAGGCAATTAAGGATGCAACTGTTGCTCTTTCAAAAAACCATGCTGAGCATATTGCTGTATATGGACACTTATTGCATGAACGACTTACTGGTGAGTATGAAACGTCAAATATTAATGACTTTTCTGCTGGTTCAGCTGATAGAGGTTGCTCAATTAGAATTCCAAAACCTGTTGAAATCAAAGGTTATGGTTATTTTGAAGACAGAAGACCTGGTGCTAACTCTGATCCATACGAAGTTGCAGCTGCATTAGTTAATACTGTATGTTTAGGAATTACTAATGAGTCTAAAAAAAAAGTAAGTTAAAATAATATTTAGTAATAAATTGTTACACTATATTGAAGGCGTCTTAGATTGGGCGCCTTTTTTTATTTAATTTATATATATGATTAATAAAGATAAATATCTTGCTTCTTCAAAATACATAGATTGTAAAGATGAAGCAATTCAATTAATAGCAAAGAAATTAAGTAAAAATGCAGTTGATCAAAATAACGTAATAAAAAATTGTTTTGAATTTGTAAGAGATGAAATTAAACATAGCTGTGACCACTATTCTAAATATGTTACAGTTAAAGCTTCTGATGTGTTGAAGTATCATACTGGTTTTTGTTATGCTAAAAGCCATTTATTAGCAGCACTATTAAGAGCTAATAACATTCCAACAGCATTATGTTATCAAAGGTTAAAAGTCGATGAAAGTAGCTTTTGTTTACATGGATTAAATGCTGTATATATAGAAAATATAGGTTGGTTTAGGCTTGATGCTAGAGGTAATAACGATCAAGTGTCATCATCATTTAATATTGATAAAGAAGATCTTGCCTATAGTGTAAAAGAGTTAGGCGAGATAGACCTTCCTGAATTATGGGATAAACCATTAGAAATAGTAGTTAATATTTTAGAGAATTCAAAAACTAATCAAGAGGTTGTGGATAACATTCCAGATATAGAGATAATCTAACTTACCTGCTAATCTCACTGGGACCATTTTTGGAATTGGAAACAATCGTAGTCCACTTTTTATCAAATTGCTCTTCTAATTTATCAAGTTTCTGCTCAGATGCTGCGATTTTCTTCTCATTTTGATCAATTATTTTATCATATTTTTTTCCTTGATATTCAGCTTCAAGAACTTCTAGTTCAGCCATTAGCATTTCATCTGTGATCTCATCAGAAGCAGATTGTGTTTGTTGGCCTGAATGAGGTGGGTCAGGTAATTTAGCTGCGCCACTAAGCTCCTCATTTGACGATAAGGATGAAGACGCATATAAAGACACAAGGCATAAGGGGTTTTGATGTTACGACTTATCAATTATTTTGAAAATGTAATAGCAGAACTTATTAAAAAAAAGGCGATCAATTTGATCGCCCTTTAAAAAATACTTAACTTACTTGTTCAAGTAGGCTGGTAATACGTTTGGCAAGATTTGAAGGGTTCTTAATATTTTCACCTTCAATAATACATGCTTGATCATATAGAGTGAATAAAATATCAGCTGCAGCAGCTTTATTTTTCTCATCTTTAATCAAATTATTAAGGTTGGTAATAATCTTGTGGTTTGGATTTAACTCTAATAATTTCTTTGAAGGTTCTTTTAATTGACCTTGTTCGATCATCATTCTTTCAATTCTGATATCCATCGCTCCTTCTGCAATAGCAAGACATACTGGTGAAGATGTTAATTTGCTTGAAAGTCTGATATCAGCAATATATTCAGCTAAAGTTTCTTTAGCAAATTTTTTAAGGTCTTTTAACTCCTCATCTAATTTTTCATTTTTAGCTTTAGTTTCTTTTTCAGCTTTTTCATCTTTTTGACCGATATTATCTAAATCATCTGTAATTCTTGAAAGTGATTTAAAACCTTTTTCATTATAATGAGGGAAAGTCGTTGCCCAGAAATCATCCACTGGATCCATTAAAAATAACACTTCCACATTCTTATCAGCAAATGCTTCTAATTGCGGGTTGTTTTGAAGTGAATCAAGATCAGAGCCAATTAGGTAATAAATATCTTTTTGGCCTTCTGGCATATTCTCAATATATTGTTTTAAAGAGATATATTTGCCGTTAGATTTTGAAGTTTTGAATAAACATAAATCAAAGATTTTATCTTTGTCACCAGAAAATTCGCATAATCCTTCTTTGATTACAGCGCCAAAATTCTCCCAGAAATTTACATAATCGTCGAATTTCTTATCTTTTTGCTTTGAAAGTTCAGTAAGAATTTTCTTCACTAATGCATTTCTAATTTTATCAACGATGACATTATTTTGAAGAGTTTCTCTTGAAATGTTCAAATTCAGATCTTCTGAATCCACAACACCTTGAACAAATCTTAAATATGCAGGAATTAGGTTTACATTATCTTCAGTAATAAAGATCTTTTTAACATAAAGCTTAACTCTAGTTTTGCGATCAGGGTGAAATAAATCAAATGGTCTTTTTGAAGGTACAAACAGTAAATTTGTATATTGAATCACACCTTCGTTTTTATTATGAATAACTAATTGTGGTTCATCAATTGCATGGGCTAGTGATTTGTAAAATGCATTATACTCTTCTTTTGAAACATCGGATTTGTTTTTAGTCCAAAGAGCTTTTGAAGAGTTAATAATTTCAGCATCTTTAGGTTTCGGTGTTTCACCTTCTTTAGCTATAGGGTCAACTTCATCACTTGTTAACGTAATTGGGAAAGGGATATGATCTGAATAAGTTTTAACAATGTTTTTAATAGCAAATCTGTCTAAATATTTATTTTCTTCAGGTTTTAAGCTTAGAATAATTTTGGTACCTCGAACACCATCTTTGGCATCAACTGTACTAATTGTAAATTCACCTTGGCCATCAGATTCCCATTTGTTATAACCTTCTTCTCCAGCTTTATTTGAAATAACTTCAATTTTATCAGCAATTACAAAAGCAGAATAAAAGCCCACGCCAAATTGACCAATAAGCTCAATATCTTTTTTGTTGTTTTCAGAGAAGTTTTTTAGAAACTCTTCAGTACCAGATTTGGCTATAGTTCCAAGATTGTTAATAAGCTCATCTTTGCTCATTCCAATTCCAAAATCTGTAATCGTAATTTGGTTTTTTTCTTTACTTAAATCAATGTTAATTGACAGTTCGTAATTCTCGCCAAGTGATTTTAATTTGTCATCAGAGATAATACCATATCTTAGTTTATCACATGCATCAGATGCATTTGATAACAATTCTCTTAAGAAAATATCCTTGTTAGTATAAAGAGAATTGATCATTAAATTTAAGACTTTGCCAATTTCGGCACCAAATTTTCTAGTTTCAGTCATTATCAAATAAATTAAAGTTAACGTGAAATATATAGTTACCCTTAATCATATTTCAAGTGCAGCTATTTAAAAAAATTAAATAAGCAATTTAGTAAATAATAAATATTTATAGCCAATCACGGCAATATGAATTCACAATTGTGGCAGCTGCGATTATTGCTGTATCAGCTCTTAAAATCCTCTGGCCAAGTGAGATGTTTAAGGTTTTGGGCATTGCATTAATCAGCTCTGACTCTTGTTTTGAAAAACCGCCTTCTGGACCAATTAAAATAGCAATGTCCTGGTCTGTTATTCTGGCAAAGTTACTTTTGAGTTGGTTAGGTGTTTTTCCTGATCCCGTCTCATCAAAAAAAAGCATAAGTTTATCTTGATTTTGTCTTAAAAATTTAGGCAGTGCAATTTCATTGTGAATATCTAAAACATCAATTCTACCACATTGCTCAATTCCCTCAATCATTGATAAATTAAGTTTCTCAATATTTACTTTTCTGACAATTGTATATTCAGTAATAATGGGTTGGATTGAAGTTACCCCAAGTTCTGCTGCTTTTTTTGCAATAAAGTCAGTTTTGACATTTTTAACCGGTGCGTAACATAAAGTCAGATTAAGCGGCCTAATAAAATCACGTGTTTTTTTTATTATTTGTAAGTGGCAATGAGTACCTGTCTTTAGAAATTCTGCTTCAAATTCGCCATCAATGCCGTTAAATATTAAAATCCTATCATGGCTTTTGAGGCGTAAAACTTTCTCCAAATAATGTGTTTGTTTTTTGGCTAATTCAATATTAGTTGCATCTGGTTGAAAATCTAAATGTAAACGAATAGTCATTAGGGTTTAGAATAAAAATCTATAGCCAATTACAATTGAGTTTATAATTAAATCTCCAGATGAAGAGTTGTTATATTTTGCATTAAGCTCAACATTTGCGGAAAGATCATTATAAGTACTCGAATTTGCGCCACTTGTTGTAATAGAGTTAATAGTGGCATCATAAGTAAAGCTAAAATCACTTGTAATTAATAAAGATTGAAGCGATAGCTCTAAAACTACTTTGTCATTAAAGCGGTATGAGAAACCTAAATTAGCTTGTGTGTAAGGGGTAAAATCGTCGCCAAGACCAGAAGTTGAAAAATATCCACCACCAAAGCTTACTCCAGCAAAGGGCGAAATAGCTTTTATGCCTCGTGGCCATTCAAAAATTAGGTTAGCGCCAGCATAGTTATACATTAATACGATGTCTTCATCTGCTAGACTGTAAGATAATGAGCCGTTAGTGAAATTACTAAAAACTTCATCTAGTAGCAGTTGTTTTGAGCCAATTTCGATGTCAAATCTTATGACCTCATAATATTCTATACCAAATTTGGTCGTAAAGCCAATTCCACCTGATGTTTTTAAATTGGCTGATTGGTTTAGTTGAATTTCTCCAGAGGTTACGATTGTGTTACCACTTGCGTCGGTAATGTCAGATGGAATGTCTGCAGAAATAAAATCAATGTCATTAATGTCCATGCCAAGATTATATGGTAATGACATGCCCAGATAAAACTTATATTTTTTGTCATGTTTTTGATACCACCAAAAACTATGATCCCCTTCATATTGATCAACATTTAATGGTCCGTAATTACTAGGATTTGTAGACAAGGTTTCATTCTGACGCTTAATTGGTGCGACGTCTTCATACTCATATATAATTTCTTTATTGTCATTTGCTTTAGATCCTGAGCTATCAGCAAGTAAATTTTGACATAAACAAGTGATGATAAGAATTGTTTGTAGTAAGATTTTATTCACATTAATAATTAAAAATTTTACTCATATCTTACTTTACTATTATTAACTATGTTTGTCATTATTAAATAATTTTAAAATATCTTTTGATATTTTTTTGCCAAATTCTACGGCGGGTTGATCAAATGGGTTTATATCTCTAACATAGCCCATAATTATGGTCTCTAGAACAAAATGCATCATAAGCGCCCCTAAGGCATAATCTGAAAATTCATCTAAGTTAAATCTTCTGAGCATTTTGTTTTTAGCTATGAAGGATTTAATAGTTGCTTCTTGTTGGGCATATGAAACATCGCCAATTGTTGAATCTTGTAAATATTCGTAACCAGCAAAATTTAAGATATTATCTTGAATCTCTGATCCTTGATTTCTTGTATCTATTGTTAAAAAATTAAAAATTAACTTTTGTCCTCCTTCAAGAAAATATTGAAGCAAGCTATGTTGGTCGATACTACCTAAAGCTTTTATTGGCAGCATACCAGTATTATTTTTTCCTAGAGATTCTGCGGTGAGTTGTGCATACCAGAACGGGAGATAATATAATCTTTGTAGATATGGAATCATCACATTGCTTTTAATTCCAGCATCTTCAGCGCTAAGCAATAGTGCTGCACCTTGGATAACATCATTTTCTGAATCAGCCTTAAAAAATCTATGTAGTACAAAATCGGCACCCAAGCAAAATTCTCTAATATCAAAACCAGAAATTGCAGCAGGAAGTAATGCAACATTTGAAAAGCAGCTATATCTTCCGCCAATTTTTGGATTATGAATTAAATTTTTAGCTTTGATTTTTTTCGCAAAATTGTTGATAGGGTTGTCATTATCTTCGGTAATGAATATAACATTTTGTGAAAGATCATAACCTTGATCAGCAAAATAATTTAAGGCTACAACCATCTGAGTAAGGGTTTCAATAGTTTGTCCAGATTTTGATACAATTAAAAACATTGTGTTTTCAAAATCGACTAATTTTAGATATTCTATGAAATTGATATAATGAATATTATCGATAAATTTAATTTCAATATCTTGATTTAATGTGTATTGATAGAATCTAGTGCCACATAAAGTTTGGGCACCAAGAGATGATCCGCCAATACCAAAAATTAATAATTTTTTATATTTGTTTTTTATATCTTTTGCGACCTGAAGAATTTTGTCAAATTCGTTAAGTTTTGTATCTAAGCAGGCAAGATTTCCAGAGTCAAAATTGTTTTTCAGTTGGTGTTTTTGTTCTAAAACCTTGTCAATATTTCTCAAGAAATTGGTTTTCTTTATTAACAATTCAGGGTTATCTTCTTGAAAACATGAAGCAAATTCTTGTTTGTATGGCATTTTATCTACTTGCAAAAGACGAGCATTATTATATAAACTCATGTTCGATTATTATCTTTTAAATTGTCTTAACATAAAGAAAGAATTACAAAAATGAATAAATATCTTTTTACTTCAGAATCAGTTTCTCATGGCCATCCTGATAAAGTTTGTGATCAGATCTCAGATTTGATTTTAGATTTATATATTGCAAAAGACCCAAATGCAAAGGTTGCTGCTGAAGTGGTGGCTGCTTTTAACAAAGTTTTTATTTCTGGTGAGATTGGTTCAAAAGTTAAAATTCCAGATGCAGAAATTGAACAAGAGGTTCGTAATTTAATTAAGAAAATAGGTTATGTTAAAGGTTCTTTTGCTGCTGATACTGTTGAAATTGAAATTAGGTTAAATAAGCAGTCTGAGGATATTAATATTGGTGTCGACAAAATTGATCCAAAAGATCAGGGCGCCGGTGATCAAGGTATCATGTTTGGTTTTGCCAGTAATAATTCAGAACATTATATGCCGGCAAGTATTGCTTATGCTCATAAAATTTTACAGACCGTTCTTGCTGAAAATAAATTAAATTTGGGACCAGATGCAAAGTCGCAAATTACTTTTGAATATGAAAATGATAAGCCTGTTCGTCTTGATACAGTTTTATTGTCAATTCAGCATCCTACTGACGTAACAATTGAGCAGGTAAGGTCTGAATGCAAGCCGATAATTGAAAAGATTTTTCCAGAAGGGCTTATCAATAATCAGACAAAATTTTTATTTAATCCAACTGGTCGTTTTACTATTGGTGGTCCTGAAGGTGATGTTGGGCTTACAGGGCGTAAGATCATCGTTGATACTTATGGTGGTTATGCCACTCATGGCGGTGGTGCTTTCTCGGGTAAAGACCCATCAAAAGTTGATCGCTCTGCTACATATATGGCTAGGTATCTAGCCAAAAATATTGTTGCAAGCGGTTTAGCTAATAAATGTTTAATTCAATTATCCTATGCAATTGGTGTTGCGAAGCCTATTTCTATTTTTGTTAATTTTTATGGAACTGGAAATATAGCTGAATCAAAAGTAGTTGATTATATCAATGAGAATATAGATTTGTCGCCTTATGGCATAATTACTAGATTGGATTTGAGGCGTCCTATTTATCAACAAACTGCTACTTATGGACATTTTGGTAGGAATGCTGATGATTATGAAGGTTTCAATTGGGAAAGACTTGATTTAGTAGATGAATTTGCTGCATTAATTAACTCGGTTGATTTAGCAGCCACGAATTAACGCAGCTGCTTAATCTTTTTAATATCTGTAGCTTTCAGGTTTGAATGGGCCTTCTTGTTTGACTCCAATATAATCTGCTTGTTTTTTTGATAATTTGGTAAGTTTTACGCCTAATTGCTCTAGATGAAGTTTGGCAACTTGCTCATCTAATGCTTTTGGTAAAACATAAACTTTATTTTCATACTGATTTTGATTTTGAAATAGTTCAATTTGTGCTAAAACCTGATTTGTAAATGAAGTACTCATTACAAATGCAGAATGACCAGTCGCGCATCCAAGATTTACTAAACGGCCTTCAGCTAGAAGAATAATCTTATTGCCATTTGGCAGCGTTATTTGGTCGGTTTGAGGTTTTATATTAGTCCATTCATATTGTCTTAATTGCTCAACTTGAATTTCATTATCAAAGTGACCAATGTTACAAACAATAGCATTATCTTTCATTTGCAGGATATGTTCATGTGTAATAATGTCACAGTTTCCAGTGGTTGTTACGAAAATATCAGAAGTTTTGGCAACATCTTCAATCACGTTAACTTCAAAACCTTCCATTGAAGCTTGAAGTGCACAGATAGGGTCAATCTCTGTTACGATAACTCTAGCGCCTTGTGACTTAAGTGCCCGAGCACAGCCTTTTCCAACATCACCATATCCACAAACAACAGCAGTTTTACCAGCAATCATTACATCGGTTGCACGTTTGATACCATCAATTAACGACTCGCGGCATCCATATAGATTATCAAATTTTGATTTAGTTACAGAGTCATTAACATTAATTGCTGGAATTTTTAAAGTTCCAGCTTCAGCCATTTGATTTAATCTTAATACACCAGTTGTTGTTTCTTCAGAAACACCAATAATATTTTCTAGCAATTCAGGATATTCTTTGTGCATAATAGCCGTCAAATCGCCACCATCATCAAGTAAAATATTTGGTTGCCAACCATCGGCTTTAATTGTTTGCTCAATACACCATTTATATTCAGATTCTGTTTCTCCTTTCCAAGCAAATACAGGAATACCGGCTTCTGCAATAGCTGCTGCAGCATGATCTTGAGTTGAAAAAATATTACAGCTACTCCATCTAACATTTGCGCCAAGATGCACTAATGTTTCGATTAGAACTGCAGTTTCTACAGTCATATGAAGACAGCCAATTATATTAGCGCCTTTAAGAGGTTGTAATTCGCCGTATTGAGCTCTAAGGGCCATTAGGCCTGGCATTTCTTTTTCAGCGATTGAAATTGCAAGTCTTCCCGACCTTGCAAGATTAATATCTTTAACGTGATAATCCATTTGAGGGTTTTTATTAAGCATAAATTAGTAAAAATAAGAATTTACCAGATTCTTAACACAGCCCTTAAATTGTGTCAAATTTAACCTTTTTTTATTAAAAATTCATGTAAATCATTTTGATCACATAGTAAAGGCACGAACAGAGTAGCGCTCTTTTGCAGTAATGATTTTAGTTGGAAGGTTAAGTTGGTTTTGCTGATAAATTTCTTGTCTTAAGAATAGTTCTTCTTGTTCGTATTCGACAAAAGGTATTGATGTCCACCAACATTTTGGTAAATCTTGGTCACCATTACTCCATCTATATTTACGTTTTTTTAATTCATCCTTCTTATCAAATCTGGCGTTAACAGCGCAGATTAGGATTTCTTTTTGACTAATATTCTCAAGAAGCATTTTAAATGCTTCTGGTCTTTCGATGAATAAATTGAGTGTAGCAAAACAATCGATAAGAGCCCTGTGACCATCATAGAAATATCCCATTTTTAAATTGAGATATTCTAACTTTTTGCCTTCATAGCCCATTTCGCTCCAATTTACTCCTTCAGCTGAACAGCCAAAAGCGATTGATTGAATAAATTTTTGAAAAATCACTGGTGTTTGAGCTTCTAAAAATTGTCTGTCAAAACTTGCATTATGACAAATGGCAATATCAATATCTTGCATATTTTCTTGTAAACCTTGCCAATCAATTGATTTGCCTTCAACATCTTGATTTGAGATGCTGGTAATTTTAGTGATTTCTTTACTTATAGGAGTTTGTGGTTGTTGTAATTGATTATCGGTAAAATCAATATTGATAAATCCATCTTCTTGCGTAAAGGATGCAATTAAAACACCAATTTCAATAATTTCATTATTGTTTGGGTCAATGCCTGTGGTTTCAAGATCAATAAAGGCGGCCTTAAAGACTTTGCCAGTTGGTTGTTTTATTATAATTGTTTGAGGAAGGCGTCTTAAAACTTTAAAATCATTTGATGTGCTTAGAATTTCGATAGATTCTTGAATTTTGTTATTTTGTTCTGACATTGTCTTGTGCGAATTGTTTTTGAATTTAAGAGTTTCCTGAATTTAAATTTAGGGAAAATGAAACAAAAAGTTACTTTCCATTTATTTTATACTGATTAGTAAATTAATTTATTTAAATCTTATACTAATATAATAATGCAAGAATTTCAAAATCAAGTTTTTAATAAAGGAAAGACTTATTATAGTTGGCAGCAAAAGCCGGTTAATGTAGCTTTAGTAAAGCAAGCTTTTGATTTCGCTATGCTTGGTCCCACCTCATTTAATTCTGAGCCTATTCGTATAGTTTTTATTGAATCAGATTCGGCAAAAAAGCGTTTGAAACCTCATTTGATGGATGCAAATGTTGAAAAAACAATGCAGGCTCCATTAACAGCTATCATTGCTTATGATCTAAAATTTCATGAAAAGTTACCACAACTATTTCCAAATTATGATGCCAAATCATTCTTTGATAATATGCCCGAAATAATAGCTGAGTCAGCTTTTAGAAATTCGAGCTTGCAGGCTGGTTATTTTATTTTAGCGCTGCGTAGTGTTGGTCTTGATTCTGGTGCTATGTCTGGATTTAATAATAAAACCTTAGATCAAGAGTTTTTTCCAGATGGAAATATTAAATCTAATTTTCTGCTTAATATTGGTTATGGTGAGGAAAATTCAGAATATCAAAGAGCACCTAGATTTAAATTTGATGATATCTGTAAAATTATTTAATTTATTTTTGGAATGAGTTTGTGGTAAAGAACTTTGTTATCGCCCGATTTCATCCGTTTTGTTTCTTACTTTTGCCATTTTGATTCTATCTACCCATGATAAACCTTCCTTACTGTCTTCTTTTTTGCTAACCTCATCATCCTTATCCCAATATTGGTTAAATTGAGCTCTACTGCTAATTTTGCTATTTGGTGATGAAGTTTTGTTAGTTGGGAAGTCTGTCATATCAAATACTTAATATCTGATAGTAGCATAAAAGCAACAAGACCTCAAGTTTTTTTTGGCTGATTAGAGTTTTCTATAGTTGATTTTTATAAGATCAGTTAAATTTGATATCAAGTTAGTGTTTTCAAAGCTTAATCGTGTTATAAGTCCAATTTCTCTAAATTTTGGTTTAGTAAATTTAATTAGCTTTAAATCTTTGTTGTTTTGGCAAGATAATTCTGGAAGTAGGCCAGCGCCATTATTGATTCTAATCATGTTTTTTATTGTTTCAATATTTGTCGCAGAAAAATCGTTATAGGATGTATTATGATATATTGAACAGATGTCTTTTATATTTTCAGACATGCAATTACCTTCCGTAAGGAGCATTAATTGTTTTGTAGCAATAATATCACCAAAGTCCCGTTCAGACAAATTAGATTCTTTTGGTAATGCAAGCAAGAACTCTTCATCATAAAGTTTTTGATAAAAAATCTTAGTATCAATTAAATGAGGAAAGTAAGCAATTATGCCGATGTCAATTGTTCCAGATTTTAGGTCTTGGATAAGCTCCTCTGTTTTAAGTTCATGAAAGTAAATTTTATATTCTGGTAAATCCTCTTTAATTGAATCAACAATCAGAGGAAGTAGATAAGGACAAATTGTTGGAATTAGCCCAATATTCAAAGATTCGATAGATTGATTAATTTTCTTAATTTGTGTAAAAGAATTAAGAATTATATGAGCATGTTTAATGATATCTTTGCCTTTTTTGGTCGTGATAATTTCTTTGTGATTTCTTTCAAAAATTGTGCAATTTAATAGCAGTTCAATTTTTTGTATTTGCTGACTAAGGGCTGGTTGTGAAACATGGCATTTTTCGGCAGCTTTTACAAAGCTCTTAACTTCATCAATTGCTATTAAATATTCAAAATCTCTAATATTCATAACCAATAATTATTAAATATATGCTATATCATAAGTAATACTTATAGAAATAATAACAATAAAATATTATCTTTCTTAGATAAAATAATTATAAAATTTATTAATTAATAATTAAAATTACTTAAATAATATGTTAACAATTGTTATAGCAGATATTCTATTATTCATCTCACTTT